>NZ_JABJVY010000043.1:0-24853 GCF_040750475.1 Amorphus sp. 3PC139-8 | reverse complement strand
GCCGGCCACCCCGGTCGTAGCTCCAACACCCGTCATGCACTAAGACTGAAACTGGACCACTTCGTTGGGGCAGGTCAAGTCGCCCTTGCGCCACGCATAAAGGAGGCCGAAACAGGCCGCGTTCGCGATCAGGGCGGCGATGCCGACGACCCCCATCGTGCCCCAAGACGGCACAGTGCCGTTGAGTGCGTGCCAAACGACCGTGACGACGACCCAAAGGCCAAAGAGCCCATCGAGCCCCCTTTGACCAGGGCGGCCCCGGCTCGCCAGCGGACTCCGAGACCGAGCACGAACAGACTGATGCCGTAGTTCGCCGCGTCGGCCAGAAAATCGAGTGCATCCGCCTGAAGCGCGGCCGATCCCGCGGCGAGACCAGCGACGATCTCCACCAGGAACATCGCGGCATTGATCCCCAATACGATCCAGAGAACGGCGCGGAAGCGGCCGGTCGCCTCTTCACGGGAGGAGCAGCTATCGTCGGAGCAGCAGGGCATGGCCAAGGGACTCGAAAAATTGATCTCGTCCGCCTATCTGCCGTCTATAGTTCCTATAGGGTCAAGTCATGGCGATGGCACCACTGAAGATCGGCGATCTTGCCCGTGCAACCGGCACCAAGGTCGTCACAATCCGTTACTACGAGAAGATCGGCCTGCTGGCCGCGCCTAACCGAAGCAAGGCCAACTACCGGGCCTATGACGAGAGCGCCCTTGACCGGCTTCGCTTCATCCGGCGCTGTCGGGCCCTCGGTTTCCCGCTTGATCAGATCCGAGATCTGCTTGCCTTGTCCTCCGAAGCGGAGCATCCCTGCGACGCGGTCGACCGATTGACGGCCGCGCACCTAGCAGAGGTCGAGCGCAAGATGGACGACCTTTCCCGGCTGGCCGCCGAGCTGCGCCGCATCTCCGCCTCCTGCAAAGGCGGCGATACGATCTCCAACTGTCGCATCTTGGACGCGATATCTCCGGACTAATCGACGAGCGCATCGCCGACGTGCCTTCGGTGCGCTCGACGTGAATGGCCCTCGACTTGCGGCGGCCCGGTGGATGGATAGAGAGCCATCGTCACCCAGCCGAAACCGGCCGATGATCGGCGTCGATCGCCACCATGACGAAGCGGCCGCTTCCGCAGCGGGTCCGCTCGCGTTTTCGCGGATCCTCCGACCAGAGCTCGACCTCCACAGTGATCGAGGTCCGTCCGGTCGCGACGACACGTGGCCGGACTTCGACGATATCGCCGGTGCCGATCTGGCGGGAGAAATCGACCCGCTCGGTGGACACCATCACAACGGTCTTGCGGCAGTGCCGGGTCGCGGCGACGAAGGCCGCCTTGCCCATGGCCGCGAGCGCATTCCCACCATAGAGGCTGCCATAGTGGCTGGTCTGGTCGGGAAAGACGACGTCGCTCATGCCTTCGTCGTCTTCGGGTGCGCTGGCCCCATCCAGCGGCGGCAGAACGCCGCCCGGATCGGCCAGCCCGCCGACCGCGACCATGTTGAAGGTTCCGCCACCACAGCGCCAGCGATCGCCCGTCAGCGGCGCTTCGGCCAGAAGATCCACTTCGACCGCGAGGGACCTGCGACCGACCCTTACGATGTGACCGACGGCTTCGACGATATCGCCCACACGCGCGGGCTTGTCGAAGTCGACGGTTTCGCAGGAGGCGGTCACGAAATCGGCAGGCGCATGGCGGGAGGCCGCGATGAACGCGACCTTGTCCATGAAGGACAGCCCGACCCCGCCGAACAGGGTCTGATGATGATTGGTATCGCCCGGAAACACGATGTCGACCAGGCGCGAACGCCTGGTCGATGCCGGCTCGGCCGGCGTCATTCGGCGGCCTCGGCCGAGGCGCGGAAGGCGCGGGCCGTCTCGACCATCTTCTCCAGGGCCGGACGGACTTCCTCCCATTTCCGGGTCTTCAGCCCGCAGTCCGGATTGACCCAGATCTGCGCCGTATCCAGCCGGTCCGTCGCCTTGGCCAGCAGCTCCCGCATATCGGCGACAGTCGGCACCCGGGGCGAGTGGATGTCGTAGATCCCCGGCCCGATCTCGTTGGGATAGGCGTAGGCGGTAAACGCCTCCAGAAGCTCCATCTTCGAGCGCGAGGTCTCGATCGAGATCACGTCGGCATCCATGGCGCCGATCGCCTCGATGATGTCGTTGAACTCCGCGTAGCACATATGGGTGTGGATCTGGGTCGTGTCCGCGACACCGGAAGTCGAGAGCCGGAAGCACTCCACCGTCCAGTCCAGATAAGTCGGCCAGTCGGCCCGTCTGAGGGGTAGCCCTTCGCGCAGAGCCGGCTCGTCGACCTGGATGATGCGGATGCCGGCCTGTTCCAGATCCGTAACCTCGTCGCGCAGCGCAAGCGCGATCTGGCGGCAAACGTCGGAGCGGTCCATGTCGTCGCGCACGAACGACCACTGCAGCATGGTGACCGGGCCGGTCAGCATGCCCTTCATCGGGCGGTCGGTGAGCGACTGGGCGAAGCGGGCCCATTCGACGGTCATCGGCTCGGGACGCGAGACGTCGCCGAAAATGACGGGTGGACGGACGCAGCGTGACCCGTAGCTCTGCACCCACGCGTGCTTGGTGAAGGCGTAGCCGGCGAGCTTCTCGCCGAAATACTGGACCATGTCGTTGCGCTCGAACTCGCCGTGGACGAGCACGTCGATGCCGATCTCTTCCTGCCAGCGGATCGCGCTTTCGGTCTCCTTGCGGAGGAAGGCGACATACTCGGTCTCGGCCAATTCGCCCCGATTGTTGGCTGCACGGGCCTTTCGGACCTCGGTGGTCTGCGGGAAGGAGCCGATGGTGGTCGTCGGGAAAGACGGTAGTCCGAGGGAGGCCTGCTGCTTCTTGCGGCGCTCGGCAAACGGGCGCGCGCGACGTGCCATGTCCGGAGTGACCGCTGCGGCGCGCGCGGCAACGGCCCTGTCATGCACCCGGGGCGATGCAGCCCGTGCCTCCAGCGCCTTGGCTGCGGCTTCGATTTCGGGCGCAGCAGAGAGGCGTCCCGACCGCAGCGCTTTGCCGAGCGCGGCGAGTTCGTCCATCTTCTGCAGCGAGAAGGCGAGCCAGCTCTTCAGCTCTTCGTCGAGGGCGTCTTCCTGGTCCAGGTCCACAGGCACATGGAGCAGCGAGCAGGAGGGGGCGATCTCGATACGCGCCTTGCCGCGTTGAGCGACCACCGGCTCCACCCGATCCAGAATGTGGACCAGATCGGCCCGCCAGATGTTGCGGCCGTCGATCGCGCCGAGCGACAGAACCTGACCGGGGCGAAGCCCCTTCGCCACCGCATCGAGCTGATCCGGCGCACGCACCAGATCCACGTGCAGGCCCGCGACCGGCAGCGACAGCGCCGTCTCCAGATTGTCGCCGAGAGCACCGAAATAGGTGGTGAGCATGATCTTGAGCGAGGGAACCGCTTTCGCGAGCGCCTGGTAGGTCGCCCGGATCGCCTGCCGCGTCCCTTCGTCGAGATCAAGCACGAGGCACGGCTCGTCGATCTGCACCCAGTCCGCCCCGGCTTCGGCCAAACGGCCGAGCAGTTCGGCATAGACCGGCACCAGCCGATCGATCAGCGCGATCGGATCGAGGCCGCCGTCCATGCTCTTGCCGAGCGCCAAGAACGTCACCGGGCCGAGCAGCACCGGCCGCGTGTGATGGCCCAATGCCTTAGCCTCCTTGAACTCGTCGACCGGCTTGGCCGAGGCGAGCCGGAAGGTCTGATCGGGAGAGAACTCCGGCACCATGTAGTGGTAGTTGGTATCGAACCACTTGGTCATCTCCAGCGCCGGCACCTGCTCGTTGCCGCGCGCCATGGCGAAGTAGGTCGAAAGCGGCACCGCGCCGCCGTCCCAGCCGTATGCCTCCGGGATCGCGCCGACCATCACGGCGGTATCGAGCACGTGGTCGTAGAAAGTGAAGTCGTTCGACGGTATGCGATCGATCCCGCGGGCCTTCTGGCGTTCCCAGTTTTTGGCCCTGAGTTCGACCGCTGTTTCCTGCAGATCGGCTTCGGACAACTTGCCCGCCCAGTAGCTTTCCAGGGCGAATTTTAGCTCGCGCCGCGGGCCGATCCGCGGTGTGCCGAGCGTTGCGGTTGCAATGGAGTAAGTGGACATCGGCTTGGACCCCTTGTGATGTGAGGGGGCAAAGGCCGAGCGGATACGCAAGGGTAGGGACGCGGGCCGGAGGGCACGCGTCGTCGATGCCTAGCGACCCACCGGGACACCCCGCCCGAGGACGTTTCAGAGGTCGCGGCAGGTCTCCTGGCTCGCGGGTCGTCGCCTTAGTCCGGCCTTCCCGAAGCTCTTGCTTCAGTGGCTGCAGATCGGGGAGCCATTTCTTGCGGACCAAGCTGTTCGCCTGGTCGCAAAAGGCTCCGATCGGACGTCGGCTCGCCGCTCACAGTTGCGGGGGCAGCTCCGGTTTTGCCTGTCGGTCGGACAGGCGCACCGGATTCCCTCTTAGCTCCGACCGCCGACGGCGGCCGCAGAACCACGACGTTGGGAAGCTGCCCATATCCCCGGCGCCTGTCAAGAGGGATATAAAGACATGCTTATATCGTTACGCGGCGTTGTGTTGCGCGTTGGCTTGGCTAGCCTGCGTCCGCCTCCCCAGGAAGGCGGGGTTCACATTCAAAGCATTTCAGCGTCTTTCTTCGGGCTGGCCGCGACCGCCTGGAGTATGTGAGCCAACGCTTAGCAGGCTGTTGAATAAGGCCTACGTTTGGGGGCTCGGTCTTTTCCCGCAGCTTTCTTGGGATGATCTCGGGTGCTTTTTTGAGCGGTTCGGCGCCAATGGTGTTGGTCCCAGATGCGACGCGGCTTCGACGAGGAGGGCTGCTCCGATGGACCGGTGCCCCCGCTCATGCCGGTGGCGCGAGCAGCTTCGGCAGGCGGATGAGGTTGTAGGCCGCGGCCGCGAAGGTGAAGGCCCATCCGACCCGGTCGACGCCGCGCAGCTTCGGCCGGTCGAGCCCGGCCACCGCCTTCATCAGCCCGATACAGCCGGGCCGCCAGGTTCTCTGCGGCATGCGCCAATCGACGCCTTCGAGCAGATAGCCGAGCTGTTCCGGCGTGATCGTGACCACCCCGTCAACCGGCGGCGGCCAGAGGAAGCGGCCACGCTCCAGCCTCTTCGTGTACAAACACACGCCATGGCCATCATGCCAGATCACTTTCAATAGCTCACCGCGGCGACCGCGGAAGACGAACAGGTGCCCGTTGTGAGGATCGCGCTTCAGCGTCTCCTGAACCACCAGCGAAAAACCGGGAAAGCCTTTCCTCGTGTAGGTGTGGCCGGTCGCCAGCCATACCCGGACGGCACTCGGAACCGGGATCATCGCGGGCCCAAAAGATCGAAAACCCGACGCAGCACCTCCGTGTCGACAAGGCGGTCGACACGAACGCGGCGTCCACCGCCAAGCTCGATCTCGATAATGCCGGTCTTGCGCCGACGTCGCGGCGGGGCCGCTTTCGGTTCCTCAGTCACCGGAGCCATCGCCGCTTGCGGCACGATTTCCACCGGAAGCAGCTGGGGCGCCCGCTGAGGCTCGACACGTTCGCAATGCTCCTTGCGCCAGCGAAACAGCTGGCTGCCATGAATGCGCGCCCCACGCGCCGCCTCCGACGCTGCCACCCTAGGCTTCAAGGATGCCGCGACAATTCGCTCCTTATCTTCCCGCGACCAGCGGCCCGTCGCTCTACAGACGTGATCTCCTCAACTCTGGGCATCGTCATAAGGCTACTCCTAGGATTATCCCTAGGACTTCCAACGTCATCCCTCAGCCCGCAAGGTGGCCTTCACCGGAGGGGTACGCGCGGTGGCCCGTTTCCCTGTTATGGCTGGCAATCGCAGGCGTAGGTCCATGACTGGCCTGCCTTGGTCTTGCCGCGGCCGGGGCGATCACTGGGGCGGTGGTATCGACACTCTTTCCTGTTTTATTGCGGTGTGCTCTCGGGGTGTTGCAGGATCGCTATCTTTGCCCTCTTCCTCGCCGGCCTCCTCAAGCCCGTGGAGCTGTTGATGGGCAGGCTCTCGACCCGCCGTTTCCGGCCCTCGGGCGACACTGATGAGCCGGGAGGCCGAGGGCTCCTACTCTTCCTGTTTGTCCCGCCAGGCGCAGTAAGCGTTCCAGCAGTCCAGGAGCACGCCGATGGCGTTTCGACGATTGTAGTCCGACCCGCGGCCTTGCAGGAGCTGATTGCGCACTTTCAGGACCGGATTGTCCTTGGTCAGGTTTTCGCCGGTCTCGATCGCATTGAGAAAATCATCGGCGTAATCGGACCGTTCGGTCCAGGTGTAGTAGGTGATGAACGTCATCACCGCGGCGCTGGCGATCGGGTGCATCCGGCGCCCACGGGTGACGGACAATGCGAGCCCAGGATGACGTCGGATGATCTCGTCGATTTCAGACGCGCTGGGCTTGATCTGGGTCGCCTGCGCGCTGATTTCGTTTTCCACCCTCCACAGGATTCGTGCTGCGGCGAGGACGACGCGTTCGTCGACTTTTTCCGCCTCGAAGGTCACGCCGCTCGGAATGCCCTTCTTGGCATGGGTGTCATAGGTTGCGAAGGCCTCGTCGGGGACGTTGCGCACCACGAGAATGTCGATCGGCTGGTCGGCCTCGACTGCAGCGCGCAAACGATGCTGCCCATTGAGCAGCCGGCCTTGCTTGGAAAAGCAGATCGGCTGGGCGTTGAACATCCAGTTGCCCTGCGCGATGTCGCGGGCGATCATTTTGACATGGCTTTCCTGAATATTCCGGTTGCCGATATTGAATCGGGCCAGCCAATCGTCGGCCGTTTCCGGCGTGACCGTCATGGCCTCCATCTCATAGGGGTGCTGTTCGTCTTCAGCTTCCTGGCGAGAGCGCAGCGCCTCGACGAGCGGACCCTCGAGCACTTCTGAGCGTTTCTCGTTGATCTTGGCATCCCGAAGCCCCGGATAACCGGTAACGAGCGGGAGCCCCAGGTTCGGCGGAGAATTCAGGAGCTGCGCGCGATCCACGGGGGCGTTGGACCGTGCGGGAGCTCTGCGCGATGCGCGCGCCGACGTCGTCGACCCCTCCAGGGGGAGAGTCTGCTCCTCCTCGCCCTTTTTCCGCTTGGTCTTCGCCTTTCCGTACGTCGGCTTCCAGATGTACGATTTGTGCCGCTCGCCGCTGATCATGTCGTTGAAGGCGAGCACCGCCATGGCCAGGCTCTGGTTGTTCCCGAACGGAGTGCCCTGGTCACGGGCAATAGAAAGCTGATTGGCGAGGACGACGGCGGGCTCGTCGGCCGGGAACTCGTCCGGGTGGCGGAGAGCGAGAAGGAACCGCGTGAGCAGCTTCTTGTGGCCGGCCGACAGCGCCATGAAGACCAGGGCGTGCCGCGCCGTGGCACGCAACGCTGCGTCTGCATTTTCCGTCGAGATCTGCACGGCCTCGCGCAGCAGGGGGTTGGTGTCGATCACGCGATCGAAACGCGTCCATCCGATCTGGAGATCGCGGACCCCCAATACGCCGTTCTCGATGCGGATCATCTTCGCGGCCAGCCTCTGGAGCGGGCCCGGGTTCCGTTCTCCGCGAGACTCCAGCACTCCGACATAGGACCGGCGCCGGTGCTGATCCATCGTGTGCATCGTGTCGTCGCGCACGCCGTAGGCGACGAGTGTCTTGATCGGCGTCTCTGACCGAACGACCGCGTGGAGCCGCTGGATACCGTCGAGCACGGCGCCCTCGTTCGACAGCACGATCGGCATGCCGTTGAAAATCCACGCACCGGCCTTCATCGACTCGGCGTAGGCGTTCACGGCTTTCGGATCGACCAGCACTCCCGGGCGGACTTTTCCCAGCAACTGCTCGGCGCGCCCGGGCGTGATCTCCTCGATGTCGAAGCGGACACTGCCCAAGTCAAACGCAGGACGGGACGGCTGCGATTTTGCCTTCCCGTGCAGTTGATGAAGGGTGACCACACTCATGCGAATCTCCAATCAATACTGGGGCGCCCGAGCCCCAGTCTCTGCTGCGCGACGCCTCACGTTCGATATCATGCAGCTACGCGAGAATGGAAGATATTTTAGGTCGAAAAGATAAATTATCCATAGGGAAATTGAGTCGACAAGTCCGCGCGAAAACGAAAAAGCGCCGGTGAGATCGTCTAATCATAGACGGTAGAATGTAAGACGGTTTGCACCTCTTGATGTGTGCTAGAAAGAGCCACGTAGCGAACCGATCTGGCCATCCAGCCCACCTTGCTGTTCCTGTCCGTTGGGCAGGATCGGCATGATTATTCCAACAATGTCTCCAGAGATGGAGGATCCACTTCCTCCGCCGGAGCCGCCAATATAAGAGCCGCCGCCTGGCGTGTAGCTCCCGGCCAAGTCGGAGATGTCGTACTGCGACCCCTTTTCCATTCGGTTCATCAGGTAGTCCTGGAATTCGGAAAGAGACATGCCTTGGGCTGCGGCATCCGAGGCCGACAAGCCGTCCATCGAGAAGCCGGATGCCGCCCACTTGTTGAAGCCGCCGGCGCCCAGGAGATGGGCCGCATGTAACATCGCGCCTTCGTTGATGGTAATGCCGCTGACGGTTTTCCCAATATAGCTCTTTGCCGTAGAGCTCATGGCGCCCCATTGTTGTGCGGAGAAGTCCCGCATCAGCTGATCCTGGGCCGCATGGTTGGCATAGAAATCGGCTGTCGAGTTGACGCCGTACTTCCCGGTCCAGTTTTTGTTGGCGTCCATCATTCCGAGATCTTGCAGTGTCGAATCGATGAACTGATATCGACCTTTCGCGCTCGATGTCGGATTCTTGATGGAGTAGGAACCCGAACTTTCCGATCCGGAGACACTCTCGACCCATTCTTCGAATGAGGCGCTTGCGTGCGTGACAATGAGCAGGAGGGCCAGACCCGCTAGTGCGGCCCGAAGGACGACCGAAGGCATGTGCTTCCCCTCTGGCTGGCTCAGATGCGGAGTGCGAATACTAAGACAGGGAATCGACAGTGAAGAGCGCGATTTTAGAGTTTTTCGCAATCACGGCCGCCTGACCACCTGAACCATCCATCCCGCGGGGACCAGCGAGATGATGCGGGAGCCGTTGCTGAAGTTCAGAATTTTGGGGTGATCAATCGACACGCCGGTTGTGATGGGCTCGTTGTCTTCGGAAAGAGCAGCCCAGTGCGCAAGGCCGGTTCCGGAGATGAAGTAGAGGTCAGTGAGAATTGCGATTTTCTCGCTGCGACCGTCTCCATCCAGGTCCGCTAGGAAGACCTCCGCTTTGGGCAATTCGGTGCCCGGGTAATCCTCCATCGGAGACTGGGTCGCGGCGATCAGCGCGATCGTTTCGGCGTCACTCGCCGGGCGGGCTGGGTAGTGACTGGGCTCGCCAAAGAGTTGAAGTTCTCCCTCGGCAAGGCTCCAAGGAGTGCCATCGAAATCCAGGCCGACCATTGCCTCCGACTGGAATGCTTTCACCGATCGCGCGCTTTCTTCCAGCACCACTCTCCAAAGCTGCGTTTCCGGATCGATGGCAAGAAGGGCAAAGGGGCAAACCCCGCTTGTATCGTCGCAACGATCGTCGAACCGGACCAGGATCTCGGCGTTCCCGTCCGCGTCCATGTCGATGGGTTGGGTGCTGGCCGAGAAGGCGACATCCGTGCCGAAAATCTCCGTGAGGACCGGCAAGGCCTCTTTCGGGGACGTCCACGGGAGAGATCGAAACGGCAGGACGTCGCCGGTGCTGGGCCCCGCGGGCTCGGCGCGCGCCGCGCCGGCACTGACGATTGAGGCGAGAATGGCGGTGAGGAAAGCGGCGCGGTGCATGGGATGCTCCTGGCTCGTCGTCCGGTTGATACCGCGCAGCGGGTTTTCCACTGCAGTGGGACGCGGTGTTGCGCGGCGCGAAGGAGCGTAGCATCGTGCCGCAAAGCATTTTTCGCAAGAAGAGGCGGCCTTCAAGTGGCGACCCATTCATCCGGCGCCGGCGCGAAGCTGGCGGATTATGATTTCTCCGATCTCTATCTTGCCGCACCCAATACCGGCTTTTTCCCTCGCATCCGGGGATTTCGGGCATTGGACAGCCGCGAGATGGGGTCCGACGGACTGCGCAAGGTTCCCGGTGACCTTTTGGGTGATGCGCGTGAGCTCTATGCGCAAATGCTGCGGTTCTACGCGGGAAACGGTTTCTACAACGAGTTCCGCTTCTCCTACGATGGGGTGTTCTACCGGGTTTCGGTCATGGACCGGGCACCTGGAACCTACGTTGCTCCCACCGACAGGACCGTCGATGAGAAGTCGCGACGATGGCACCTTCGGCGTTTGACGAGCAGAGTGCCGGAGATCGAGGATCTACGTTTTCCGTCGTATCTGCCGGCCGAACTCAGGTCATTGGCGACCGCCAGAGGCTTATTGCTGGTAGCTGGCGCCTATGGATCGGGCAAGTCAACGACGTGTGGAGTTTCGCTCGTTGACTGGGTACAGACGGAGGGGGAGATGGCAGTGACGATCGAAGATCCGCCGGAGTTGCCCTTGGAGGGCGAGTACGAGTCTGGCGGTCTGATCGTCCAAGTAGAGGTGCAGGAAGACGACTTCGCTTCGGCCGTAAGAGCGTCGCGTCGTTGGGCGCCGCGATACGTGATGTTGGGGGAGGTTCGCAGCCAGAAGTCGGCGTCCGAGCTGATACAGCTCGCGACCGGCGGCCCTATGGTCGTGACAACGATTCACGGCACGAGTGTTATCGACGCGATCATCAACCTGGTCCGGTTCGCTTCTGAGGAAATGGGAACGGAACTCGCCACGCAGCTCCTAGCCGCAGGACTGCGTGGGGTTCTGCACCAGGAAAAACTACACGGCCGTGTCAGCCCGACCTTTCTGAAAGTGGGCGGCAACCAGGCCTCGGGGATCCAGCAGAAAATCCGGAGCGGTCGGTACTCGGCGATCGTTGACGATATCAATCTGCAGCGGACGCTGTTCTCCAAAGGAGAACGGTTCTAGCGACATGGATACGTCTGCGGCGAATTCCCCAGCTGAACTGAACGAGGCTATTCTACAGTTGCTCGATTCGGATCTGAGACCGTGGACATGTGACGGGATCTCATCGGGCTTGTGTCGACCATCTGTCGATGTTGATAGGGCGCTTCGCAGATTGGTTGCGGCGAAAAAGGTCCGACGGATCGGTCGTGACACCTTCTCCAGTGAGGCGGCTGGCCTGGCGGACGTGCTTCGAACCGTCGAGGGAGCGGATATTGTCAAAGAGCTGACCCACAAGCTTGCGAAAACACTACGCATTCCCCGCACTCTGGAGGAGTTGGAGCGGCGCGTGGCTCCGGTCGAGACGTTGGAGTACGTGCTCAAAGCTGCAGCGAAGGGCGGCAGGGATTGTGAGATCGGTGGTGTGCGAGTCTCCGATGAAGAGCCCGCGTACGTGGTCCTGGCCCGGCCGCGGGCGCGGATCGATGCTGTCGCCCTGGATATCCCTCCGTACCCGGGGGCTGTAAGTCGCGGCTATCTTCTGGGTGCGGCAGCAAAGCGAGCTGTTGATCCAGCAGGGTTGGCCCGGGCGCTTGAAGACCTCTTGCAGGTCGGCCTCCTTCAGCAGATCGCCTTGACGAGCCGAACCCGTCTCTACCGGTGGGCAGCCCAAAGGGAAGATGCCGCTCCGCTCCCACCAATCCTTCTCGACGCACAAGCGGAGGAGGATCTCTCTGTCATCCTGTCGTTTTCGCAGGACTCCGAGAAGCAGCGCCTTGCCGATCTTCGCTCTAGCGTGGCTGAGCATATCGATGTGCAGCCGGACCGGGGCCCGGTCTGCCGTTTGCGCCGCGGCGGTGCGGTGATCCTGATGCATGCGGAAGGGGAAAAGTGGTATTGTCTTTCGCAGACCGGTCGACAGGCGCGATCATGGCTAGATGACGCAGGTTCCGGTGGCACCTTGCGTATCGAAGGATGGAGGGAAAGGCGATGAGGGCACACACGCGAGCGGCATGGATTGTGACCGGTCTGCTCTTCGGGATGGTTGCGTGGGGCGTTCCGGATGGTCGCGCGGATCAGATCGAGCAGCGTCTGATGCGAGAACAGGGGTGCCAGAACGCCAGCACGCTCCGGGTGAGCCTACGCGATGCGATCGAGCAGTACGTGGATAATGCGGAATCGATGATCGAGCCGCCAAGTCCGGTAGGCGATCTCGGCTGCCTCGACCAGCTGATGCAGACGGACATTGCTTTCGAGATACAGGTGCCGGATCTGCAGGGAATGTTCGCCGGCGCTGTGACTGGTGCAAAGGAACGATTGTGCCAGTTCGCCATGGAAAAGTGGAACGAGGTGACGCAGCAGCTTCAGGGTTCGTTGGAGATCCCTGGGTTCACGGACAACTTCGGTCTGATCAATATCCCGGGCTTCGGCGTCAGCGGTGGGGTGGTGTCGAGCCGAGGGTCATTGGGAAGCGGTGGCAGCGGTGGACTGCTTGACGGGCTGTTTGGCGGCGGGTCCGGCGGGTCTGGCGGCGGGTCTGGCGGCGGGCTATCGGGCGGTGGTTCGAACACCGGCGGTGGCGAGCCGATGACGGCAGATCAGCTTTTCGATGCCTGGCGCCAACTCAACGGGTTGCAGAACAGCACGATCACGCAGCAGCAGCGCGAGGCTTTCGAGAAAGAGCTCGCCAAACGTGCCGAAGGGGACCAGGTCAATCTCGATCAGTCTGTGTTGGAAACCATCCAAGAGCAAAATGATCGCCTGCGCGAGACGTGGAACCTCATCTCCGGCGGCAATTGAGAGGGTAGTATGCGGGTACGGAAAGCTATTCGACGTCTCTCAGTCGCTGTCTGGGCGATGCTGATGCTTGCGGGGTTCTCGCTCGGTGCGCGCGCCGACTGCAACTGCTCGTTTATCGCAGATCAGCACAAGAAAACACAGGATATCATCGGTGAGGATATTAAGACGGCGACCGAGGCCTTGATCGATGAACTGAGGCTCAAAACCCAGCAGGACAGCGCCTACTCCGATCGTCAGGTGGAGGCAAAGAAGCGTATCGAGGATGGTGCGCAGCAGAACGAAACACAGCGCATGCGAGAGAAGTACCGCATCAAGGCCGAGAACGAAATCTTCGACCCGTCGCCCACTGCCTGCTCCACCTACGATCTCTACAAGGCGGGCATCGGCGGCGGCGGTTCGGGCCCCAATGGTTTCGACATGGCCAACGCGGTTTGGGACCGCAGCCGATGCAAGAGCGGAGAGGCCGTCTGTGCGGGCGGCGTCGCGCTCGCGAAAGAGATCCTGCAGTCTTCTCTCTCGCTGGCGGGAACCGACGGCTTCGCTGACCCGACCACGAACGCTCAGATCATTTTCGGCAAGCCGACGATGAACACGTCTGACCAGAGCGTGGCGGCTGCCGCGTCGCGCTTCATGGTCAACCTGGCCTATCCCTTTCCGCTGCAGCCGGTAACCGGGGAACAAGCCGCCACACCCCAAGGGGCGGCGATCGCCGCCGAGCGAAAAGCAAGCGAGGCAATGGTCTCGACAGCTCTGACCGGGCTCGGGTTCTGGGCTGCCTACCGCACTCCGATCAGCCCCAAGGCGGCTCAGGCGATGCGGCAGCACAAGCCCGAAAACTACACGCGCGAGATCCCGCAGAGTGTCTCTGAACACCAGTTCCTCGAATACGAAGTCCTGCGCCGGTTCGGAAATCCGGAATGGCTGATCCTGTTGGGCGAAGCCCAAGGCGAAAAGCCGCTGCTCGAGGAGGGGCTGAAGATGATGGCGCTCGGTTTGCGCCTTCAATATCTGCAGGTAGAGGCCGAGATGCGTAACGGGTTGATGCTCGCCGCGCTCGTCGGGAACGCCGCGCGCAACAGCCCGCAGCTCGCGTTGCAGCGATAGGGAATCGAACGTGAGCGCACGCAACCTCTACAACCGGCCGCGCCCGGGCTGGATTTGGCGGTGGTGGCGGCAGGGCTTCGAGCTGGTTTGGCGCGACGCCTGGATTGTCGGGGCGGCATTGGTGATGGGCACCGCAGCCAACCTCGTGCTTTTTGTTGGTCCCTCCCAGATCTTCGGTTCAGCCGGGGTGCTCATTGGAGCGACGGTGTCACGCGTCGCCGCGGCGGTGTGGGTGCTTTGGCTGCTCAATCGGCTTTTGGTCCTCGACGGTTGGGATCCGCTGCCGAGCGACCAGAGCCGTTGGGAGCGGTTCGGGTCGTTCCTTTTGGCGACCGGGGTCTTCGGGCTCTGCCTGGGCGCTATGGTGACGATCGCGATCAGCATGGGCGGAATCTCTCCCGAATCTGTGGATGCGGGGATGAACGATCCGGATTCGCTGATGGCATTGCGATTATTCGGTCGCGCGCTGGCGGATGTCGGATGCGTTGCCGCAGGAGGGGCATTCTTCTGGCCGGTGCTGCTGGTGTCTCAGCAGATCGGTTCGAGGCAAGCTTGGCGCCGCTCGATGGGCACGATCCTGGCCCTGCCGCGTGTTCTGATCATCGTGGCATTCATGGGATATGGCACTCTCATCTTGACCGTGCAGCTGCCGTTGGGACTCAACATTGTGGCGATGCCGGTTTGGCTCGCATGGCTCTATGTGGGCGCGCGCGAGATCTTCGCCGGTATCGACCAGAACGGGACCCGCAGAGAGCTGAGGGTGGCTGGGACAGCGATCCGATCCGCATAGCTTAGACGGTCTGAATCCAGGCAAGCGCCCGCGTTTTTCCAGATTTGCTTTTTTCACAGAACGCCTTCACGCTTCCTGGGTGCAATTCGTGCCAAGGAGGCAGCGATGAACATTTTGCGCCCGCAAGCGGCCAAACGGCTGGGTGATGTGGTGGTGCGCGTCGAGGGGTACGAGAAGGAGTTCGACGAAACCGTCCTTCTGGCAACCCCGATCGGCCTGCCCGAGATGGAGGAGCCGATCCGGATCCGGCTGGATCCGGGAGCGTCGAAGAAAGCCGTGAAGTTCGAAGCTTTCGCGGCTCGGCGCGGAAACGATGCGACCGGGCCCGGCGGGCTGATCATGTGTGAAGGGCTGCTGCTCGACCCGAACGGAACCGCCACCACTCGGTGGCCGAAGGTCTTCAGCAAGGACGTCGACCTTCACCCGGTTCACATCGGCGGCTACGGCCGGATCGGCCTGTACTACAAGCGGAACTCGGGCGATGTTGCGCGCGACGACAAAGGCAACGTCAAGGGCTTCATCGAGTATCTGGACGTGGCCAAGGCTGAGCCGGCGGCGGATCGGGCGCGGCTTCATGCGTTGCTCGCCTTCACGGTGGAAAGCAACGAGGCCGCCGAGGAGCCGCGACGCGGCGCTCTCGTCACCCTGTCCATTCCGGGCGATGACGGTCCCACGATGGGGCGCCGCAGGCATCTCATGAAGTTCGACAAGGCGGCACAATGTGCCGAAAGCTACGAGGCGTTCGCTCATCGGGTGATGGCGGATCTCGATCAGCAGCTCGTTTCGATCGGGGGTGTCGATGGCGCCTTCGGGCGTGGAGCAACTGCGGAAGTCGTGCCGGTTTCGCATTTTCCGGTCATCGGGAAGACGGCCGAGAGCCTGACCAAGGCCGTCGCCGGCGAGCGCGCGCCGAAGATGCCGCTCGACGAGTTCGAAACGGAGCGTCACAGCAACGGTCGCATCAGCACGGGCTATCGTCAGGTGGCCGTGTGCAATGGCTGCTTCGAACCGGATGCGGAAGCGAACCGTCCCGCCTACCAGTACGCCTATCGGATTTTCAAGCTCGGCCGAAATTACGGGGCTCCGCTGGATATCGACCAGGTGCCGACGGCACTTGCGCCGGAGGGTCTGCAGTCCGCGGTGGAGAGCGCGGCGGAGACAGAGCGTCACGCGACCCAGGATGTCGCGACGACGGCTGTGCCGGACCGCACGCCGGCGCCTGCTCAGCGGACACCGGCGGCTGAGAGACCTGACCCGAGCCGAATGGAGAAGCAACGGTATGGCGAGCCGGACACCGAGCCGACGGCGGACGAGGACATGGCGTTCCTCGCCGAGGTCATGGATGAGATCGACCTGAGCTAGTCCGAGCGCGTACAATGATCCGACCGGCGAGCGAAGGCCCGACAGTGTCGGGCCTTTCGTTTTTTCAGACGGCTTGGCTAAACTTGCGAAAAGCAGAACGGAGTGTTGAGAGATGGCCGAGCTGAAGCAGATCCCCTGGGTTTCGTTTCCGCACCGATCGCAGCTGAGCGTCGTGTTCGGTCAGCACACAGGCAAGAGATACCTGCTCCTGCGGACAGCGTCCGACCAGGCGGCCGAGCTGGGTGCTCGTGCCGCGGCGGCCGGCTTTGAGCAGGATCGTCGGGGAAACTGGATTCGGCTTCTCGAGGGCCGCTTCAGCATGCGCGAGCTCGCCGAGGCGCTCGGCGGCGAGATGGTCCAGATCGACATCAAGACCTTCAATCAGCCGCCATTCACCTTCCGTCATCAGGCCCCGCAGCCAGGAGCGACACGGGAGCCGATGACCGAGATCGGCCGAAATGCGCTCGGTGAGATCGTTCTGCGCGATGAGGATGGGCGCTATTTTCGGCGGGTGACAGGGGAGTCTGGCCCCGAACTGGTGTCCGAGACCTCGGATCCGGATTTCCCGCCGCCGCTCTTCCTGCGGGCTCACCGGGCAGATGACCTTCCGTCGATCGCGCGGGGTCTCTTGCAGATGGCGGCGCACGGTACCGTGACGCGATCCGATTTCGCGCGGGTCGTCGAGGCCGCCTGTGAAGAGGGCCCTCATGGTAGGCTCAACGTCTCAGCGGATGACGCGGCGAAAGAGCTGCGGAAACTGACCACTGACCTGTTGATCCGAGAGCGGTTTGCGCCATCGGCCAAGGCCGGGGATCCGCAGGCGGTGTTTCAGGATGCCGTACGGCTCGGGAACCGGCTGGCTGATGTGCTCTCGGCGGGGGTTACCGAGGATGGCTACCGGCCGATGCCGGCCGCCACTGTGGCGCTCCGGCGCGCGATCTTCGGTGCTGCTCACAAGCGCCCGGAGCGCTTCGAGGTCGCAGGGTCGAGAGAACTCGGCGCAACCTTCGGCTTTCACGAACCCCCGGCTGAACTGGATGCGCCAGCCGTCCAGGTGATGGATCTCACCGGCATCAAGCCTGAGGCGCTCGTAGAGAGCATCATGCAGCGGCTGGCGCGGCGCGATACCGAAGGTCGCTCTTTGTTCATCCTGGCGGCGCGGTCACGCGACCAGGCTGCGGTCGATTTGCGACATGAACTCGGAACGCGATATGTGCTGGAGACCGTGGCGGACCTGGGTCCGATCGTCGCCGGCGGCCGACCCGACGCAGGGCGCCTCATGCTGTTCGGTGTGGGGGCAAAACGCCCAACCCCCTTGGCGGTTTTGCCGGAAGCCGCCCGGCGGACGATGGCGATCGACCGGGACGTCGAGCTGTGGTCGTGGTCGAACGAAGTCCTGCGGTCGCAGCGTCGCGTCAGCGAATGGCTGAGAGAGGCAAATCAGCCGACTTCGCCCACCCTGGTCAATCGAGAAGAGAACGAAAATCAGGTGCCGTATAGGCCCCTTTCTCAGGCACGCCCCCCGTTCACGATGATCCCTGTTGGCCTTGAGGGAGCTACGTCGAAGGCGCTGGTGCGGCTTTCCCAGAGCCTGAAAGACGGCGAAACCGTTGACGGGTTCGTGGCCCGACGCTTGGGTTTCGACGAGAGCCAGATCGGGCAGGTCTTCTCGGCCGAGCAGGTCGATGCGGTCGCACTGGGGCTCCACGCGGAGGGTCGTGGTCGAGGCTATATGCTCGTCGACCAGACGGGCATCGGAAAAGGACGATCCCTCGCCGCTCTGGCACGGGCCGCGCTGCGCGATGGTAAGCGGGTGATCTACTTCACGGAAACAGGGCAAATCAACGTGCCCGACGTGTGGCGTGACATGGTCGCAGTCGGAGCCGATCGAGAGGCCGTGCCGCTCGTGATCGCCAACAACGCCAGGGTCGCAGGTCCGGACGGCGCCGTGCTTTTCGAAACCATGCGGCCGCGAGATCGAAAGGCCTTCTACAAGTCGGAGCAAACAGACTTTGTGCGGCCGGACGGAGAGGTGGCCAACCTGGTGCTGGCGACCTACTCCAACTTCAGCGCAGGGCTGGACAGTGACGCTTGTGACTGGTTGTGGCGAAGCGTCGACGGAAACACCGTCGTGATCCTGGACGAAGCCCACAACGCCCTGTCGCCGCGGTCGAACACGGGAGTGGTGGTTCGGACGGCAATCGAGCGTTCAACCTGGACGGTTTATGGAACAGCAACCTGGCAGCGGACGCCGGAAGGGGTCGACCTCTATTCGTCCGTGCTGCCGCAGGGCGTCGACAGGGACGCGATCGAGCGGTCGCTGCATCTGGACGGGGCGATCGCGCAGGAGGCTTTTGCCACGATGCTCGCCGAAGACGGAGTTCTTCTGCGCCGCGATCATGACCTGGCGAACATCGAATTCGAAGTCCGTCTGCCGTCGGACCGCCAAGCGGACCTTTATAGGGCCCAGTTGGATGCGTTAAGCGAAGTGGTTTCCGGCATGCTCGACGCCAGTGTGCTCGTGAGTCGACGTGTCGATCAGGCCGTTCGCCAAGCGGTTCAGCAGGCGCGAGGGCGGGGATTGACTGAAGAGCATGCTTTGCTTCAGGCGCATTCGCGAAACCAATACTCGATCAATTTTGGTTCGCCGCTCTTACTGCTTACCAAAGTCTACCTCAATGGAATGAAGGTGGACCAAGTGGTTGAGAATGCCATCAAGGAACTGGGGGAAGGCCGGAAACCGCTGATCAGCTTTCACTCAACGTCCGAGGCGCTTCTGAAAGAGCTGATGCGGGAAGAAGGAGCCGCGGCGACCGATGAGGACCTGGCCGCCTTCGCAGGCCTTGGGATGCGCGATCAGGTTCGGCGGATTCATGAGCGCCTCTACAAAGTCAAGCTCGACAACGGGCGGCGCGACATTCGCGAAACCGATGAGGGGGTTCGGGCTCACTCCGAGATGGTTCTCGGTCTGATCGACGGACTTCCGGATATCCCGGTTTCGCCGGTCGACGCCGTGATCGAGGGGCTCGAGGCGGCCGGCTTCGCCATAGGCGAGCTTTCGGGGCGTACCTTCTGTTATCGCAACGATCGCATCGAGAAGCGGCAGGGAACGAACCGAGCTGAGACTGTCGCTCGGTTCAACAATGGCGAGCTCGACGCCATGATCTACAATGGCGCCGGCGCCACCGGCGGCAGCTACCACGCCAGTCCCGAATTCCGGGACCAGCGCCCGCGCACGATGATCGAGATGGAGACCCATCCCGACATCATCAAATATGTCCAAGGACAAGGCCGAGGGAACCGCTTCGGGCAGGTGGCCAAGCCGCGGGTCGCCTCGATCGTGTCTGGGCTGACGCCCGAAATGCGTCTCCTTGCGTTCCGCAATCAGAAGCTGCGCCGGCTCGGCGCATCGGTTGACGCGAACCGGTCGCACCCGCTGCTGGTCGAGGAAATTCCGGACCTCATCAATCCGGTCGGCGACAAGGCGGCGCGACGGGTGCTCCTGCTGGATCCGATGCTGGCCCGGCGGCTTGGCATGGAGGATGTGATTGCCGACGACCAATCGGAGGCGGAGGTCGACTACGACACCGTCGACGACAGCCGGGATGTAACGAGCCTGGCCTCGAAGTTGCTCGCCAGGTCCATCATTCTGTCGCCAGACGAGCAGACCGAGGTGTACGAGCGTCTCTGCAACGAGTTCGAGGCCCTGGTGGAGGAGTTGGACAGCCGGCGGGCAAACCCGTTGCGGCCGCTCACCGTTGAAGGCGAAATCGAGATCCTTGAAACGACGTTGTTCGAAGGGCATGAGCGCGCTGAGGACGATGTCGATGAAAGCGCGTTCACCGCTCCGCTCTACATGCACACCGGTCGGCATCACTACACCGAGCAGGCGATCGGTCCGGACGAGCTCATGGATATGATCGACCGGGCGCTCGGAGAAGTCGGGCCCGACGGGTTCCTCCGGCACGCCGACGAACTGATTCAGATGCGGCCGGCGCTCCTGCAGCCGTTCGTTCCTGTTGGAATGACGTTGGAGGAAGCGGAAGAGGCAGGGGCAGGTGGCCCGAGGCTCGCCCGAAGGGCCCAGGATCTCGATCGGCAAATCCGGCTTCTAGAGGAATTGAAGCCAGGGGTGCAAATGACGTTTCCGACCTACGATATGGAGCGGTTTACTCGGCACACCGTGGTCGGGCTGGTGGCGCCCGGTCCGCGTCAGCGCGCGCTTGCCAGCGGATACAAGGTGGATCTCGTGGCGCCAGGCGATTGCCGGCCACGCCGGCTTTCGCTCTCCACGCTAACCGGCCATGTGTTCGACGAAATTCGGTTCCATCGCGGGTTTTCACGAGGTCCGAACGCATCCGCATTGGATGAATTCCGTCAGCAAGGGGAAGTGGCGCGAAAGCTGCCCGTTCAGGTCCTCACCGGGAATACGTTGCTGGCCCTGCAGGTGGCGCGCCGCCACAAGCTCGGCGCGATGTCTCTCTATCGCGACAAAGAGGGGCAATGGCACCGTGGAGTGGTCGTTCATGCGAACAAGGTCGATCTGACGAACCTGCCAGTGCGGGTTGCGGGTACCAGCGCCATCGCGTTGCTGCTCCACAATCTGGCTTCGGCCGACGGGGTCCTTGACGAGAAGCCGGGGCATCTCTGGTCGGGTGACCTGCAGTCCACTCCGCTTGAGATCCGCAGGATGCGGAAGAAGAGCCCGCGAACCGACGAGGTGTGCGAGAGCCTGCTTGTGCGGGCGCGCAAAGTGAACGGTGCGACGCTCGGCTTCTGGCGCTGCGACGACGGCGACCGTGCGCCGCTGCACCGTTTTCTGACCGGCGTGGAAATCCCCCGCGAAATGGTCCGCCGGCGCGGCTATCACGAGAAGTCCGTCGTGCTCGATGGCACCGCGGAAGGAACGGCGGAGCTTCGCGAGCTGGCCTCTGCGCTTTCGCTCGCAGGAGTAGAGCTGAAGGCTGCGGGAAAGTACCGCGCCCGGGCACATGCCACACGGAACATCGCGATCGGCGATGTGTGTCTGGAGGACGGCGCTTTGGCGCAACCCGAACCTGAGCCTCGAGCAACTGGGCCGGGTCGACCGGACCCACACTCGGATAGTCGGCTTGCGCCGGATGCCGAGCCGATCGACGACTTCGACGGAGCCGGCACGTGGGAGATCGTGTGATGAAGATCTCCGAACTGATCACCGGCGATCCGAGCATCGTGCATCTCCGGGATGAACTCCGGAATCGCGAAGGGTTCGTTTTTTTGAGTTCTTCGCCCCAAGGGCTTCGTGGCCGGTGTGTAACGGTGGAACCCGACGGCGTTCCGTTCCTCCAATTCGTTCTGGTGCCCGCGCTGATGGGCGCGGCGAACCCCAACAGACACTATCTGGCTTCGATCGCGGCCGCCGTCCTCACGGATCTGGTCGACGAGCAGGAGCTTATCGATGGATCTCCCCGCGCCCAGCTCGATCAATGGACGGAGTTTCTGGAGAGCCGGGACCCGTCTGCTGCGCCAGGAGGCAATAGCTCGGGCCTATATAACGAGATTCTCAGCCGACAGCTTGAGGAGGATTTCCCGTTCTTCGTGTCCGTCGACACCGGTCTCAAGGTGCGCCGTGACCTAACGTTCGTCTCTACTCCGATCGACATCGGCGAGACGCTGTCGCTGTTTCGCCGGCATGCTGCACACAACGTTCTAACCAGCATTCGCTACGGCGAGGAGGTCAAGGTGGTCGATAGCCCACGAGTGATCTCGGAGTTGGTCGACCGCGTCGTTGAGGCCAATTTCGAGGCTGGGCTTGCGGCTCTTCGAGGTGCGATCGAGAAGGAGCACTACACTCTGGCCTGGTACGCGGCCAAGGGTGACGTAGGCGATGCGCGCAGGCAGGCGGCGGAGGCCTATCCGGTTCTGGCGCACCATATGGCGGAGTCGGCCGAGCTCCGTCGCGTGATCGATGAGGCGCGTCCGCTGCAGATTGCGTTGACGAAGAGCACGGGACTGAGCAAGGGAGCGCTCAAGCGCCTGGCGAAAGTCTCGGCGCCCGGTGTCGAGAAGGAGCAGGGCGGCCCTCCACCCGCTCAGGCTGCCGGAGAAGACGCGGTCGGCGTCAACCGCGTCCGGCGTTTCACGGCCCGCGATCGCTTGTCGACGGCCGATGCGGTTCGGTTGCTGCGTGACCTTCCCCCCGACTGGGTGCCCGACTGCAATGAACAGTGGACGGCGTTCTGCGAGGTAGCATCGGCCGTCATCCGCCCGATCGAGCTGCTGGGTCACTTTCGGGGCGCGGATCTCCTCGCTTCCGCGAAGGGCAACTGGCGTGAGTATCGAACGTCCCTCGCTCGGTCCGCAGACCTCGATCCGGAATCCGTTACCCATCGTCAGCTTGCGCTGACCGCGTCCGATGCCATCAATGTCGCGGATCAACTATCCACCCAGGTTGTTTTGCCCACAGCGCTGGCCGCGGTGCGTTCGGTCAACGGGGCGCTTCCTTCGGCACGCCGTTCCGATGCCGAGCGGGCGCGGGGTGTCGCTCTCGACATCATACTGGGTGGCGCGAAAAATGGTCCCGGTGCCATGTTCACGGTCGCGAGGCGCTGGATGACTCGGACGGGCCGGCTGGATGAAATCCAGCGTCAGGAAGACGGCAACGCAACCGGCTCGCCGCTCCTGGATCGTTACGGCCCCGACGCGTGGCCGGCCCTCGCGCTATCGTTCACGGCGTCGAACGGACTTGTGGTCCGGTGTCTGACAAACACCGCTGAACTGAGGCAGGAATCGGCCAGGCTGGGCCATTGCGTCGGCGCAGCAACGGGGCGGTATCGCGATCACTATGTGAATAGCGCGCGGCGCGGAGACTGCCATATTCTGTCGGTCCAGTCGGGTGACCTCGCGACGAGCTACTCGACCATCGAGTTGGTCCCCCGATCGAGCGGTGCAATGACACTGCCGTCGGTCCGGCAGCATCGCGGACGAAGGAACAGCGAGCCGAGCCAGGCATCGAAGGACGCGTTCGACGAGTGGAGGCAGGCCGTCCAGGACGGTCGGCTCAGCTTGAACTGGGACCTCTGCGCGACATGGAAAGTGGAGATGCAGGAGCAGCGCCAGGGGGAGGCCAACGACGTCAATGGCTGGATACCGCTTCTGGGCTGGGACCCTTCGGATGAAACGCGTCGGCTGGCGTTCTGGGGCGAATGGAAGGGCCTGCTTGGAGGATCGTGGAACAAGTCGGACGACCCCGGGATCCTGTTCCGCAACGCCGGAATGAGGGATCTCGTTCGGGAGATCTCTCCGTCTGCGGCTGAGCGATTGGAAGCGCAAGCGGCTGCAAGGCGCATGGCTCCGGCGGATGAAGCCGGCCCCGCCGAGCCGATCGCTCGCTAGGATAGACTGCGAAATTTCAGAAGGTCGTGGCATCATGGGGATGCCAACGTGCAGAATGGAGGATCCCATGCCGGCAGAGAACCGCTTCGATGGCGGCTTTTTCCCGCCCGAAGTCAAGGACATGATGGACGGGGACACGATCCTCATGCGGGTCGACGCCGGCGTGGTGTCGGGTCAGCCGATGATCTATGACGTCGTCTCGCTCGATACGTTCGGCCGGTTTCCGGAAGATAGCGTCCAGCGCTTCTTCTCGGAAAACAAGGTCCTGTGCCTGGAGACGGACCGCGACGAGTCGGTGGCTTACATTCCGGCCAAGGCCGCGGCGGATGGCAGCACCTCGCCTTTCCTCCGCTTCGTGGGCGAGCATATCGCGAGCGGGACCCTGCCCGAAAGCACGAGGGCGGTGGCTGGGCCGGAGCTCGCCGAGATCGACGGCCGTATGCCGAATGCTTCGCCGCTTGGTCTCACGATGATCGATCGCGGCGCCCTTCGGCAGATCCCGACAGAGATTGCGATTGGGCGCATTCGGCAGCACCGAGCGGAAGTCGACGCAGGTCCGGACTTTTCCTATTAGGAGTGGGCTGATGGCCATGCTCGATCTTCGAGAGCTTCTGGCGCTGGCCAATACTGCAAACGGGGCATCGTCGTACGTGGTGCTTTCATCGTCCACGCGGCGGCTGCTCAGAGCCCTACGGGCTGCGTCGGAGGCGGGTGCGGATGAGAAGCTAGGCAGGGATCTGGCGACGCTCTCTCAAGACTGCGAAGCCGCGTTGCGCACTGGCGACGCTCGGAGCATCCGGCAGTGCGCGCAGGCGACGACCGAGCGTCTCGACGCGATCCGGCGAGTTCAGGTGGCACCCGAAGGGAGCAGAGCGGATCCTCCGCCGCGGCAGGAACACAGCCGGAAGCGCCGGCGGGAACCTGCGCTCGGCGGTCCGGAATAGGCGCGTGTTCACTCCGAAACAGCTCTTCCAATTTGCCGCCGCGCACAGCGTCTTCGGCTCACCTGTCGCTTCGGCGGAAGGTGAACCGACTTCGGTTTCCGAGGCCGGAGAAAAAGGCGCTCGTGTCGGGGCTAGAGCGTGTCATTTTGTGACGGAAGCGTATCCTGCGTTTTGGAAATAGTTGGCGCATTCGTCGGATGGGATGGTCTGGACGAGCTGCCCGACGTGACGCCATGTGTCGTCGCGTGACCGCTTCTGTGCCATGCGCATCCAGTGTTTGACCTTCGAAAAGACCTGCTCGATCGGGTTGAGGTCAGGCGAATAGGGCGGCAGGTACCAGAGCCTGGCGCCGGCGCCTCGGATCATCCGGCCGATGGCGGCCGATTTGTGCGAGCCGAGATTGTCCATGACGACGATGTCGCCTGGCCTGAGCGTCGGCAGCAGCATCTGCTCGACATAGGCACGGAACAGGGTGCCGTTGATCGGTCCGTCGAAGACGCAAGGGGCGGTGAGCCCGT
>NZ_JABJVY010000042.1:0-27791 GCF_040750475.1 Amorphus sp. 3PC139-8 | reverse complement strand
CAGACGGAAAACCGGTTCCCACTTTTCCTGAAATTCGCGAAGCCAGCGCGCGACCGCGCGCCCGCCGGAGGCCGCCCCGTCCGGAGCGAAGCGGCGAAGCCGCGACAGCGTGAGGACATATCTTTCAACGCAATTTCAGACGGAAAACCGGTTCCCACTTTTCCTGAAATTCGCGAAGCCAGCGCGCGACCGCGCGCCGGCCGGAGGCCGCCCCGTCCGGAGCGAAGCGGCGAAGCCGCGACAGCGTGAGGACATATCTTTCAACGCAATTTCAGACGGAAAACCGGTTCCCACTTTTCCTGAAATTGCTCTATCCCTCGAACGGGATCATCGGCTCCGGAACGACCACCGTGTCGCGGGCGGATCCCATCGCATCCAGAAAGGCGTCGGCGCTCTGATCGATGATCGGGAAGGTCTTGTAGTGGCAGGGAATGACCTTCTTGAACGAGAAGAAGCGCGTGCAGGCCAGCGCGGCCGTGCGCGCGCCCATGGTGAAGCGGTCGCCGATCGGGACGATGCCGATCTCCGGCTGATAAAGCTCGTTGATCAGCGCCATATCGGAGAAAATGTCGGTGTCGCCCATATGGTAGAGCGTCGGCTGGCCGTCCGCCGTCAGGATCACGCCGAGCGGATTGCCGAAATAGACAGACTGGCCGTCGCGCCGGATACCGGAAGAATGGTCGGCGCGCACGAAGGTCAGCTTGAACGGGCCGCAATCGACCGTGCCGCCGGTGTTGCCGGGATTGATGTTCTCGATACCGTAGACTTCCGACAGCCACATGCAGAGCTCGAAATTCGCCACGACCTGGGCTCCGGTCGCCTTGGCGATTTCAGGCGTGTCGCCGAGATGGTCGTCGTGGCCATGGGTCAGGACCACGTGCGTGCACCCCTCCTGGGCCGCCTCGACGGATCCGGTAAAGAGGGAATTGCCGTTCAGGAACGGGTCGATCAGGACGACGGCCTCGCCCATTTCGACGCGGAAGGCGGAGTGTCCGAGCCAGGTGATCTGCATGGAAGTCGCTCCAGTGTTGGAATCTGTCAGCCGGCAAGAAGACGCCGATGCAACGTCGCCGGCAAGGTGCACACGCTCTCGCGCCATTGCAATATGGCGCCAAGGCGCGGTGATCGGCCGTCGGATTTGCGGGCACGAAGCGGATGGTGCGCTATAGCAGGCAAGACCGACGATCCCATGACGAATAAGCCCGGGGGAGAAACGCGATGACGGCGAAGATGGATCCGCTGCTTCCAATCGAGGATTTCGCCGCCGCCCTGCCAACAGAAGCGGCCGTCTTCGGCCTCGACCTCGGCACCAAGACCATCGGCATCGCCGTGTCCGATCTCGGGCGACGCATCGCCACCCCGCTCGTCACCCTGCGCCGAAAGGCCTTCAAGACGGATTCCGCCGAGCTGTTGCGCCTGGTCGCGGAGCGCGACATCCGCGGCCTGGTGCTGGGGATGCCGTTCAACATGGACGGCAGCGCCGGACCGCGCGTGCAAGCCACGCGCGCCTTCGCCCGCAACCTCGCCGGCGTGACCGATCTGCCAATGCTGGCCTGGGACGAGCGGCTCTCGACCGCCGCCGTCACCCGAACGCTGATCGAGGCCGACGCCTCGCGGGCACGCCGCGCCGAATTGGTCGACAAGGTCGCCGCCGCCTACATCCTGCAGGGCGCGCTCGACCGGCTGGGCTCCATGCGCCTTTAACAGATCCGCCGGCCCCTCAAAGCTCCGGAACGATGAAATCGATCAGGGCGGCGGGATTGTAGCGACCATCCAGCATGCCGTAGGTGGCGCGCCAGCGTCCTTTCAGCCTGGCCGACAAAAAGGCGTCGGAGACCACCCTCGGCGCATTGCGCCGCAGTGCCGCCCCCGCTGCCAGCAGGGCCAAGCGCTCCACATGGGCCCTGAGCGCGGCTTCGTCGGCCTCGTCATTCACCAGAGCGGCTTTGAGCGCGGTGATGTCGGCCTCCACGCTGTCTCCAAGTTCCGCCTGAAGCGAAGCCAGGAACCCGCCGACCGCCTCCGGCGAGCGGGCCGCCAACCGGCGTATTTCCAAGCACAAAAGATTGCCAGGACCTTCGAATAGCATGCCGGCCGGCGCGTCGCGATAAAGCCGCGCCAACGGCGATTCCTCCACATAGGCGTTGCCGCCCATACACTCGATCGCCTCGGCGACGAACGCCGGCGCGGTCTTGCAGATCCAGTATTTGGCGACCGGAACCATCAGCCGGGCATAGATCTGCTCGCCATCGTCATCGGCCGCCCGGTCAAACGCTTCCGCCACCCGCAGCGCCAGCGCCAGCGCACCGGCGACATCCAGCGCCATATCGGCAAGCACCCGCTGCATCAGCGGCTCTTCCACCAGCAGCACGTCGGCGACCGAGCGGTGGCGGGCGTGATGCACCGCCTCGACCAGGGCAGCCCGCATGACGGCGACCGAGACCACCGCGCAGTCCAAACGGGTCAGGGTCACCATTTCCAGGATGGTGCGCACGCCGCGCCCCTCCTCGCCCACCAGGAAGCCGGTGGCGCCGTAAAATTCCGCCTCGGCGGTGGCGTTGGAGCGATTGCCCAGCTTCGACTTCAGCCGGTGGAACTGGATCGTGTTCAACGTCCCGTCGGGACGAAAGCGCGGCATCAAAAAGCAACTCAATCCCTGCTCGGCCTGGGCGAGCACCAGAAAGGCGTCGGACATCGGCGCCGACAGGAACCATTTGTGGCCGATCAGCCGGTGGGCGCCGTCGATCTCGCTCCACTCGGCGACCGTGCGGCTGCCACGCACATCGGTGCCGGCCTGTTTTTCCGTCAGCCCGATGCCGAGCGTCGCGCCACCCTTCTCGCTGACCGGCCGAAAGCGATAGTCGTAGCGCCGCGACGAGACCGCCGGCAGCCAGTCCTCGAACAGGTCCGGCGATGTGGCGAGCGCGGCCATGGCCGCGTTGGTGGTGGTAAGCGGTCCGGTGTGTCCGGCTTCGGTCTGCGCCGTCAGAAACAGGCGAGCGGCCCGCAGACGATGGTGGGCGGGGGTCCCCTCCGTGGGCCCATCCCAAACAGAGGCATGCAGACCGGCCCCGATGCTGCGGCTCATCAGCGCGTGATAGGCGGGATGAAACTCCACGACATCGAGACGATGGCCGGTGCGGTCGTGAGTGCGCAAAACCGGCAGCTCGGTGTTTGCGAGCCGCGCCACGTCGCGCGCGTCGGCGGATCCCCAATAGGCGCCGGCGCGATAGAGATCGTCCTCGGTGTCGGTGTCCAGCACCTCTTCCAGCATGGCGATCAGAATCGGATCGCCATCGAACAGGTTGCGACCGTCGGAGGAAGGCGCCTGATTGACGACGCGATGGGTTTCGAACGGCCCGAGCCAATCGGCCTCGGGTGCCTCGACATCCTCAGGCGTCGACATCTCGGCCGGTTCCTCTCCGCTCACCGTTCGCATCCTCTCCGAGCGGCGCCACCTGCGCTGCGCATCGGCTCGCCGCCTCGTTGGTTGGGGCTCTCCGCCCGCACATGGGAAAATGAACTGGATTCAATCCGTTGACCATATCCTGGGCGGTCGCCGTGCGTCGATCCTCGCCCCCCAAAAGCCAAACCGCCTCCAACCGGCTCGGATTGATCAGCACCCACAGACTAAACATAGGCCGCTAAAGGAGAAGTGAATACAAATCCGTCGCGTGGGAACACGCCACCTCCAACAGCCGCTTCCACCTGTCGGAGGGCTCCAGACCGGCCGGCGCAATTGCTCACACAAGCGTTTCGTTCTCCTGCCGTTTGCGAGTAGGGTCCACACCAACGCACCGGGACTGGACACGGAAAGATGCCCGAACCGATTAGCTGGGCCCTCGCCTGGCCCTACTTTCTTGCTGCCTTCGCCTTCGGCTACCTGCTCGGATCGATCCCGTTCGGGGTCCTGCTGACCCGGCTTACCGGCGCCGGCGATTTGAGGACGATCGGGTCCGGCAATATCGGCGCGACCAACGTTTTGCGCACCGGCCGCAAGGGGCTTGCCGCACTCACCCTTCTCGGCGATGCCGCCAAAGGGGCCGCCGCCGTGCTGATCGCCGCCCATTGGGGAGCCGACATGGTGGTGTTTGCCGCCCTCGGCGCCTTTCTCGGTCACCTGTTCCCGGTCTGGCTGAAATTTCGCGGCGGCAAGGGCGTCGCCACCTATCTGGGCATCCTGATCGCGGTTGCCTGGCCCGGCGCGCTTGTCTTCGCCGTGGTCTGGCTGGCGGTCGCGTTCCTCAGCCGCTATTCCTCGCTCGCCGCGCTGCTCGCCACCCTTGCCACCGTGGTCTTTCTGTTCGTCTTCTCTCGCCAGCAATGGGGCGAGCTGTTCCTGGTCCTGACCGTCCTCTCCTGGGCCAAGCATTGGCAGAATATCGCCCGGCTCGCGACCGGACGCGAAAGCAAGATCGGGGCACGTCAATGAGAGCCGGAACGGCCGGGCTCCGGCTTTCCGACGCCCAACGGCTGGCCTGGCTCCGCCTGATCCGCTCCGAACGCGTCGGTCCGACCACCTTCCGCGAGCTGCTCAACCACTACGGCACCGCCGCGGCCGCGCTGGAGGCCCTGCCCGACCTCTCCCGACGCGGCGGCGGCGTTCGCGGGATCAAGATCGCCTCGCGCCCGGAGGCGGAGCGCGAGCTCGACGCCCTGACCCGGCTCGGCGGACGGCTCGTGGCGCTCGGAGAGCCCGACTATCCGGCCCATCTGCGCCATGTCGATGCGCCGCCGCCGCTCCTGTCGATGCTGGGCGAAGAGGCGATCGCGCGGCGGCCCGCGGTGGCGATCGTGGGCGCGCGCAACGCCTCGCTGGCCGGGCGCAAGATCGCCCGGTCGATTGCGGCCGGTCTCGGCGAGCATGGCCTGGTGGTGGTCTCTGGCCTCGCCCGCGGCATCGATGCCGCCGCGCATGAAGCCACCGTCGACACCGGGACGATCGCCGTTCTCGCCGGCGGACTGGATCAGATCTATCCCCCCGAAAACGAGCCTCTGTTGCGATCCCTCGTGTTGGCCGGCGGTGCCGCCGTGACCGAAATGCCGCTTGGCTGGAGCGCCCGGGCACGCGACTTCCCCCGCCGCAATCGGCTGATTTCCGGCCTCGGCCTCGCCGTGGTCGTCGTGGAGGCCGCCAAGCGCTCCGGCTCGCTGCATACGGCGCGCTTTGCCAGCGAGCAGGGTCGCGACGTGCTGGCGGTCCCCGGCTCGCCGCTCGACCCCAGGGCGGAAGGGTGCAACCATCTGATCCGGGAGGGCGCCACATTGGTCACGTCCGCCGCCGACGTGATCGAAGCGATTTCCGCGCTGATCGACGACCGCCCTGCGGAACCGCCCCGGCATCTGGAAGAGAGCGAGGCCGAACGCTCCGCGCCCATGGGCGAGCCAGACGATGCCGTCCGCTCCCGCATCCTGGAGGCGCTCGGCCCGACCCCGACGGCGATCGACGAGATCATCCGCGAATGCGCCCTCGACGCGGGCGTCGTGCAGCTCGTGCTTCTCGAACTGGAACTCGCCGGACGGCTGGAACGCCATGGCGGAGGCACGGTCTCCCTGATCTGAGACCCCTCCAGAACCGGCTTCCCGCTTTTGCGCCCGGCACTGAGGCTTAGAGCAGTCTCTAGATGTGAGCCATTTCTCATCGCTCAGACGGAAACATCTGAGCGATGAGAAATGGCTCCAGATTCAATAACTTGAGAAAGTCCTTACCATTCAAACTGATTCAGTTTGAACGGGACATGCTCTAGGATCGCTTCGCTGTCTGCTTCGAGGCGCGGTCGTTGGCCGCGATTTCGTCGCGCAAGCGCTCCTCCATCGCTTCGGGCGAAATCGGCTTGCCGAACAGATAGCCCTGGAACTGCGCACAGCCGAGCTTGCGCAGGCTCGCAAGCTCTTCCTCCCGTTCGACACCTTCGCCCTGGATGGTGAGTCCCAACTTCTGGGCAAGGACGACCATCAACTCGCAAATCGCGAGCTTTTCCACCGACTCGTCGATGTGGGAGACGAAGGAGCGATCGATCTTGATCTTGTCGACCGGCATTTCGTGAAGCCGGCCGAGCGAGGAGGCCCCCTTGCCGAAATCGTCGATCGCGATCTGGATGCCGAGCGTTTCCTTCAAGCTCCGAAGCAGACGGTCGCCGCGATCGCCGGAATGCATCAGCGCGGTTTCCGTCACCTCGATTTCCAGCCGCTCCGGCGCCAGCCCGGAATATTCCAGCGCCGAGCGGATGGTGGTCTCCGTCTCGTCCACGATCAGCTCACGCGGCGACAGGTTCACCGACACGATGCCGGGCTTCAGCATCTGCGTTTCCCACTGACGCATCTGCCGGCACGCCTCGAACAGAACCATCCGGTCGATCTCGAAGATCAGGCCGGTGTCCTCCGCGATCGGAATGAACGCGTCCGGATACACCATCCCTTCTCCGGGGCGCTGCCAACGCACCAGCGCCTCCATGCCGATCAGCGAGCGCTTGAGATCCACGACCGGCTGGTAGTGAACGACAAACTCCCGGCGCGCCAGCGCGCCACGCATCTTCGCCTGAATGTCGAGGCGCTGTTCGGAGGCGCGCGTGAACGCCTCCTCGTAGAACTGATAGCTCCCCTTTCCGGCGCGCTTGGCGTGATAGGCGGCGGCATCGGCATGGCTGATCAGAGCGCGCGTGTCGCTGCCATCGGTCGGGAAACGACTGATGCCGATGGAGGTCTGGATAAAGATCTCCCGGCCGGGTTCGATCTCGATCGGCTTTTCGAAACAGCTTCGCATCCGCTCCGCCAGCACAGACGCCTGCAGCTTGGAGCGCACGTTCGGCTGGAGAATGAGGAATTCGTCGCCCCCAAAACGCGAGATCACGTCCGTCTCGCGCACGCCGGCGCGCAATCGCGCCGCGACCGCGACCAGAAGCCGGTCGCCGGTCTCGTGACCATAGCTGTCGTTGACATATTTGAAATCGTCGAGATCGAGATAGTGAACCGCCAGGCCGTCCTCTTCCGCCGAGGTCGCCTCGATCGCCGCTTCCAGGTCGGCGACGAATTTGCGCCGGTTGGGAAGGCCGGTCAGCTCGTCGACGTTGGCGAGTTCCACCAGCCGCTGTTCGGTCTCCTTCAGGCGGGTGATGTCGGTGAAAACGCCGAAATAGTTGAGAAGGTCGCCGTTTTCGTCGCGCAGCACGTTTACCGAGCACAGCACCGGCACCAGGCTGCCGTCCTTGCGCCGCGCCCAGCCTTCGCCCTTCCAGAAGCCGCTCCTGCCGACCGACCGCACGATCTGCGGCAGCAGCGTCCGGGCGGCGTCCAGGACCGGCAGGCTCCTGAGATTCTGGCCGACGATTTCCGACTGCGCGTAGCCGGTGATCCGCGTGAACGCCTCGTTGATGGTGACGAGCCGAAAGCGCGGATCGATGACGAAGATGCCGTCCCGCGTGGCTTCCACGACGGCGGCGAGCTGACGGATCCGGTCCTGGCGCTCCTTCTCGTCGGTGATGTCGCGCCCGATCGACTGGATCTCCAGCACGTTGCCGTTGTCATCGAACACCGCCCGGTCGGTCCACTGATGCAGGCGCCAGCGGCCATCGGGCAGCGCCACGTGATGCTCGAAGGTCTTCCAGGGGTGCTCGGGCGTAAAGCTGGCGTAGTGGGCGAGCACGGTTTCGCGCTCGTCTTCCGGCACATGATCGATGAAGCGATAGCCGGCGATCTTATCGAACGGCACCCCAACCTGCCGACAATAGATCTCGTTGGCGAACGTAACGCGGGTGTCCGGCGTGAAGCGGACGATCATGTCGAGATGCTGCTCGACGATGGAGCGATAGCGCGCCTCGCTCGCCTTCAGCTCCGCTTCGATCCGCTTGCGGTCGGTGATGTCGCGCCCGATCGACTGGAATTCGATCAGATCGCCTTCATCGTTGAAGAACGCGCGATCCGTCCAATATTGCCAGCAGATCGAGCCGTCCGGCCGCACGATCCGATACTCGAACGAACGGACGGAATCGGCCGGCGTCACCCGGCTCAGATGGGCCAGCGCGCGGGCCCGGTCGGCCGGCGGCAACAATGCGATGAATGGCCGGCCGATCAGGTCCTCGATCGAGCGGCCGAAGGCGTGGGCATAGGCCGGATTGACATAGGTCAAAGTGGTATCCGGCTTGAAGCGGCAAATTAGATCCACCTGATCTTCGACGATCGACCGGTAGCGCGCCTCGCTGGCTTTAAGGTCAGCCTCGATCCTGAGCCGCTCGGTGATGTCGGCGATGATGACCGTGTAGTAAGAGCGGTAGCCGTCTGCGGTCACCGTCTCCGACAGGCGCAGCTCGACCCAGAACGGGTCGCCGTGAGGGCGTCGGAAACGCAGACGCAGTGAGGCTTTCGGCCCCTTGCGCAGCGCATCGGCCAAAATGGCGGGACGCTCGTCGGTACCGGAACTGTCGACGAACTCTTCCAACGTGCGGCCCAACACGCCATCGCTCTTGGCGCCGACCATGCTTTCGAACGCGCTGTTGGCGTAAATGATCGGCGCCCCGCCATCGAGGGCGTCCAAAATGACGATGCCGGTATCGGCGGCATCCATGGCCGCCGCCTGCACCCGAATCCGGTCGAGCAGACGGCGATGCTCGGTGGTTTCGCGCATCGCGCCGTACCACACCGTCCCACCGTCCGCGCCGCGCTCCGGGGAGGCCTGTACCTCCACCCAGATCTCGCCCTTTTCGGGGTGGTGTACCCGGAACTCGTCACTCCACAGCGTCAGGGTCGATCCGCGCTGCCACATGGCGAAGCGGACCCGGTCGCGGTCACGCAGGTCGACGCGCTCCAGCATGGGCACCAGCGAGCGTTTCACGGCGTCCGGCGCAAGCCCGAATATTTCCGCAAGCCCGTCGCTCACATAGGTGAAATGACCGCCCCCTTCCGGCCGAAGCGCCGCCTGGAACACCAGGCCGGGCATGTTGGCGGTGATCTTGGACAGGGTGGACACGCTCTCGCGCAACTGCCCATCGATGCGGTCGCGCACGAGCCGAAGCGCGGTCGCTTCGAGCAGAGCCTGATAGTTGTTCAGGCAGAGTAGCCCCAGCAGCGCCACATAAAGCGACAGGATACCTGCCAGCGCGAACGCATCCGCGGTGGCCAGAAGCGCCAGTTCGGCGATCAACGGCCCCAGCGAAAGCGACACGAACGCAATCACGGAGAGCGGGCTTGCCGACCGCCACGCGACATAGCCGCCGCCGAACCCGGCCAGCATGAGCGGGACGAAGAAGAAGGACAGGCCGAACCCGGCATCGGGGCGAAACAGGATGACCCCGCCCACGCCCCACACAAGGCCGTTGAGGGCCGCCCCCGCAACGAACCAGGCGTGCCAATAGGCGGTCTGCACGGAGCGGGTTCGGCTCCGGTTGAAGCGGTAGACCACCAGAATGTTGAAGGCTGCGACCGCGATGCTCGCCAGGATCAGCAGGCTGATGGAGATCTGCGCAACGGCATCGCCGAGCGCGATCCCCAAAATCAGAAGGCCGACGGGATGAAGAAGCGCCTGCAGCGGCGACGAATTGCGCGCAACGATTTCGTTAAGCGCACGGCGAATGTCCGTGACGCCTTCGCCGCCACCCGGCCAATCCGTCCGGGGTTGCCCCTTTTCCCGGTCGCGCATTGCGGTCTCGATCTTTGCCGAGCGCGAATGTCGCGACCGGCACCTCTAGGAATTCGATGCAACCATAGCACCAATCCGGCAACCGCCACATCCTGACAATCGCCAATCGCTCGGAAGTTTTCACCAACGTGAACCAATTGTGACAGTTTCGCACAATCGGATTTCCCGGCGCCACTTACGCGCAACAATCATGCGTGAAGCCCCTATTTCACGCAATATAGAATATTTTTAGACTCGCTCCGCCCCCTCGAATTTGACGTTCAAGCACCGGCCGCAGCACCGATATCGCCCGATGCTTTCGCCCCCGGCGCTTTAACCGACCAGCAGAACCAGGCCCAGGCAGGCGATGGCCGCACCGCCCGCCTGGCGTACCGCCTGCCCGGACCGTTCGGGCAGCAATCCGCTTGCAAGGCCGATCGCGATCCCGAGGAGATGAAGCAGCGCGGTGGCGAGAACGAAACCGAGACCGTAGTCGAGCGCGCCGACGGTCGCCGGCATTTCGGTTCCATGGGCATGGCCGTGAAAGAAAGCGAACACGGCAACGACCGCAGCGGCAAGCGGTGCGGGACACGCGCGCCCAAAGACGACGGCAAGACCGAGCACAAGCACCGATCCCTTGATGCCGAGTTCCACGGCCGGCAGCGGCAGGTTCGACATGCCGGCGATGCCGCCCAAAACCAGAAAGGCGAGGAAGGTCGCCGGCAGCGCCCAGAGCCATCTGCCGCCGAGGGCAGCCGCCAGAAGCCCGACGGCCACCATCGCCAGCATGTGATCGAGCCCGCCGAGCGGATGCCCGAAGCCGGCCGAAAAACCCGACGTCGAAGTCACGCCTGTGTGAGCGAGCGCCGGCGTCGCGGTGACGGCAACCCCTGCGGCAACAACAAATCGTCCGCTGATTTTCATGGGAATCTCCGGATTCGGGCGACCGAAATCATGGTCTGCACACCAAAAGGCTCGTCACCGCATTGTCACGTTTTCCGTTACCTGCGGTCGCACGACTGATCCAAGCAAAAACAGGGCCGTATAGGTTCGGGCACTGCAGGACGCGCAAACAGGCCGGTGAGATCATCACGTTTTGCAACCCAGGAACGCATTTTCGGCACTGGCAAAGCCGAATTGGAAACTTTATTGAGCGGACCGGCGTTCTTAGTTTCTTAGAAAGCTCTAACACAGCTTCCACTGCTATTATTTGAAACGCTCGGCTCCAGGCGGAAAAGCCAATTTCCGAAGCCGCGCCACAGCCGCGATCCATCGCCGACAGGAACTTCACGCGTTGCCCAATTCGACCGAATTCTTCCCTTCGTCCGTCCGGCAGGCGGGCTCTCGTGACGACATGTGGCTCTATCGGCTGCTGTCGCGCCTGCCGCTGTTCAACTATCCGGGCAAGATTCTCTTCGTGGCCTTTCTCGGGGTGCACGTTCCGCTGTTCGCGCTGATCGTATTTTTCGCCGCCCACAGCTATGGCGATTGGCGCGCAATCCTGATCATCCTGGCCGTCGCGGTGGTTGCGACCTTGGCGGGAACGGCGATAACGCTGTTGGTTCTGCGCCAGCTCCTCAAGCCGATCATGGCCGCGTCCGGCGCGCTCCGGTCCTATCGCGCCACGCGTATCCTGCCGGAGTTGCCGCTGGATTTCGGCGACGAGGCCGGACGCCTGATGCGCGATACCGACGCGACGATCCGGGAACTCGATTCCCTGCTCGACCGCCTCACCTATTTCGACGCGGTGACGGGCCTGCCGAACCGCACCCAGCTCAGCCGGCGGATCGACGCCATGATCGGAAACGGAAGCCCGTTTGTGGTCGTGTGCGTGCGCTTGGCCAACCACGGGGAAGTCGAGGCCTTTTTCGATATCGACGCCAGCGACCGGGTGATCCTGACGCTGGCCGACCGGCTCAGGGCCAATTCGTTGCCGAGCGAGGTCGGGCGCGTCGGCACGGACAGTTTCAAGTTCGCCATGCCCGATCTCGATCGCGAAACCCTGACCCGCCGACTGACGCGCCTCTCGGAAGAGCTGACGGCCCCGATCGTCTGCGCCCATCATCTCTTTTATCCGCGCGTGACGATCGGTGCGGCGCGCTATCCCGAGCATGGCCCGGATGCGGCCACCGTCATGGCCGCGGCCATGTCGGCCGCAACGGTTCGCGAGTTCGGCGACGGCACCAACATCGCCTTCTATTCGGCGACGACCGATACGACCGCCCGCCGTCGCTTCCTGCTCGACCATGAAATTCGCGAGGCGTTGGAGCACGACGAGTTCGAGCTGCACTACCAGCCGATCGTCGATCTCGACGCCGGCAAAGTCGTCGCAGCGGAAGCCTTGCTGCGATGGACACATCCGCAGTACGGCATCATTTCGCCGGGCGAATTCATCCCGGTCGCCGAAGCAACCGGGCTGATCGTTCCGCTCGGCGACTGGGCGCTACAGGCCGCTTGCCGGCAGATCGCGGCCTGGTCCGGCGACGACGACGTCCAGCCGACCGTCTCGGTCAATATTTCCGCCCGCCAGTTCCGCGATCCCGATCTGATCCGAAAGATCGACGACGCCGTTCGAACCCACGGCATCGACTACAGCCGCTTGAAGATCGAGATCACCGAAACCGTGCTTCTGGCCGATCTCCAGCACGTGTCCCGGACCGTCCATGGCATCCGGGAGCGCGGCATCCGGCTATCGCTGGACGATTTCGGCGCCGAATATTCCAACATGGGCTATATCGCCCAGTTCTCGTTCGACGAGATGAAGATCGACCGGATGTTCGTCGACCGTCTGGATTGCGACGAGCGCCGCCGGGCGATCTGCACGGCCATCGCCACCCTGTCCCAAGGTTTGCACATGCCGTTGGTGGCGGAGGGCATCGAGCGACCGGAAGAGGTCGCCGCCTTGCGCCAGCTCGGATGTCGCCTGTTCCAGGGCTACTATTTCTCCCGTCCGGTGCCGGCCGACGCCTTTCCGGGTGTCTGCGCCAAGATCGTGGACGGATTTGCGGCCAGCGCGGTCGAAACGGCCTGAGTGGATCACCGTTCGAGAGCCGCGCCATCGGCGCGAAGCCAGCGCGCGACCGCGCGCCGGCCGGTCAGGCCGCCCCGTCCGGAGCGAAGCGGCAACGCCGCGACAGCGTGAGGACAAAGCGACGTCCCACTTTTCCTGGCTTTGCTTTCCCCACCGCAAAGCCAGACGGAAAACCGCTGCGCACTTTTCCTGGCTTTGCTTTTAGAACCGAAAGCTCGCCTCAGCGGAGAAGGTGTGGGAGGTGAGGTTGTCGCGCACCTCGCCCTGATAGGAGGCTCCGAGCGCAAATCCGTTGCCGGCGCGCGCCGTCAGCTCCAGCCGCCCAAGCAGCGCATCCCGGCCCACGTCGGCCCCGGACACCTCGAACGGCTGATCCAGAAGGCCGAGCTCCGTGTCCCGGTCGAGATCGCCGAAATCGTGGCGCCAGCCCAGGCTCGCCGCCGGCTCCAGCATCATGCCGTTGGCGAGCGCGAACTGCCGCGACAGGCCGATCGCAAGCGTGGTCTGGGTCTCCTGGAACGTCTCGTCGGGCACGGAAAGCGAAAACAGGCTGCCGGTCTCGTCCATCCGGTCGCGGTTGAAGGCCCGGTAGCCGAGGGTCGCCGACGGCGTAATGGACACGAAGGGCGTCTCGAAGGTGCGCAACGCGGTGCCCTCCGCGAACCCGCCGAGACCGTGACCATCCGCGCTGGCGGTTGCCGAATAGCCGCCGAGCGCCGTCACCCGGCTGGTGGACAGCTCGCCGTAGCTGAGGCCGCCGCGCAGCGCGAAGGCCAGAACGCCGAGATCCGCGCCGCCATAAATGCCGCCCTGATAGGTCGCCACGTCGCCGCTTCCGTTCCGATCGGCCGACACGTCGGCATATTCGTAGCCGGCCGCCAGACCGATCGCCCCCGACCCAATCCGCCAGTCGAGGCCGACGACACCGTTCGTGGCCCGAACGTCGTAGCCGGAAAGACCGTTGGCCGACCCGATGTCGGTCATGGCGGTTTCGCCGGCCGCCCAAACGCTGCCGGCACCATAGGGCGTGCCCTCCGCCGACAAGCGATCGGTGGCGAGGCCGAGCTGGCGATCGCCGAGCGTGTCGGCAAAGCGGCCGATCGCGCGCACGGCGGTGGTCCCCATTTCCGCGTGGACCTGGCCGGTCAGGCTGGAGAAGCCCTGATCGAGCTCGCCGGCGCTGGCGGTGTAAAGCGTGTTGAAGAGATCGATCTCGCCGGCATCCGGACGCACGCCGGCCGCCGGACGGGCCGCATCCAGCGCGGCGCCGAGCGCGGTTTCGTTGCCGGTCTGGCCGACCCCGAGCGCCGACAGGTCGGCGTAACTCTCAGGCGTGGCGGCAAGCGTCAGCACGCTCGGATAATAGAGCACGTCGAACCGGGTGCCCGCGGAAAGTCCCGAGGCAGGCTGCGACAGGCGATCGAACGAGCCCGCCACGGTACCGTCGTCGACCTGAACAAACAGAAGCTCTTGGCCGAGCGCCGGAACGAATGTGTTGGTGGCGGAACCGAGGATCCCTCTCAGCACCGGCGCCAGCGTGCCGCCGGCGGTGAACACCGAGCCCGTCCCGTCGACCAGGATGCGGTCGTGGTTGCCTGCGCCGGTGCCGGTTCCGGTGCCATCCACCTCGATCGTGGTGGTCGCGCTCGCGGTGAGGGTCAGATCGCCGGTGACCGTCAGGGTGCCCGGCGAGTTGCCGGGGGAAAGCGCGCCAGCGACGGTCACGTCGGAGGCAACGTTACCGACGCCGCCGAGGATGCCGCCCTGCCCGACCAGGAGGGTCGGCGTGGTCAAGCGCCCGTCCACCGACAAGCGCCCGCCGGTCACCGTGGAGCCGGAGCGAAAGGTGACGTCGCTGGCGATGTCGAGGCTCCCGGATCCCGCCTTGTCGAGGCTGCCGCCGCTGACGAAGTCGATGGTCCAGGTACGCTCGCTCGCGCCGCCGACCGTGTAGGTGCCGGTGCCGGTCATGCCGACCGGGCCGGCCGCAAGCGCCCGGTCGAGCCGTACGAGGCCCCAGCCGTAGATCGCATCCACGCCCGGCGCGCCGAGGTCCTGGGCGGTCACGAACAGGATGTTGACGATCTCCGCCGGCGTGAACGCCGGATAGGCCTCGATCAGCACCGCAACCGCGCCGGCGACGTTCGGAGACGCCATCGAGGTGCCGCTCTCGAAGCCGTAGTTGTCGGCGGGGAGCGTCGAATAGATCCCACGATCACCCGGAAGACCGGACTCCGGAAAATAGGGCGCGGGCTGATCGCCGCCGGGAGCGGACACGCACCACTCCTTGGCGACGCCGCACTCCTGGGAATAGCTGGCAAGCTCGTTGTAGGCGTCGAGCGCGACCACCACGACGATGCGCCCGCGCGCCTTGCCGTCGGCGGCCTCGGCCGCGGCCAGCGCCTCGGCGGACGTGAAGCTCAGGTCGAGCCCGGTGCCGTGGTCGTCATAGATCAGCGCCCCGGCCGAATTGGTCGCAGTCGCATTCGCCGGCCGGATGAAGGGGAAAAGGCCGGCTCCGCTCGGGCTTTCCGACAAGATGGGAGACTCCAGCCGGGCGTTACCGGCGGCCATGACGATGATCTGCCCGGCATCGAGACTGGCGCGCATCGCCTGTGCCTCGGGCAGGATATCGGTTGCCTGCTCCTCCGCATCGCCGAGGTCCCAGGTGACGGCGCCGTCGTCCTCGCTGGGGCCGAAGCTGCCGTTGATCACCTTCACTTCGGAGAATTGGGAGAGATAGCGGAAGGCCTTCCCCGGCTCGTCCGCGTCGCCCCCGATGGGATCGCAGTCGTCGTTGGCGATCGCCGGCCCGCATCGCTCTAGATCGTAGGTCGAAACAACGTCGCCATCGTCGGTGACCACGATTCCGCCCTGGGTGATGGCCTTGACGGCAAGGAAGGTCGCTCCGGATGCGACGCCCTGCATCCCGAAGCCGTTCTGCCCCGCCCCAATGATGCCGGAGACGTGGGTTCCGTGACCCTGCTGATCCATCGGATCGGTCGGGCCCTGATCAAAGGCATCGAGAATCTCATCCTCGGAGAAGGTCTCGCAATCTGCGGTATCCTCCTCATGACAAACGAGATCGTGGTCGAACCAGTAGAGGTAGTTCGTCGAGCGCGGATCGATCCGGCCGGCAAACTCGGGATGCACCGAGCCATCGGGGCGCATGTCGATGCCGGTGTCGACCACGCCGACGACAACGCCCTTGCCGGTATAGCCCTGGGCCAGGGCGGCATCGACGTGCATGGCATCGAGGCTGTAGTTGCGCTGATACTCCGAGAGCGAATCGATCGGAATGTCGGCGTCGCCACCGGGATAGGGCGTGGGATTCGCGGTTGGAGCCGAAGCCGCGCCTGCCCCGCCGGTGGGAAGCGACGCGCTCGGATAGGTCTCCGCCAGCCGGCGACCGGCGTTCACCGCCCGTCCGATCGACGCGGCAAGGTCCGGGCGGATGGCGGTCGCCGCGCTTTCGATCGCGTCGGCGCGACCGGGCGTAAGGCGCACGTTCTCTACCACACTAGCGATCAGCGACCGGTCGCCATAGCTCGCCGCCTGAGTAAACGCGTCGCGAAGCGGGCCATCGGATCGCAGGACCATCTGGTCCTGGGCGGAGGCTGACACCGCAGCCGCAATGACGCCTAGAAACGCAACACCGGCGCACAACCGACGCAACCCCGAAGCCATGCTTCCTCCCTGCTCCCTCGGCCGACATGACCATCCGGTCCACCGGCTCAATCCTTAAATCGATGCCAAAACGGGCTCGTGTGGCCCGTTTCGCGAGAAGTAAAAACCCATTAAATTTCAGGGAGCAATCACATTTTTCGCAGCTCAATTAGGCATGGTCGCAGAAGGCGCCTTGAAGCGCGCTTTTCCACCCGATCCCAGCGAACCCGCGTGTGCAGAAAGACTGTCGCGGAGCCAGCGGGCGACTGCCCGCCGGCCGGTCAGGCCGCCCGACCGGAGCCGGTGAGCGGAGCGAACTCGGCGCGAGAGGAAACAACTTCTCACCGCAAATCCGGACGGAAAACCGGTTCCCACTTTTCTCAGGCTTTGCTTTAGGACGCGATCAGCCCAGACGTGATGAAGCGAGGCTCGAACCCGAACACGATATCCGGATCGCTCGCCAGCGCGTCGACGTCCTTGTGCTCGTAGTCCAGACGCGACAGCAGATCGGCGATCAGGTTCAACCGCGCCTGTCGCTTCACGTCGGCGCGCACGATCGTCCACGGCGACAGCGGATGATGGGTGCGGGCGAGCATCTCGTTGCGCGCCACGCTGTAGTCGTGCCAGTGCTCGGCCGCGACCTCGTCGATCGGGCTCACCTTCCACTGTTTCAGCGGATCGGTACGCCGCGCTTCCAGCCGCTTGAGCTGCTCGTCCAGGGTGATGTCGAGATAGTATTTCACCAGCCGGATTCCGGAGCGGATCAGCATGTGTTCGAAGTCGAACACCGTCTCCATGAACTCGCGATACTGGGCATGGGAGGCAAAGCCCATCACCCGCTCGACGCCGGCGCGGTTGTACCAGCTTCTGTTGAACAGAACGAATTCCTGGGCGACCGGCAAATGCGGCACGTAGCGCTGGAAATACCAGGCCGACTGGTCGCGATCGGACGGCTTGCCCAGCGCCACGACCCGGGTTTCGCGCGGGCTCAGATGCTCGGTGATCCGCTTGATGACACCGTCCTTGCCGGCGGTGTCGCGCCCCTCGATCAGCACCAGGATCTTCGCATCGCTGCGGATCAAATGCCGCTGCAGCTTGACGAGCTCGACCTGCAGGGCGTGCAGCCGGTGGTGATAGGTCTTCTTATTGACCTTGGGGATCCGCGGGGGTTCGCTGCTCATACGCGCTCTTTCTGGGAAAGGGAGAGCGGAGATTAGGACATCATCGCCCGCAGAGAAAACCGGTTCCCACTTTTCTCGGGCGTCGCGAAGCCAGCGCGCGACCGCGCGCCGGCCCAAATGGGACGCGCACGCGCAGCCGAGAGCGAAGCGAGCCGGCATGAGCAAAAAAGATTATCTTCCCCGCAACGCCTGACGGAAAACCGGGTCCCACTTTTCTCGGGCGTTGCTCCTACTCCATCACCTCCACCGTCTCGGAGGATTGCCCGCGCTTTGGACCGCGCATCAGGAGCAGCAGCGGCACGACGGCGATAACGATCCACATCATCGCCTTGAAGTCGTTGAGGTAGGCGATCGTGGAGGCCTGTGCCGTCACCATCGCGTTCAAGGCGGAGGCGCCGGCGGTGGTGTCCCAGGACCAGGCGGCCGGGAACCACGGCTGCTGCATCGCCATCCGGAACGGGTTCAGGTGCGCCACCAGGCTCTCGTGCACGATCTGGGTGTTCTGGGTCAGCATCGTGGTCATCACGGAGATGCCGATCGACGAGCCGATGTTGCGCATCAGGCTGAACATGGCCGTTCCCTCGGTGCGGTAGCGCGAATCGAGAGTGGCGAACGTGATCGTCGACAGCGGCACGAAGATGAAGCCGAGCCCGATGCCCTGCATGATACCGGTGACCACCAACGTGGTCTGGCTGACGTTGACGGTGAAGCCGGCCATCTGATGCAGGGACAAGGCCGTCATGGTCAGACCGAACAGGATGAGGAAGCGGATATCCACGCGTCCGATCAGCCGGCCGACCACCACCATCGCCATCATAGAGCCGATCCCGCGCGGGGCGAGCACCAGCCCGGCCGTCATGACGGGATAGCCCATGAGATTCTGCAGGAAGGGCGGCAACAGGGCGAGCGTCGCGAGCAGGACGACGCCGATCACGAAAATGAAGCAGAGGCCGATGGCGAAGTTGCGATCCTTGAACAGGCCCGGCTCCAGGAACGGATTGCGGGCGGTGAACATGTGCACCAGGAACATGTAGAGCGCGACGCTGCACAACACCGTCTCCACGATGATCTCGGTGGAGGAAAACCAATCCTGGGACTCGCCGCGATCGAGCATCATCTGCAGCGCGCCGATCGACAGGCTCAAAAGCGCAAACCCGAACCAGTCGAACGGCAGCCCCGGCCGCTTTTCGGTGTCGGACACGAATGTCGCGATGCCCGCGAACGCCAACAGGCCGATCGGCACGTTGATGTAAAACACCCAGCGCCAATTGTAGTACTCGGTGAGATAGCCGCCGAGCGTCGGCCCCAGGATCGGGCCGAGCATGACGCCCATGCCCCAGATCGCCATCGCCGAGCCGTGTTGCTCCTTGGGATAGGTGTCGAGCAGCACGGCCTGGGACAAAGGCACGAGCCCCGCCCCGAACGCGCCCTGCATCAGGCGGAACAGCACCATTTCGGGAAGCGAGGTCGCCGCGCCGCACAGGATCGAGGAGATCGTGAAACCGCCGACGGAGACCATGAACAGCTTCTTGCGCCCGAACCTGGCGGCGAGAAAGCCGGTCGGCGGCGTCATGATCGCGGCGGCGACGATGTAGGAGGTCAGCACCCAGGAAATCTGGTCCTGGGTGGCTGACATGGACCCCTGCATGTGCGGCAGCGCGACATTGGCGATGGTCGTGTCCAACGCCTGCATGATCGTCGCCAGCATGATGGAGACGGTGGTGAACCCGCGCTGGAGCCGTGCCGACGGCTCCGCTCGCGCGGCGACGGCGACGTCGGTCATCGCGATTGATCAGCCGTATCCACGGTCGGCGTCCGCGCCGGCTCCGCCACGGCGGTTCCCTGATGCATCAGATCCGACACCATGGCGATGGCCGCCTTGGCGAACCCGGGAAGCTCGCGTTGGTGATGAGTGTCGATCTCGACGACGGCGCTCATCCCGGCGCGCAGGTCCGGATCGCCCGCACTTGCGTCAAGCGCGATGCGCACCGGAATGCGCTGCACCACCTTCACCCAGTTGCCGGTCGCGTTCTGGGCCGGCAGCACGGAGAACTCCGAGCCGGTCGCCGGCGCCACGCTGGCGACCGTCCCCTGCCAAATCTGACCGGGGTAGGTGTCGACTTTGACCTCCACCGACTGTCCGGGCGTCACATGGGTGAGCTGGGTCTCCTTGAAATTGGCATCGACCCAGACCCCTTCGGTGGAGATCAGACTCATCACCGCCGTGCCCGGATTGATGTACTGGCCCGGCTTCGGCGTCTTGCTCGCAATTCCGGCGAAGGGCGCGCGCACCGACGTGCGGCGCAGATCCAGCTCCGCCTTTTCCAGCGCCGCCTTGGCCTGCAGGAATTGCGGGGTCTTCTCCACCGGGGTGTTGGCATCGCCGCCCAGCTTGGCCAGCGTCACCCGCATGACATGCTGCTCCAGCGCGACCTTTTCCTCCGCCTTATCGAACGCATTCTTCACGTCGTCGAGGGAGGCCTGGGACACCACGTTGTTCTTCTGGAGCCGGGACTGACGATCGTAGCGACGCTTGGCATAGGCGAGATCGATCTTCGCCAGGTCCAGATTGTCCGTTTCCTGCTGATAGTTCGCCTTCAGCGCCCGGATATCCTGGCGTACCGATTCCAGGTTCGCATGCGCCTGATCGACGGCGATGCGGTAGGGCGCGGCATCGATCCGGAACAGGATGTCGCCCTTGGCAACCGGCTGGTTCTCCGAAACGGCCACCGTGTCGATGGTGCCGGAGACCTCTGCGCTAATGGCGACCTTGTCGGCCTGGAGATAGGCGTTCTCCGTCTCCACATAGCGCCCGCCGGTGTAATACCAGACCGCACCACCGATCAGGACCGCGAGCGGACCGGCGATCAAAAGCACAGGACGCAGCCAGCTCCGACGGCGCTTGCGCTCGGCCGGAACCGGCGCGATCGCCTCCGCGGGTGCGAGGTCGGATCCTTTGGACTGGTCTTGTTCTTCGCTCATTGCGTTTCCGTTTCGTCTTCACTCGACGCGCGCAGGTCGGTCGCCACCGGACTCTCGCCGGCGATCAGATTGCGCCGCATCCGATCGAGCGCCTCGATCATCTGATCCACGGCTTCCGGAGAGACCCCATCGAGCGCCAGCGCGCGGGTTTCCGAGGCGCGCTCCCACATCGTCTCCAGGGGCGCCTCGGCACCGGCGGCGAGATAAAGCTGAACCGCCCGTCGATCGGTCGGGTCGGGGCGGCGCTCCACCAGATTGGCCTCCTCCAGCCGGTCGATCAGTCGCGCCAGCGTGATCGGCTGGATTTCCATCAGGTCGGCGAGCGCAGCCTGCCGCAGCCCTTCCTGCTTGGCCACGTACGCCAACGCCCGCCACTGTGCCGGGGTCATTCCGAGGCCCTGAATGCGCCGGGATATGTCGCGGCGCATCAACCGGGCAACGTCGTGGATGAGGAAGCTGAGACTCTGGGCCGGATTGCGAGTGTCTTGGGAAGTCATAAATGTGCAAGCCTTATAGTAAGCAATGTATATATAATTTCGAACTCGGTTGCCAAGACGCCTCGGCCGGATTCCGCGCCGACGCAGCAACAAAAAAGGGCCGGCGTTAGCCGACCCTTTTCGGGGACTGTCCTGGGACTTGCGAAGCCAGCGCGCGACTGCGCGCCGGTCTTTAGACCGCCCCCGCGGAGCCGCGAGCGAAGCGAGCTGGCGTGAGCGATATAAAACCGCCAGGAAAACCGGTTCCCACTTTTCCTGGAATTTGCTCTAAGCCGCCTTAGGCTTGCCGGTGCCCTCATGCGCGGCCTTGGTGCGCGCCTTCAGGTCCCGGAGTGTGGAAAGCTCCAGATCGTTCGGCGGCGGCGTCTCTTCCAGATTGTCGGAATATTTGACTTTCCAACCGCAGGTCGCCTGCACGTCCTCACGCGTGACGCCGGGATGCAGCGAAACCACGGTGAACTCTTTGGTCTCCGGATCCGGCCGCCAGATGGCCAGATCGGTGATCAAGAGCGTCGGCCCCTTGGTCTTGATGCCGAGACGCTGGCGATGGTCGCCGCCGTCGCCATGGCCGAAGGAGGTGTAGAAGTTGATCTTCTCCACGAAGCCGCGCAGCGACTGCTTCATGGTGATGTAGACCTCGCCCGAGGACGAGGCGATTTCCGGCGCGCCGCCGCCGCCCGGCAGCCGCACCTTCGGCTTGTGATAGTCGCCGATCACCGTGGTGTTGAGGTTGCCGAACTTGTCGAGCTCGGCGGCACCCAGGAAGCCCACGGTGATGCGCCCGCCCTGCAGCCAGTAGCGGAACATCTCCGGCACCGACACGGTCGTCAGCGCGGTCTCGCACAGCTCGCCGTCGCCGATGGAAAGCGGCAGCACATCCGGCTTGGTGCCGATGGTGCCGGATTCGTAGATCAGCGTGATGTCGGGCGCATGGGTCAGCCGCGCCACATTGCAGGCGGCCGAGGGCGCGCCGATGCCGACAAAGCAGACATCGTCGTTCGTCAGCGACCGCGCCGCGGCGATCGTCATGATTTCGTCGGGGGTGAAGCCGAGATCGGTCATGCCGCGCTCCTCAGGTTGGCGGTGCGGTCGGCGAAGATATCCGGGCCGACATCGAGCACGTTCCTTTTCATCCACTCCTGGAAGGCTTCGCGGTCGTTGGAGACCTTCGCCCATTCCAGATAGGTGGCGTTGTCGCGCGCATAATAGCCCTGGGCATAGGACGGATGGGCCCCGCCCGGCACCACGGCAATGGCCGCGATCGTCCAGTGCGGCAGGACGCACATGTTGGGATGGACGTCGAGCTCGTCGACGACCTCTTCGACCGTCACCACCGCCCGCTTGGCGGAGAGCACGGCCTCCTTCTGCACCGCGATGATACCTTCGACGAGGACGTTGCCCTTTTTGTCGGCCCGCTGGGCATGAATCACCGAGACGTCGGGGCGCACCGCCGGGATCGCGGCCAGCTCCTCACCGGTGAAAGGACAGGTGATCGACTTGATGTTCGGATTGACCTTGGCAAGGTCGGCGCCCTTGTAGCCGCGAAACACCGCGCACGGCAGTCCGGCGGCGCCGGCCTCGTAGGCGTTCGCCATCGCCGCGTGGCTGTGCTCTTCGATTTCCAAGGGACGCGGCCAGGCGTTTTCGACCGCATCGCGCACGCGGCGCAGAAGGCCTACACCGGGATTGCCCGCATAGGAGAAGATCAGCTTTTTCACCATCCCCATCCCGACCATCTGGTCGTAGATGATGTCGGGCGTCATCCGGATCAGCGTGAGATCCTTGATCCCTTGTCGAATGGCCTCGTGGCCGGCGGCATGGGGGATGAGATGCGTGAAGCCTTCGAAAGCGGCGACGTCGCCGTCACGAACATTTTCAGCGATGGCGTCGTGAAGAGATAGGAACTTGGTCATTCTCGCTCTTTTTTGGTCTGGCCAAACCCGGGCGGACCTTGCCGCATTTGCAGCCCTGCGCGCAAGGCAATCGCGGCGGTCCCGCCCGGATGCGAGACGATCGGCAGCTCAGGTGAGGCTCGACGGCCCGCGCTTGACCACGTGATCCTGGTCGCGGCTTCCGTGCACGCCGATGCCATCCAGCGCCTTCAAAGCGGCACGGCGGACACGCCTGCGGCGCGGCTCGGACGCGACCACATACCACGTCCCGGCCACAACCGCCGCAGCCCCCAGACCGAGTAGCGCAACCGCAAGGTCGGAACGCTCCACCGTCGGCCTGCGGTGATGGCGGAACCGAGCCGGAAGGGGAACCTCCGGCACGCGGTCCCACACGGACCGGCCACCCTCATAGGCCGTGTCGCGGGCGTCTCGGAATGTCTGTCGCGGATGGAACATGTCGTTTGCCTCTCAACCGAACCCTCGTTGATCCGCCCGCTCGGGCGGCACTCGTTGGGCTGGAGAAACGGCCCGGCGGAGGCAATCGTTCCGCCGGCCCCGATAGCACACCGCAAATCCCGGGCGGAAAACCGGTGCCCACTTTTCCTGGGATTTGCGAAGCCAGCGCGCGACCGCGTGCCGGCCTCTATTACCCCGCATTTCCGGACGGCGAACCGGTGTCCACTTCGCCTGGAAACGCTCGTGGCCGCGCCCGCGCAGCCGCGAGCAAAGCGAGCTGGCGTGAGCGGATAAGTCCTTTCTCCGCAAATCCCGGACGGAAAACCGGTGCCCACTTTTCCTGGGATTTGCGAAGCCAGCGCGCGACCGCGTGCCGGCCTCTATTACCCCGCATTTCCGGACGGCGAACCGGTGTCCACTTCGCCTGGAAACGCTCGTGGCCGCGCCCGCGCAGCCGCGAGCAAAGCGAGCTGGCGTGAGCGGATAAGTCCTTTCTCCGCAAATCCCGGACGGAAAACCGGTGCCCACTTTTCCTGGGATTTGCTCTAAAGCCGCTCGATCGCCGTGCGCAGCTTGTCGATGATCTCGTCGATATGGGCGCGCTCGGAGACCAGCGGCGGGGCGAGAATCGCCGTATCGCCGGTGAACTTCACGTGCAGGCCGGACCAGAACAGCGCCTTCTGCAGCGCGCCGCCGCGCCGTCCGGGTACGCCGTCGGACGCCACCTCGACACCGGCCATCAAACCGTAGCCGCGCAGGTCGACCACGGCCGGCAGCCCTTCCAGGCTCCAGACCTGATCGAGGAAATAATCCGACAGCTCGGCTGCGCGCTTGAAGAGCTGCTCTTCCTCGTAGATGGCCAGCGTTGCGAGCGCCGCCGCGCAGGCCGCCGGATGGCCGGAATAGGTATAACCATGGAAGAACTCGATGGCCGCGTCGGGCGAGGCGTCCATCACCGTGTCGTAGATCTCGTCCTTGACGGCGACGGCGCCCATCGGGATCGAGCCGTTGGTCAGCGCCTTGGCCATGGTCATGATATCCGGCGTCACGCCGAAGGCCTGGGCGGCAAACGGGGTCCCGAGCCGCCCGAAGCCGGTAATGACCTCGTCGAACACCAGAAGGATCCCGTTCTGGTCGCAGATTTCGCGGATGCGCTCCAGATAGCCCTTCGGCGGAACCAGCGTGCCGGTGGAGCCGGCGACCGGCTCCACGAACACCGCGGCGATGGTCCCCGCCCCGTAGGTGTCGCACATGCGCTGCAAATCGTCGGCGAGTTCCGCGCCGCCCTCCGGCTGGCCGCGCTGGAAGCGCACGTTCGGGTCCCAGGTGTGGCGCATGTGGACGACGCCCGGCAGCGTCACCGGGAAGCCCTCGCGGTTGCGCACGATGCCGGCAAGCGACGTGCCGCCCATATTGACGCCGTGATAGGCGCGCTCGCGGGAGACGAAGCGCAGCCGCTGGCTTTCGCCGCGCGCGCGATGGTAGGCCATCGCGATCTTCAGCGCGGTGTCGACGGATTCCGACCCGGAATTGGTGAAGAAGACGTGGTTGATCGGTTCCGGCAGGATCGCGGCCAGCTTCGAGGCGACCGCGAACGGGCCGGGATGGCCGGTCTGGAACAGCGGCGCATAGTCGTTCGCCAGCATCTGCGCATGTACGGCATCGGCAATCTGCCGGCGGCCATGGCCGGCTGCGACATTGAACAGGGCCGACGAGCCGTCGATGATCCGGCCCCCACTCTGATCCCAGAGATAGACGCCTTCGCTCCTGACGATCAGCCGCGGATCGCGCTTGAAGTCGCGGTTCGCGGTAAACGGCATCCAATGCTCCTCAAAGGAGTTTGGAACCGGCTGGACGAGCGAAACGGCCTCGTTCATCGGACTTTCCTCGCTGGGCTTGGCGGTGCCCTGCCGATCCCGGCTAGGGCACCGCGGTTTGCTTACGGTCTGCGCAACAATCGGCGCCCGACGCGCGGCGGGCAAGAGCGTGTAAGCGCGAAAATGCGATCAAATTTCGAAGCCGGTGCCCACTTCGCCTGGAAGCAAAGCCAGCGCGCGACTGCGCGCCGACCGGAGGCCGCGCCCGCGCAGCCGCGAGCAGAGCGAGCTGGCGTGAGCGAAACGATTCTTTCAACGCGCTTCCGGACGGCGAACCGGTGCCCACTTCGCCTGGAAGCAAAGCCAGCGCGCGACTGCGCGCCGGCCGGAGGCCGCGCCCGCGCAGCCGCGAGCAGAGCGAGCTGGCGTGAGCGAAACGATTCTTTCAACGCGCTTCCGGACGGCGAACCGGTGCCCACTTCGCCTGGAAGCGCTTAAGCAAGCACGACCCGCGAGACATCACCGTCGGTGTGAATCCAGGTCAACTCCCCGCGCCGGATCATGCGATTGACGTGGGCATGGGTCTCGGAGAAGGCGAACGAGAGCTGGTGCGGATCGAGTGGGCGGTGAAACAGCACCGGCACGAGATCGGCCACCGTCTTCGGGCCGGATTGGCAGGCTTCGGCGATCATCTGACAACGGTCCTCGTGATGGCCGACGATCTGCTGGCAACGGGTGTGCAGGCCGTAGAAAGGCAGCTGATGGCCCGGCAACACGAGCGCGTCTTCCGGCACATGCGCCTCCAACAGCCGCACGGTGCGCAGGAAGTGGCCAAGCGGGTCGCCTTCGGGATCGACAGCCCAGACGCTGATGTTGGGCGTGATCTTCGCAATCACCTGATCGGCGGCGAACAGGATCTTCTCGTCGGCGAGGTAGAGCATGATCTGCTCCGGCGCATGGCCGTCGCCGGTATAGACGCGGAATTGGCGCGAGCCGATCGTCAGCGTGTCTCCGGCGACCAGGCGCAGGAAGGTCGGCGGCAGCTCGGTGACCATGCTCAAATAGGCGTGGCCCTGAGTGCTCACGAGTTCGGCGGTTTCCGGCGCCATCCCGTGGCGAAGATAGAAGTCCTGGTAGGGCTTCGCCTTCAACGCCCCCGGCGTCAGCGAGATGTTGATGGTCATCAGATAGGAGGTCTGGCTGGTCAAAAGCGGGAGGCCATACTCTTCGCACAGCCAGCCGGCGAGCCCGATATGATCGGGATGGAAATGGGTGACGATCAGCCGCGTCAGCTTCTTGCCGGCGAGCGGCCCCGCCATCAGGGCGCGCCAATGGGCACGCGTTACATCGTCGGAAATGCCGGTATCGATGACCGCGTAGCCATCGCCGTCCTCGATTAGGTAGAGATTGACATGGTCGAGCCGAAACGGCAGCGGAAACCGCACCCACAAGATGCCCGGCGCAACCTCGATCGGCTGATCCGGCGTCGGCGGTTCCGGAAAGGGAAAGCGCAACCCGTCGCGCTCGATCTCGATGCTGCCTGCCACGTCGGCCATGCCGTTTCACTCCAAAAAATGTCGCCGCCGTGCCTGCCCCCAAAGCCGACGAACCGGGATCCATCCTCCCGAAACTGAAATCTACAGAGCACAAGCACCCGCCCTGTCGCAACTGCGCTCCGCCACGGCGATACGGACACGGCCGTGGGGCGCGATCCTTTGTGTGCCGTCCCGGGTGCCAGATGTCGTCACCTCGTCACCCAAAAAAGCCGAAGCCATCGCCTGGACACTGCCCCCGTTTTCCAACAGGGTCCGGTCCATACCCGCCCACCGCAACACCACAGCAAGGAGCAGCGACATGGCGGACGAGGAGAACGAAGTCAGCGTCGAGGCGATCGAAATCGCCGACGTGCTCGGCGGCGGACATACGGCGGACGGCCGCTTTGTAGCCGTGGTCAACCTGCGCGAAGGCGGCGAACAGGGGCTGATGATGTCGCCCGGCCGGTTGGATGCTCTGTCAGGGCTGCTTCAGGCCGCGCTGATTGAAATGCAGGGGCATCGTCTCAGCTTCTCCGTGCCGGTCTCGTTCGAAGGCAAGCACGAGGTCGCCGAGCTTGACGTGGCGGCCACGCCCCAGGGCACGTTCCGGTTCGCGCTGAAGGACCGCGACGACAACACGGTCGAGATCGGCATGAGCCTGGAAAAGGCGATCGAATGGCGCGACGCGCTGTCGGCGCAAATCGAGCGCATGCAGCAGGCTGAGGAATAGAGCAAATCCCAGGAAAAGTGCCAAGCGGTTTTCCGTCCGGGATTTGCGGGAAGAAAAGCTCCTTTCTCCTCACGCCGAATTCGCTTCGCTCCTCGGCTCCGGATGGCGGCCTATCGGCCGGGGCGCAGTCGCGCCCTGGCTTCGCAAATCCCAGGAAAAGTGCCAAGCGGTTTTCCGTCCGGGATTTGCGGGAAGAAAAGCTCCTTTCTCCTCACGCCAGCTCGCCCTGATGAACGGCAGACAGGACAGGCCTTAGTCCCAATCTCCGCTTGTGTGTTTGATTTGTGGTTTGCTTGAGCGTCGGAAGGCGTGGCGAGGCCTCCCGACGCGGTCAGGCGGCCGTCACTCCGCGGGTCGTGTCTGTCGTGACGCGACCGAGGATGAGTTTGGCCCT
>NZ_JABJVY010000041.1:0-28374 GCF_040750475.1 Amorphus sp. 3PC139-8 | reverse complement strand
ATCACGCTCTGCTCGACGAGCAGCAAATAGCAGCATGACTTAAACCAAACAGCCTCCGGCGATGCCGGGGCGGTTCAGTGTGCCCATAGCCGGAGTGATAGACGACGGCCACTCGTATGGCGTGCGTCATGAGAGGCCCCCTATGATCTGTTCCAAGCGTTCAAGCCGACCCGGCCATCCGACACTCATTCGGGTGTAGGCAAGGCCGTCTGAAGACAAGAAGCCGCTTTGCTCCATCCGCACCAGCGTCCCGCCTTCAATCTCGTCGAGCGTCCATTTCACGACCGTCGAGAGTCCGCTGTCGGACTCGCTTCCGTCACCCCATCGATAGGCAAGGTAGGTTGGCTGCTCGATGGCCAAGACTTCGCAATTCACAATGCCCGTCCAACCTGGAAGGGCATGGCTGCGCAATGTGAAGCAGTGACCGACGACAGGCTGGAAGTCGTTCTCCATCAGCCACTCGCGGATCAGCCATTCCTGCGTCAGTGCCCGCCAGACTCGCTCGCGGGCATGCGGCATCCAACGCTCTATCACCAGGGAAGAACTGATTTCTTCGTCAGCGCTCATATATCCGTCCGCCGAAGTAGGTCTTCGAGCGCGTCGAAACGCTGAGCCCAGAACTGGCCGTAGAGGCTCATCCAGTCGACAACGGGCGAGAGACCGTGCGGGCAAAACGAGTAGTAGGTTTCCCGTCCCTGTCTGCGATCCGTCACGAGCCCAGCCCGCTTGAGAACAGCCAGGTGCTTGGAGACAGCCGGCTGAGAAATCCCTGCTTGTCCTGTCAGCGCGTGAACCGAGCACTCTCCGTCACGGCACAGGCTTTCCAAAAGCCTGCGGCGTGTCGGGTCGGCAAGAGCTGAAAAAACGTCGGTTTCGGAGGCCATCATTCAATAACTCTTTGGTTATGTTTAATTCATAACCAAAGAGTTATCTTTATGTCAATACACTCGCGCTGGGGCACAAGCCATTCGCATTCTCTAAAAGGAGCCAATCCATGCCTCCGGCTTCGTCCCGGCTTTTTCAGCCTGAACGGACGAAAATTGCCCAGGAGTGAAAGCTGATTGCTCTTCGCAATGACCGGATTCGGAGGAGCCTGATGCGACGTCCTTGGCGGGCCGAAGAAAGATGTTCATCTCCCGACGCAGATCGTGCAGCACCTGCTCATAGCCGCGAGATCCCGAGACGAGCGAACAACCTTCGCCGCCGCCTGTTCGGTCTCTGTCGTTGCGTGGGCCACCGGCGTGACGCTCAGTCCGACCTCGTCGGACGGATCTTGAGGTCGACGCGGAGGTCGGCGATCTCGCTGCGCAGCGCCCGCATCTCCTCCGCGATCGAGGCCTGCTCGTCGTGAAGGATCTGCCGTTCCGCGTCGAGGGCGGCTTCGTGCTCCTGCTGCATGGCGGAGACGATGATGCCGATGAAGAGGTTCAGCACCGTGAATGCCGTTGCCATGATGAACGGCACGAAGAAGGTCCAGGCAAAGGGAAATTCCTGCATCACCGGGCGGACGATGCCCATCGACCAGGATTCCAGCGTCATGATCTGGAACAGCGTGTAGGCGGAGCGCCCGAGCGTGCCGAACCACTCCGGAAAGGCCGCACCATAGAGATTGGTCGCCATCACGGCGAAGACATAAAAGATGATCGTCATCAAAAGCACGATCGAGCCCATGCCCGGCAGCGCGGCAATCAGCCCGCCGACCACGCGCCGCAGCGTCGGCACGACGCTGATCAGGCGCAACGCCCGCAAGACGCGCAAGGCGCGCAGGACCGAAAGACCATGCTGGTTGGGAACGACCGCGATCGCGACCACCGCAAAGTCGAACAGGCTCCAGGGATCGCGGAAGAAGCGCAGCCGATGGACATAGATCCGAAGCGCGATTTCGACCACGAAGATCGCGATGACCACCGTATCGAGCGCGGTCAGAAGCGGACCCGCCACCTGCATTAAGTCGTGGCTCGTCATCAGCCCGAGAACAAGCGCATTGAAGACGATCAAAGCGGCGATGGACCACTCCCAGAGCGGCGTGGCCATCACGTGCTGCAAGCGCGCTCGCAAGGTCAAGGCAGGCGTTCTCCTTTGGCGAAGCCGTCACGCCCGGCGCGACAGGGGCAAACGAGATCATCGGGCGATACAGACGATTCGCCTGATGATCTAGTATCGCATCCGGAAAGGTGGAAGCCGTGCGACTGCGCGTTTTTTGGTCCGTCCGGCTGCAAGCCGTGGGCTGACGTGCGATCGCGCTTGACAGACGCCGCGCGGAACGCTCTTTTCATCCCCCTGCGCGGGCGTAGTTCAGTGGTAGAACGTCAGCTTCCCAAGCTGAATGTCGTCGGTTCGATCCCGATCGCCCGCTCCAATTTCCTGAAGCTCACAATCCCAGCGCTCATCTCAGGTGGAGACGGGGTCGTCCGTTGCTCGCCAAGGCGCCTCGTTCTCAAAGCCAGCTTTTACGAAAGCGCCTCCGCCGCCGGTCCGTGCGGCTCCGGCCGATCGACATAGGAAAGCAAAAGCTCTTCGAAGACGGCGAGGATTTCGGAGGGTTTTCGGCTCTTTTGCGTCGTCAGTCCGATCGCGATGTCTGAGTCCGGCAGCTCCACATCCACCTTCCTCAGGTCGGCGAGCAGGCTCGCCAGGTTCTGCGCGCTATAGCTGAGCAGCCCCACCGCAACGCTGTTGGCAATCACCTGCTCGGCGTTGACGAACGACAGGATTTCGCAGGTCTGGGCTGGAGGCGTCGTTCCGACATTCTGGAAAATCCGCTCGAAATAGGCACGCACAGGAGTCCCGTGCGGCCCCACAATCCACTTCTCGTCCTTGAGAGCGGGGATGGTGAGCGCCTTGCCATGGCAAGGATGGTCCCATCGCGCCACCAGGGTAAAGCGCTCATGATAAAGGAAGGTCTCGACGAGGTCGGGGACCGGCGGCCGCTCGCGAAGAATCCCGACCATGCAGTCGATCTCGCCACGTTTCAGCGCCTCCGCGAGCATGTTGTAACTGCCGGGCACCGCCATCAGCCTCAGGTCGGGATGACGTGACGTCAGCGTGCCGAACGCCTTGGCGACAAGGTCCTGGCCGGAAAACGGCAACATGCCGACGGCGAGCCGGCCGACCAGCCCGGTTTTGGGCCGCAGCCGGTAGCTCTCCACCATGGCGAGCTCCTGCAACAGCTCGTCGCGCAACGTTGCCAGCCGCTGCGCTTGCGGCGTGGCGGCCAGCCCGTTGCGCTGGCGCTCGAACAGCGGTTGGCCCGCATATTCCGATAGCGCGGCAACCGATCGGCTGATGGCCGGCTGCGTCACGCCGAGATGGGCCGAGGCCGCCGAGGCACCGCCGAACCGAACCACCGCCGAGACGGCCTCGAGATGATGCCAACGCAGAAAGGTCTTCAGCTTCGGCCGGGTTCCGTGGAGGGTCGCGATATCGTCTTCGGCCCTGTCGATGAGCGCCAGCGCCGCGGAACAGCGACGCAACACCGCTTCGCCCCATGCCGTCGGCTCCGTGCCGCTCCACCCGCGCTCAAACAGAGGCCCTCCGACCTTTTTTTCGGCCCCGGCGATCGTGCGCGAGACGACGGACTGGCTGGTGTTCAGCACCCGCGCGGCATGTTCGAAGCTCCGCGTTTTTGCAACGGCGTCGATCGCGCGGGCCTGCTTGAGCGTGATCCAGTTCGGTGCTGCCATCTCATGATATTACCAGATTGCGGCACATTATTCGAGATATGCATAAGCAAGGTGCGCGGCCGGGTGCTACCGCTTTCCCGTTTATCCGGAGCCGTCTCCTCAACCGCAGAACGGCTCCCGTCGATTGTTTTGATGCGTTTCCGGAAGTCGGACCGGTGTCCCCTTCACCTGGAAACGCTCATGTGGAGGAAAACCGGCTCATGGCCGACACATCGCTCGAAGACAAAATCCAGAAGGTCGGCAATCCGTCCCATATGCTGCAGAATTCGCAGACCGGGCCGTATGCCTTTCCCATTCCGCCTCAGTATACGAACTGGATGGAAGAGGTTCGCGCCTGGCGCCATGGCGCAGTTCTGCTCAATCAGTCCTATCATATGACCGATCTCTACGTTCGCGGCCCGGACGCGATCAAATTCATCTCCTATGTGGGCGTGAACAGCTTCGCCAATTTCGGTCGCAACAAGGCCAAACAGCTCGTCTGCGTCAATCACGACGGATACGTGATCGGCGACGGCATCGTGTTCGCCCTGGAAGACGACGAGATCCTGTATGTGGGCCGGCCGCCGCTGGCCAACTGGCTGAAGTTCCAGGCCGAAATCGGCGATTTCGATATCGAGACGGAATTCGACATCCGTTCGCTCGAAAACCCCGATAAGCCCCGCAAGCTCTATCGCTACGAGATCCAGGGACCGCTTGCCCTCGACATTCTCAACGAGGCCAACGAGGGCGGGCCGCTGACCACCAAATTCTTCAACATGGGCGAGATCACAGTCGCCGGTCGGACCGCGCGTACGCTTAGCCACGGCATGGGCGGTGCCAAGGGGCTTGAGCTGTGGGGGCCTTACGAAGACGGCCAACGCGTCTACGACCGTCTGCTGGAGGTCGGCGCGAAATATGGCATGCTGCGGGCCGGTTCCCGCGCCTATTCCTGCGCCTCGATGGAATCCGGCTGGATCCCGTCGCCGCTGCCGGCGATCTATACCGGCGAGAAGATGCGCCCCTACCGCGAGTGGCTGCCCGCCGACAGCTTCGAAGCGACCTGCTCGGTCGGTGGCAGCTTCCAGCCCGACAACGTCGAGGAGTTCTATCTGACCCCGTGGGACCTGGACTACGGACGCGTGGTGAAGTTCGACCATGACTTCATCGGCCGCGAAGCGCTCCAGGCGATGGCCGATCGCGATCACCGCACCAAGGTTACCCTCGTATGGGACCGCGCGGACGTGTTGAAGATCTTCGACGGCCTGATGGACGAATTCCCCGGACCGAAGCTGATGGAGCTTCCCGCCGGGCACTATGCGGCACATCCTTACGACCAGGTGCTGCTGAATGGCGAACAGGTCGGGCTGTCCACCTATCCCGTCTATTCCGCAAACGAGCGCGCCTGGATTTCCCTGGCCATGGTCCGCGGCGATCTTGCCGACCAAGGGACCAAGCTCTCCATCCTGTGGGGAGAGGCCAATGGCGGCACCGAGAAGCCGCACGTGGAGCGTCACGTCCAGATGCAGGTCTCAGCGACCGTGTACCCCTGGCCGATCCACGAGGTGTCCCGCAAGGAGTACCGCTCCCAAAAGTAGCGCGTCTTTTCGCTCCTGGCGCCACGGCGCCGGGAGCCTCGCGAAACGCGATACCTTCGCCCGTGCCTCTTAGGCTGGAGCCATTCGTCCGCTCACTGGAACGGAAAACGGGCCCAGTGGCCGGGCCTCGGGACGAACACCTGCACGGCCGCGGTGCGCACGCTGAAATGGGCGGGCGTCGTGGTCAGAAGATCACCGTCGGCATTCACATCGTGAACCCGGCGGGTGCGGATCGTCAGTTCCGTCGTGGAAAACGTCCGGACCTTCTTCCAACGCTTCAGGGTGCCCAGGCGCAAGGCGGGAACCAGCGCCAGAAGCTCGCTCCAATGCTCCACTTCCAGGCTGTAGACGTCGAGACGACCGTCATCGGGCGCGGCCGTTTCGTCGACCACCAGCCCGCCGCCATAGTGGCGACCGTTGCCAACGGAGACCTGAAAGGTCCGTACCTCCTCGGTGTGGCCGTCATGGTCGATCTGCACGGTGAACGGCCGGCTCTGGGACACCAGACGGGCGGCCGACAGGCCGTAGCCCAGCGTGCCCCAGCGCTTCTTCGCCTCCTTGGTGAGGTTACGCGCCAAGCTCGCGCTGAAGCCCACGCTCGCCACGTTGAAATAGAATTTCTCGTTGACCACCCCGAGATCGAGCGCGCGGCGCTCCCCCTCCACGATGACTTGCGCCGCCCGGGAGAGATCCAGCGGGATTTCCAGCGTCCGAGCCAGATCGTTGGCGGTGCCGAGCGGGAGGATCCCGAACGGCAAGCCGGTCTCTCTGAGCCCGGCCGCCGCGGCGTTCAAGCTGCCGTCGCCGCCGCCCACGATCACCAGGTCCGCCTCCTGCGCATGGGCGACGATGACCTCCGAGGCACTGTCGCGATCGGGCACCGGCGGCTCAACCAGCTCGATGTTGGCGGCTTTCAAGCGGTCCAGCGCCGTCTCGACCCCAACTTTTCCGCGACGGGCATTCGGGTTCAAAAGCAGCAGCGCGCGGCGCGTTGGCTGATCGCCGGGGTGATGGCCCATCGATGATCCTCGTGGCGGGGCGTCGGGACAACGCAGGACGGGGTGCGTCCGGCGCACAGGTAACCGGCATCGGGCGAAACGCCGCCAACGGCGCACGGACGATCGCTTGAATGTTAGGAATTCGAGGCGGAAATTCCAGACACGGAACCCGCTCGGACAGCGAAACGTTCCGTTGGTGTTGGGCGGCGAACCAAGCGAGGCATGGGCATGTGTCCCGATCACCGCTCCCATCCCAACCCGATCCGCGCGCAAGGTGCACCCTCATCCGGGCCAGACAGTTTCGGCCCGGACATTACCCTACAGGAGCTGCAGGAAGCGCTCGCGGAAGAAGGCTACTCCGCCGACGCCCGCAAGGATTGGCTGCGCGCCCTCCTGACGGAAGTCCAAAGCCGTTATCCCAAGGGCGCCCGGATCGATCGCGCGGCCCTGATCGAGGCGGTCAAAGAGGTCATCGATACCCATCAGCAAAGACCGTCGGTCATCGATGACGACGACGGAAAGGACGGAAACACGTAAAGCCTATCCCTGATAGACGGAGCATGTTCGGCTGCAACCCCGCAGGGAAAACAGCGTCCGTGTCGCCGGAAAACCGTCTCCCACTTCATCCGGAAACGCATTGAATCTCAAGCGTTTCCGGACGGCGAACCGGTTCCCACTTCGCCTGGAAACGCTTTAGCGTATCCCCTTCTCCGCCAGCAGCGGCAGCACCGTGTCGCGGAAATAGGGAAACTCCTCCGCATAGTTGACAAAGGAGAGGGTGGACCCGCGGAAACCGGCCGCCGCCAGTGACGCGATGCCGTCCGCCACCTGCTCGGGCGTGCCGATCAACGGGAAGCCGCCATGTCCGGCGGCCATGCGGTCGCGGATGAGCGCCAGAAGATCGTGCGGGAACGAATGGGCGTGGGCGAACTGCAGCCGCACCAGGTTGTCCACGGCTTCCCAGTCGGAGTTTTCCGTCGTGACATACGCGTAGTAGTCGCGCGCTTCCTTCTCGGTCGGGCGGCAGATCACGTGGGAGAAGGTCAGGACATCGACCTCCCGACCCACACCGCGGGCCTGCTCCTTCAATTCGGCGACCTCCGCCGTCGAGCGTTCCAGGTCGATGGTGGGCGTGAACAGGAAATTGGCATTACGGGTGGCAAAGTCCCGGCCCTGGGGCGACCCGGCCGCGTTGATGATCGGCGGTTGGCCGGCGAACGGACGCGGCTCGCTCTTGGTCCCCTTCAGCTTGAAGTAGGTGCCGTCCCAGTCGAAATGCGTGTCGTTGGTCCACAACGCGCGCACGATGTCGAACCACTCCTGAGCGTAAGCGTAGCGCGTCTCGTGGTCGTCGGGCAGGGTCAGGCCGAGCGCCTCATATTCCGGCTTGTTCCAGCCGGCGACGATGTTGAGGCCGGCGCGACCCGAGCTCAACTGGTCGATGGTGGCGATCTGCTTGGCAACTACGACCGGGTTGTTGGCCGCGGTATGAATGGTCGCGAACACCGCGATGTTGCGGGTATGCGCCAAAAGTCCGGCCGCCCATGTCATCGTCTCCAGGACCGAACCGTGAAAGTCGGTCTCGCCGCCATAGCCGATCCAACGCGCGATCGGCAGCATGAAATCGATGCCGGCATCGTCGAGCAGGTGAGCGAGCCGCAGATTGTTCTCGAACGAGTTGTTCCAGCGTTCGGGAACCTTGGTCACCGTCATGCCGCTGGAGCAGTTGGACGAAAATGTCCCCAGCAGAAAACGGTCCTTCGCAAACATCGGGTTGGTTGCAGATGCCATTTCAATGATCCCTCTGGTTCAAATTTTTAGATAAAAAGTCTATCTAAAAGTCTATTCAACAGCAAGCGGCCCTGTCGGCCCTCCGCCGAGAGCGGCGGTCGGCGAGGGAGACACTGATCGCAAGCGCGATTTTGGTCTTGAAACGAACGATCGATCCGGCCCCAATCGGCCCGCTCAGGTCATGACCTAGAGCAAGACATCCGTTCTCCGGAGCTTTCCCATGGCGCCAAAACGCACCGACAAATCGGAACCGGCGACGACGGACGTTCTCGACCGGAGCTGGCACCTCTCCGCCTCGCGCGCCGAAGTGGACACGACGGAGCTGGAATTCGCCGTCATGCGCACGTTCGAATCCTTCGGACGCTGGCAGTCGGAATGCCTGGCCAACGTCATCGACGTGGCCGCCAGCGGGCCGGAAAACGCAATGCTTCACGTTATTCGGATGAACGACCGACCGAAAAGCGTGAAGGAGCTCGCGCGGTTGATGAACCGCGACGACATTCCGAACATCCAGTACAGCCTGCGCAAACTGATCGCGGCCAATCTCGTCGAGAAGCAGGGATCGCCCCGCTCCGGCGTGACCTATTCGGTGACGAAGCTCGGCCATGAGGTGACCGACAACTATGCTGCCGTTCGGCGCGCCCTGCTGATCGCCGCGATCGACAGTGTCCCCGACTTCCGCCAGCGGTTGGCGGAGGCAACGCAGACCTTGAACCTGCTTGCCGGGATCTACGAGGAAGTGTCGCGAGTGGCCGCGACCTACCGTCGCCCGGCGACGAAGACCTCCGAAGACTGAGGCGTTTCGGGAACCTTTGCGCCCGTTCTGGATTGCCTAAAAAGCAACCAAACGAGGTTGGGCAGCCGCGTGGAACGCCGCGCGGTTGACGATTTTTGTCGCCGGTCCAATGCTTGCATCTCCGACATCGGTCCAACCCATCATGGAGGACAGTCGCCGGATGAAGACGGAGGTCGCATGACGAATGCCCCCACCGTCGCGACGGAGCCGCGCCCGCGGCGCCTCGCCCCAGACCCCGCCGCCGAGCGGGCGCTCGCCCTGGCCGAAAGCCGCATTGCCATCGAGGCGATCGATGCGGAGATCGATGGCGGACGCTTTCCGGCGAAGGCCGTCGTGGGTCGCCCGTTCGTGGTCGAGGCGGACATCTTCTCCGATGGCCATGACATCATTGCCGCCGCACTCGTGGTGCCCTCCGCCGACGGCGAGCCGGACAGCGAAGCCCCGCTGACACCGCTCGCGAACGACCGTTGGCGCGGCACGCTCACCTTCGCCACCCCCGGCCCCCATCGCTTCGGCCTCATCGCTTGGCGTGACCTTTACGCAAGCTGGCTGCGCGACACCGAAAAGAAGATCGCCGCCGGCGTGAAGGTCTCGCTGGAAATCGAGGAGGGCCGGCGCCTGGTCGCCGCCTCCGTTAGCGCCGGGTCCGCGCGCATGCGGGCGGATGCCGCAGCCCTAGAAGCCTTATCCCACCGCCTCGAAACCGCCCACGAAGCGGCGCGGCTGGAGATCCTGTTGTCGCCGGAAGCGCGCGATCTGATGGCGCGCGCCGGACGGCGCACGAACCTGACGCGCTATCCCCGTGAGATTGAGGTGTTCGTCGACCGCGAGCGCGCCGCCTTTTCCGCCTGGTACGAGATGATGCCCCGTTCCCAGGCTGGCGAGCCGGGCCGCCACGGCACCTTCGACGACGTGATCGCGCAACTTCCCTATGTGCGCTATCTTGGCTTCGACGTGCTCTATTTCACCCCGATCCATCCGATCGGGCGGATCAATCGCAAGGGCCGCAACAACGCGCTGACCGCCGGGCCGGACGATCCCGGCAGCCCTTACGCCATCGGCGCGGCGGAAGGCGGTCACGACGCCATCCATCCCGAACTCGGCACCATCGACGACTTCGACCGCCTGGTGGAGGCGGCCCGCGATCACGATTTGGAAATCGCCCTCGATTTCGCAATCCAGTGCGCTCCCGACCATCCCTGGATCAAGGAGCATCCGGAGTGGTTCGACTGGCGCCCCGACGGCACCATCAAATTCGCCGAGAACCCGCCGAAGAAGTACGAGGACATCGTCAACGTCCACTTCTACCGGGATGCGTTGCCGGATCTGTGGCTGGCGCTGCGCGACGTGGTGTTGTTCTGGGTCGACCACGGAGTCAAGATCTTCCGGGTCGACAACCCGCACACCAAGCCGTTCCCGTTCTGGGAATGGATGATTTCCGAAGTCAGGGCGAAGCACCCGGACGTGATCTTCCTGGCGGAGGCCTTCACCCGGCCGAAGGTCATGAAGCGGCTCGCCAAGCTGGGTTTCAGCCAGTCCTATTCCTACTTCACCTGGCGCAACGAAAAAGACGAGCTGACCGACTATCTGGCCGAGCTCGCGGCGCCGGAGATGGCCCATGTGATGCGGCCGAATTTCTTCGCCAACACACCGGACATCAACCCGGCCTATCTCCAGGAAAGCGGCCGTCCGGGCTTCCGCATCCGCCTAGTGCTGGCGGCCACCCTTGCCGGCAACTATGGGCTTTATAACGGCTTTGAGATCTGCGAAGCCGAGCCGATTCCTGGTAAGGAGGAATATCTCAACTCCGAGAAATACGAGATCCGGGTCTGGGACATGAATGCGCCCGGCCACATCAAGGACGACATCCGTCTGCTGAATCGGCTCCGCCGCGAACGCCCGGCGCTGCAGGACTTCACCAATCTCACCTTCTACAACGCCTTCGACGACCAGGTGCTGCTTTACGGCAAGCGCGATGCGGCCAGCGGCGACTTCGTGCTGATCCACGTCAACCTCGACCCCCACGCCTCGCACACGTTCGAGTTCGAGGTGCCACTTTGGGAGTTCGGCCTACCGGACGACGCCTCCATAGAGGTAGAGGATCTGCGCCACGGCAACCACTTCACCTGGCACGGCAAGCTGCACACCCTCACCCTCGACCCAGAAGACTGCCCCTATGCGATCTGGCGGCTGATCCCGCCGGGAGCGGGACGCGAATGAAGCCCAAGGTCAACGCAGGTCATTTGAGCCGGATGGACGGAATCATCGATCGAGCCGACGCGCAGTGGTACCGGGACGCGATCATCTATCAGCTTCACGTCAAGGCGTTCCAGGACGCCAACAATGACGGCATCGGCGACTTCGAAGGGCTGATGCAGCGGCTGGACTATGTCCAGGAGTTGGGGGCCACGGCGATCTGGCTGTTGCCGTTCTACCCTTCGCCGATGCGCGACGACGGCTACGATATCGCCGACTACAAGGCGATCAATCCCGCCTACGGCAAGATGCGCGATTTCAAGGGCTTCGTGGCGGAGGCGCACAAGCGCGGCCTGCGCGTCATCACAGAGCTCGTCATCAACCACACCTCCGACCAGCATCCCTGGTTCCAGCGCGCCCGCAACGCCAAGCCCGGCAGCGCGGCGCGCAATTTCTATGTCTGGAGCGACACCGACGAGAAGTTTCCCGAAACCCGGATCATCTTCACCGATACGGAGAAGTCGAACTGGACCTGGGATCCCGTGGCCGGCGCCTATTTCTGGCACCGATTCTATTCCCACCAGCCCGACCTCAACTTCGACAATCCGCGGGTGCTCGCCGAAGTCTTGAAGGTGATGCACTTCTGGCTCGACATGGGGGTGGACGGGCTACGCCTCGACGCGATCCCCTACCTGGTCGAGCGCGAAGGCACCAACAACGAGAACCTGCCGGAAACCCACGAGGTTCTGAAGAAGATCCGCGCCGAGCTGGATGCCCACTATCCCGACCGGATGCTGCTTGCCGAGGCCAACCAGTGGCCGGAGGACACCCGGCCCTATTTCGGCGAGGGCGACGAGTGCCACATGGGCTTCCACTTCCCGCTGATGCCGCGCATGTACATGGCGGTCGCTCAGGAGGATCGGCACCCCATCACCGACATCATCCGCCAGACTCCGGACATTCCGCAGGACTGCCAGTGGGGCATCTTCCTGCGCAACCATGACGAGCTGACGCTGGAGATGGTCACCGACAAGGAGCGGGACTATCTCTGGCGGGTCTATGCGGAAGACCCCCGCGCCCGCATCAATCTCGGCATCCGGCGGCGGCTGGCTCCGCTCATGCAGAACGATCGTCGCAAGATCGAGCTTCTGAATTCCTTCCTGCTGTCGTTTCCCGGCACCCCGATCGTCTACTATGGCGACGAGATCGGGATGGGCGACAACTACTATCTCGGCGACCGCGACGGCGTGCGCACGCCGATGCAATGGTCGTCGGACCGCAACGCAGGTTTCTCGCGCACCAATCCGCAGCGGCTCTATCTGCCCGCGATCCAGGATCCGGTCTACGGCTATCCAGCGCTCAACGTCGAAAGCCAGACCTTCGATCCCTCGTCGCTCTTGAACTGGATGCGGCGCATGATTGCGGTGCGCAAGCAGCACCAGGCCTTCGGCCGCGGAACCATGACGCTGCTCTACCCCTCCAACCGCAAAGTGCTCGCCTATCTGCGCGAGTATGAAGGCGAAGCGATCCTGTGCGTCTGCAATCTGTCGCGCGCGGCCCAGGCGGTGGAGCTCGACCTCTCCGCCAAGCGCGGGCTGGTGCCGATCGAGTTGATGGGCAACTCGCCGTTTCCGCCGATTGGCGACCTGCCCTATCTGGTCACCCTGCCCGGCTACGGCTTCTACTGGTTCGTGCTCGCCCCCGCCGATCAGGCGCCGAGCTGGCACACGCCGATCCCGGACGTGCTGCCGGACTTTCTGACGCTGACCACCCGCGACGGCCGCATCACGACCGCCTTGACGGGACGCGAAGGGCGGATGCTGGAAAGCGACGTTCTGCCCCGCTATCTGCCGCTGCAGCGCTGGTTCGCGGCCAAGGACAGGCCGATCCAAAAAGTCTCCGTCGAGCCGATCGGCGAACTCGCGAACGGCCGGCATGCGCTCACCACCGTGGTCGTCACCACCGATCAGGACGTGGAGCGCTATTTCCTGCCTTTCTCCGCGGTCTGGGGCGAGGAAAGTCTCGGCTTCGGCGCGCCCACGCTCGCCTACACGCTCGCCAAGCTCCGGCGTGGATCGCGGGTGGGCGCTCTGGTCGACGGGGCCTTCGAACCGACCCTGCCGACGGAAATGCTCGCCGCCATGGGCCGCGGCACCACGATTGAAACAGACGCCGGCCGGCTGGTCTTCACTGGCAACGACCAGCTCGCCGCCATCGAGGAGACCGGCGAGCCGCGCCCGCTCGGCGTCGAGCAAAGCAATGTCTCGATCGTCTTCGACACCTCGGTCATCCTGAAATTCTATCGTCGGCTCAGGAGCGGGGTGCAGCCGGAGGTCGAGGTTGCCCAGTTCCTGACCGAAGTCGCCGGGTTTGAGAATACCCCGGCTTTCCTGGGCAGCGTGGAGCACCACGCCGTCGATGGCGGAACCACCACCGTCGCCGCCGCGTTCGCCTATGTGCAGAATCAAGGCGACGCATGGGCTGTGCTGACCGAAGCCCTGCAACGCGATCTCAACGGCTTCGAAGCGCCCTATGCGGGCGCCGACGAAACGGCGACGGAAGATCAGCTCGCGCCGTTCTCCTATCCGTTGATGATCGGCGGCCTGCTCGGCCAGCGCACGGGAGAGCTTCATCAGGCGTTCGCGAAGGCAACCGACAATCCGGCCTTCCAGGTCGACCCGATCACGCGCGAGGATGTGTCGGCCTGGGTGGAAGAGGCCACGAACGATCTGGCCGAGGCGATAGAGCATTTGTCTGCGGCCCGCGGCGGGCTTGCCGAGACCGACCGGGAAACCGCCGATCAGGTGATGTCCGGCTATGGCGCGCTGAAGGCACGGATCGATGCGCCGCTTGCCTTCACGCCCACCGGCGGGCGCTCGCGGATCCACGGCGACTATCATCTGGGTCAGATCCTGATGGTGAAGAACGACGTGATGATCATCGATTTCGAGGGCGAGCCGCGCCGCTCCTTGGAGCAGCGACGGGCGAAGACTTCGCCGCTCAGGGATGTGGCCGGGCTGTTGCGCTCGCTCGACTACGCCGCGGCGTCGGTGATAGAGCCCCATGGCGGCGTCTCCAACGCCTTCCAGGACGCGGCGATCGCCCGCGCGCTGGAATGGCGCGACACCACCACGCGCGAACTGCTCGCCGCGTACGAAGCCACGATCGCCGGCGCGTCGACGCATCCGGACGATCCCGCGTTCGCACACGCTCTGCTGGATCTGTTCGTCATCCAGAAAGCGGCCTACGAAGTAGCCTATGAACTCTCCAATCGGCCGAGCTGGGCGGGCATTCCGCTTGGCGGCCTCAAGGCCCTGATCGACGAGAAGGAGACCGGACGGTGAGCCCGATATCGGCGACGACTGCGCCGAGCCACGCCCCGACGCCCGGCGAGATTGAAACGGTCATCCGAGGGCGGCACCCCAACCCATTCTCGCTGCTCGGCATGCTCGGCGGCGGCGAGACGCCGCTCGTCGTCAACGTGTTCGCTCCGGATGCGGCGTCCGTGACCGTCCTCGACGAGGCGACCGGCAAGCCGGTGGCGAGCTTGGAGCGGGTCCATCCGGAAGGTTTCTTCTCCGGCCGGATCGAGGGACGGCGTGAGCGCTTTCCCTATCTTTTGGAGCTGTCGACCCGCGACCACACCTGGCAGCGCATCGACCCCTACCGGTTCGGGCCGGTGCTGGGTGAGCTCGACGAATATCTGATCGCAGAAGGCCGGCACCTGGAACTCTATCGACGGCTCGGCGCGCATCCCATGACCCATGAGGGCGTGGAGGGCGTCGCCTTCGCGGTCTGGGCGCCGAATGCCCGCCGCGTGTCCGTCGTCGGCCACTTCAATGCCTGGGACGGCCGTCGCCACCCGATGCGCAAACGCTACGGTGCCGGTCTCTGGGAGCTGTTCATTCCGGGGCTTGCCCGCGGCGACATCTACAAATTCGAGATCCTGGGGGTCCATGGCGACGTCCTGCCCTTGAAGGCCGATCCGATCGCGTTCGCCCAGGAAAACCCACCGGCCACCGCTTCGGTGGTCTGCGGCCCGCCGCGACATGCCTGGGGCGACACGGCGTGGCTGTCGGAGCGCCAGGACCGGCAATCGGTTTCCGCACCGGTCGCGATCTACGAAGTGCACCTGGGCTCGTGGAAGCGCGGTGGCGGCGGCGAGGCGCTCGACTACGACACGCTCGCCGACCTGCTGGTCGACTATGTCACCGAGATGGGCTTCACCCATGTGGAGCTGTTGCCGATCACCGAGCATCCCTTCACCGGCTCCTGGGGCTATCAGCCGATCGGAATGTTCGCGCCCACGCGCCGCTTCGGCCCGCCGGAAGCCTTCGCCGCCTTCGTCGACCGGCTGCACCAGGCCGGCATCGGCGTGATCACCGACTGGGTTCCGGCGCACTTCCCCTCCGACGCGCATGGCCTGGTCCGTTTCGACGGCACCGCGCTCTACGAGCACGAAGACCCGCGCCTCGGCTTCCATCGCGACTGGAACACGCTGATCTACAATTTCGGTCGCACCGAGGTCGCCAACTTCCTGATGTCGAGCGCGCTCTACTGGCTGGAGCACTTCCATGTCGACGCGCTGCGCGTGGATGCGGTGGCCTCTATGCTCTATCTCAACTACTCTCGCGAGGAGGGTGAGTGGCTGCCGAACCGCTATGGCGGCAACGAGAATCTCGACGCGATCGCCTTCCTGCGCGAGCTGAACACGCGGGTCTACGAGCGTGTGCCCGGCGCCCAGACCATGGCGGAGGAATCCACCGCCTGGCCCGGCGTCAGCCGGCCGGTCGACATGGGCGGGCTCGGCTTCGGCTACAAGTGGAACATGGGCTGGATGCACGACACGCTCGACTATATGAGCCTCGATCCGGTCTATCGGAAATACAACCACCACCAGATGACCTTCGGGATCCACTATGGCTTCTCGGAGAATTTCGTGCTGCCGCTGTCCCACGACGAGGTCGTGCACGGCAAAGGTTCCATGTTCGGCAAAATGCCGGGCGACCGTTGGCAGAAGTTCGCCAATCTGCGCGCCTACTACGGCTTCATGTGGACCCATCCCGGCAAGAAGCTTCTGTTCATGGGCGGCGAGTTCGGCCAGGAGCGGGAATGGACCCACGACCAGTCGCTCGACTGGCATCTTCTGGAGGACCGATCCCATTCCGGGCTGCAGTCCCTGGTGGGCGATCTCAACCGGCTCTACCGGTCCGAGCCCGCGCTGCACGAGCTCGACTGCGATCCCGCCGGCTTCGAATGGATCGAGGGCGGGGATGCGGAAAACAGCGTGTTCGTCTATCTTCGGCGCGCCCGCGGCAATGCCCGTCCGCTCGTCGTGGTCGCGAACATGACGCCGATCGTGCGCTACGATTACCGGGTCGGCGTTCCCGCCGCTGGCACCTGGCGCGAAGTCCTGAACACCGATGCGGAACACTATGGCGGGTCCGGCGTTGGCAACGGCGGCGCGGTTGGTACCGACGGGCAAGGCTGGCACGGGCGACCGGCATCGTTGCGCCTGACCTTGCCGCCGCTTGCCACCCTCGTCCTCGCTCCGGACGTCTAGAGGGTCTAGGCCAAGTGGGAACCGACCGGCCGTCCGGACAGGCGTAACATCCATAAGTTAGGCTCGTTCGGCGTTTTTTAGAGAATGCCGGGCGGCGCTGATCGGACCTCTGACTTCGGATTTTCCATTCGATGGCTAAGACACGGCACACGGTCTCGGCGGGCGCCCCGTTCCCGCTTGGTGCGCACTGGGACGGTTCGGGCGTCAATTTCGCGCTGTTTTCGGCGAATGCCACCAAGGTCGAGCTCTGCCTGTTCGATCGCAGCGGCCGACGCGAGATCGAGCGCGTTCCGCTGCCGGAGTTCACCCATCAGGTCTGGCACGGCTATCTGCCCGAGGTGCGCCCCGGCCAACTCTATGGCTACCGGGTACATGGACCCTACGAGCCGTCGGCCGGCCACCGCTTCAATCCGCACAAGCTCTTGATCGACCCGTACGCCCTGGCGCTGCACGGCGAGATCCGCTGGCACGACGCGCTGTTCGGCTACCGCATCGGCCACCATCGCGGGGACCTTTCCTTCGATCGCCGCGATTCCGCGTTCGTGATGCCGAAATGCGTGGTCGTCGACCCGGCGATGACCTGGGGCCACGACCTGAAACCTGCCGTACCGTGGCCGAAGGCCATCGTCTACGAGGCCCATGTGAAGGGCATGACCGCGCTCAATGCCGACCTGCCGGAACATCTGCGCGGCACCTTCGAGGGCCTCGCCGATCCGCGGGTGATCGACCGGCTGGTGGACCTCGGCGTGACGTCGCTGGAGCTGATGCCGATCCAGGCCTTCTTCGACGACCGCTATCTGATCGATCGGGGGCTCACCAACTATTGGGGCTACAACACCATCGGCTTCTTCGCGCCGGCGCCGCGCTACCTGACGCGCGGGGGCGGCATTCACGAGTTCAAGCTCCTGGTGCGCCGGCTGCACGAGGCCGGCATCGAGGTCATTCTCGACGTGGTCTACAACCACACCGCCGAGGGCAACGAGCTTGGCCCCACGCTCTCCTTCCGCGGCATCGACAATGCCAGCTACTATCTGCTGGGCGACGACCCGCGCTACTATTTCGACACCACCGGATGCGGCAACACCGTCGATCTGCGCCACCAGCGTGCGCTGCAGATGGTGATGGACTCCCTGCGCTACTGGGTTGAGCAGTGCCACGTGGACGGCTTCCGCTTCGATCTGGCGAGCTCGCTCGGCCGCGACCGCGACGCTTTCGACCAGAACGCCGTCTTTTTCGATGCCGTGCAGCAGGACCCGGTGCTTTCCCGGGTCAAGCTGATCGCGGAGCCATGGGACACCGGCCCGGACGGCTACCAGCTCGGCCATTTCCCGCCCGGCTGGGCGGAATGGAACGACACCTACCGCGACACCGTGCGCGCCTTCTGGAGAGGCGACGAGGGCACGTTGCCGACGCTCGCCGATCGTCTGCTCGGCTCCTCCGACTTTTTCGAAAATCAGGGGCGTCGGCCGTGGGCGAGCATCAACCTGGTCACGGCCCATGACGGCTTCACGCTTGCCGACGTGGTCAGCTACAACGACAAGCACAACGAGGCCAACGGAGAAGACAACGCCGACGGCCACTCGCACAATCTCAGCTACAACTGGGGGGCCGAAGGCCCGACCGACGATCCCGAGATTCTGGCCGCCCGCGACCAGGCCCGGCGCAATATGATCGCGACGCTGCTCCTTTCCCAGGGCACACCGATGATGCTGATGGGCGACGAGATCGGCCGTACCCAGAACGGCAACAACAACGCCTATTGTCAGGATGCCGAGATCAACTGGCTCGCCTGGTCGGAGATCGATCCGCAGGACACCGCCTTCGACGCCTTCGTCCGCGGCCTGATCGACTTGCGCGAGAGCCGTCCGCTCCTGACCCAGGATCGCTTCCTGCACGAAGCCGAAGATCCGCGCACCGGCGCCTTCGCCCGCTGGCTGCGCCCGGATGGGGAGGTCATGGAGCCGGACAACTGGCAGGACCCGCAAACCCGCTCCATCGCGCTTCTGCTGGCGGCCCCCTCCGACTCGCTGCTTTTGATTCTCAACGCCCATCACGAGCCGGTCGCCTTCACCCTGCCCGCGCCGCTGGCGTCGGGCTGGGGCGTGCTCGTCGATACCGCCGAAGGCGTCGTCCACCGGCGAACCGACGGAGCCCTTTCGGAGGAAGCCCCGTTCGAGGCGCCCGGTCGCAGCCTGTTTCTCCTTGAGAGCCGGGCATGAGCGAGACATCGGCGCCAGCGGACGGCCGCTTCGCCTTCCCGCGCACCTGGGGGGCGGAATGGGTCGGGGACGGCAGCGTACGCTTTCGTCTGTGGGCTCCGGCCGAGACGCACGTCCGCGTCCGTCTGGATGCCAGAGACGATGTCGAGATGACCGCACTGGAGGATGGCTGGTTTGAGGCGCGCGTGCCGGCGGTGGCGGCCGGAACCGGCTATCGCTTCGTGCTGGGCGACGGCTTCGCGATCCCGGATCCGGCCTCCCGAGCCCAAATGGCCGACGTCCATGGCCCCTCGCGCGTGGTCGACCCCACCGCCTATCGCTGGCAGCAGACCGACTGGACCGGCCGACCCTGGGAGGAGGCGGTGATCCTGGAGCTTCACGTCGGGACCTTCACGCCGGAAGGCACCTTCCGGGCCGCGATCGACAAGCTCCCTCATCTGGTCGAGACCGGCATCACCACCGTTGAGATCATGCCGGTCGCCCAGTTCGCCGGAAACCGCGGCTGGGGCTATGACGGCGTGCTGCCTTATGCGCCGCATCCCGCGTACGGCCCGCCGGAGGATCTCAAGGCCCTCGTCGATACCGCCCACGGCCTCGGCCTGATGGTGCTCCTGGACGTCGTCTACAATCACTTCGGCCCGGAGGGGAATTATCTCGCCCGCTATGCGCCGGACTTCTTCCATCCCGAGCGCCATACGCCCTGGGGCGCGGCGATCGCCTACGAGCGCGCCCCGGTACGCCATTTCTTCGTTGAGAACGCACTGTTCTGGCTGGAAGAATATCGGTTCGACGGGCTCCGGCTCGACGCCATCGACCATATCCGCGACGAGTTGTCGGAAACCGAGATCCTGGTGGAGATCGCCGCTGCCGTGCGCGCCTCGATCCCCGATCGCCAAATCCACCTCACGACCGAAGACAACCGCAACATCACCCACTTGCACGAGCGCGGCGCCGACGGACAGCCCCGCCTCTATACCGCGGAGTGGAACGACGACTTTCACAATGTCGCCCATGTGATCGCGACCGGCGAGAGCGACGGCTACTATGCCGACTTCGCCGAGGACCGCTTCGGAAAGCTCGCCCGCGCGCTCGCCGAAGGCTTCGCCTATCAGGGCGAGCCCTCGCGCCATGGCGGCGGGGCGCCCCGCGGCGTGCCGAGCGCCCATTTGCCGCCGACCGCCTTTGTCGATTTCCTGCAAAATCACGACCAGATCGGCAACCGGGCGTTCGGAGAGCGTCTGATCGACCTGGCCGAGTACGACCGCGTGCGGGCGCTGACGACGATCCTGCTTCTGTCCCCCCATATTCCGCTTCTGTTCATGGGCGAGGACTATGGCGAGACCCGCCCGTTCGCCTTCTTCACCGATTTCGAAGGAGAGCTGGCCGATGCCGTGCGCACCGGTCGCCGGCGCGAGTTCGCCGCCTTTGCCGCCTTCCAGGGCGACCGCGCCGAGATCGACGAGATTCCGGACCCGAACGCGCCCGGCACGTTTGGGGCCTCCAAGCTTAATTGGGACCGGCTCGACCACGAAGACGGGCGCGCCTGGCACGACTTCGTGCGCACCCTTCTCGATCTCCGCCGCCGGGAGATCGTCCCGCTGATCTCCGGCGCGGCAGGACAGGCCGGCCGCGTCGTCTCCGCCGACGATGGAGCCCTGGCCGTCGATTGGCAACTCGTCGGTGGCGTTCTGGAGCTGCGCGCGAACCTGTCGGAGACGGCCCGCGCACTTCCGACCGCCGCCGGCGATCCGCTCCATGCGTTCGTGCCCACTGGAAACGGAGACATCGCCGGCGACACGCTCCCGGCTGGCGCGGTACGCTATTCCATCAGCCGCGGAGGCGAGACGGAGAACGCGCGATGAGCCGGGTCACCGCCACTTATCGGCTTCAGTTTCGCGGTGGGATGACGTTCGACCACGCCATCGAGATCATCCCCTATCTGAAGCGGCTCGGCGTCAGCCATCTCTACGCCTCACCGATCTTCACCGCCGTTTCCGGCTCCACTCACGGGTACGACGTCACCGACTGCAATGCGATCGATCCCGCACTCGGCGGCCGGGAAGGCTTCGACCGGCTGGTCGCCGCTCTGAAGGCCGCCGACCTCGGCCTGATCCTGGATATCGTGCCCAACCACATGGCGGCCTCGCTGGAAAATGCCTGGTGGCGCAGCGTTGTGGAATGGGGGCCGACGAGCCCGTTTGCCCGGCACTTCGACATCGACTGGCGCGAGAAACTGACGCTTCCGATCCTCAGCCGCCCGTTCGACGAGGCGCTGGCCGCCGGCGATCTCAAGCTCCGGCTAGACGCCAACGAAGGCTGTCTGGTGCTCGCCTATTTCGACAATCTTCTGCCGCTCGACCCGACCAGCTACGCCACGCTTGCCTCCGCGGCCGGCGACGATCCGCTCTTGTCGCGGATCTTTGCCATCGCCAACGAAGCCGTCTCCGAGACGGCGGATTCCATGCATGCGGCGATCCGCACCGCGGCATCCGACACCACCGCCCGCACGGACACCGAACGGCGCCTGGCCGCGCTCTCGCAAGATCCCGCACTGATCTCCGCCGTCCACGCCGCCCAACCCTGGCGCCTACTCTACTGGCAAGAAGCGAGCCGGCATCTCTCCTATCGCCGCTTCTTCGAGATCACCGGGCTGGTCGGCGTGCGGGTGGACGATCCGGCGATTTTCGCCGACAGCCACCGACTGATCCTGGAGCTCGTGCGCTCCGGTGCGGTCGACGGATTGCGCGTCGATCATGTCGACGGGCTCGCCGACCCGACCGGATACCTCCAGAGCCTACGCGGCGAGATCGGAGCCGACACCTATCTGTTCGTCGAGAAGATCCTGGAAGGCGACGAAGCGCTCGCCGAGACTTGGCCGATCGAGGGCACCACCGGCTACGAGTTCATCACCGCGCTCGCCGAAACGCTCACGGATGGCGCCAAGGCCGAAAAGCTCGCCGCCGCCTATTGCGCCGCCACCGACGCCGATCGCGATCTGGAAGCGGAGCGCCATGCCGCCAAGACGTTGATGGCGAGACGAAATTTTGCCGGCGAAGTTTCTCTACTGGTGGACTTGCTCCAGAGCATTTCCGTCGGTCGCGGCGAAGCCGAGCCGCAAGCGGACGAAACCCTGCGCGACGGCATCGTGGCGATGGTCACCGGCTTTCCGGTCTATCGCACCTATGGAGCGGATGGCGGCCTGCCCTCGCGCGATCGGAGCTTGGTCGACGACATTGCCGCCCGTGCCAAGGCCGATGCCTGCGACAAGGCGCATGCGGCGATCGATCTCGTCACCGATGTCCTGTTCGGCCGGGTTCCGGCGGAGGCACGCGACACCGCCAACCGGTTTCGGGAGCGCTTCCAGCAACTCACCGGGCCCGTGATGGCCAAGGCGATCGAGGACACGCTGTTTTATCGCTTCAACCGGCTGATCGCGGTTAACGAGGTAGGCGGCGACCCGGACGACATCTTCGCCGAGGCGGGCGTTTTTCACCGTAGCATGATCGAGCGAGTGGAGACCCAACCCCACGGCCTTCTCGCCACCGCCACCCACGATACCAAGCGCGGCGAGGACGCCCGCGCCCGGCTCTATACGTTGAGCGAAGCCGCCGAGACCTGGGCCGAAGCCGTCGACCGCTGGCGCGCGATGCATCGCGGCCAAGTCGCCGGGCTCGCCTCCGGTCCCGCACCCGAGCCGGACACGGAATGGCTGCTTTACCAGGCCCTGGTCGGGGCCTGGCCGGAGGATCTTGCAACCGATGACGAGGCGCTTGCAGCGTTGCGTGACCGGTTTTCGCCCTATGTCGAAAAGGCGCTTAGGGAAGCCAAGCGCCGCACCGGCTGGACCGACATCGACGCCAACTACGAACACGCCGTCGCGGCTTACGCCGATCGCCTGTTGGACCCGGCCAACACCGCGTTTCTTAACGATTTTACGACCACACTGCGTCCATTCATACGCGCCGGTGTGGTCAACAGCCTCGCCCAGACCGTCCTGAAGCTGACGGCGCCCGGCATCCCGGACATCTACCAGGGTTCCGAGGCAGCCGATTTCAGCCTGGTCGATCCGGACAACCGGCGCCCGGTGGACTTCGGCAAGCTGGCAGAAGCCCTTCACCGCGACCACCCCGCCTGGCCCGATCGCGGCGTTCCCGACCTCGCCACCTTCAAACCCCACCTGATCCGGATCGGCCTGGCGCTCAGGGCTGCCGATCCCGACCTCTACACGGTCGGGACCTACCTTCCACTCGATGTGAGCGGGCCGATGCGCGCGCACGTACTGGCGTTCGCCCGCTCCTATCAGGATCGGCTTTCGATCACCGTGGCACCACGGCTCCCGCTTGCGCTGTTTCAGCAGGCGTCCGATCTGCGCGCGCCGGGCCTTTGGGAGGGGACCGAGCTTCATCTCGCGGGTCAAGGCGCGTTTACGGATGCGCTCTCGGGACGCGAGCTGGAGGGGGGCATCATCGGCCTTGCGACGGTTTTCGCCAGCTCCCCATTTGCGATTTTGACCCGCTGACCTCGCGCGCCCGTCACGATTATGCTGCAATGCAGCATTAGACACGAACGCAAGCGTCCTGTGCCTCCCTGCCTCCCGCAACAAGACCGACGGGCAACACGCCGCCCGACACCAACCGAGATTGAACGCGCATGAGCATCGCCTCCGCGCCCGGCCGTGGTCGTTCTGCGAGCCGGCTCCCGCTTCTGGCCCTCGGGCTCGCCTCGTTCGGCATCGGAACGACCGAGTTCGTCATCATGGGCCTTCTGCCGAATGTCGCCCAGGACCTGGCCGTCACCATCCCCCAGGCCGGCTTGCTCGTCACCGGCTATGCCCTGTCGGTGACGTTCGGATCGCCGTTCCTTGCCGTGGCGACCGCCCGGCTGGACCGGCGGCGTGCGTTGCTTCTGCTCATGGCCGTCTTCATCGCCGGCAACATGCTGTGCGCGATCGCCGGCGACTATTGGCTGCTGATGGGCGCGCGCATCGTGACCGCGCTCTGCCACGGCGCCTTTTTCGGCCTCGGCGCGGTGGTGGCTTCCGCGCTCGTGGAACCCCGCCAACGGGCGCAAGCGATCGCCATGATGTTTGCCGGCCTGACGCTTGCCAACGTGCTGGGCGTTCCGTTCGGCACCGCCATTGGCGAAGCGCTCGGCTGGCGCACCACCTTCTGGGCCGTGGTCGCCATCGGTCTGGTCGCGGCGGCGGCCCTGGCCGCCTGGCTGCCGCGCGATATCCCGGTGCCCGCCGTCGCCTTCCGGCAAGAAGCGCGCTCGATCGCCAGCACCCAGGTGGTGCTCGCCATGGCGATCAGCGTGCTGGCCTCGGCGAGCCTGTTCTCCGTCTTCACCTATATCGCGCCGATCCTGGAAGGCGTCACCCAGCTCTCCGCTCACGGCGTGACCGTGATGCTCCTGATCTTCGGCGTCGGACTGACTGTCGGCAATGTGATCGGTGGCCGCCTGGGCGACTGGAAGCTGATGCCGTCGGTGATCGGGATCTTCTGTGTCCTGATGCCGGTGCTGGCGCTCTTCACCGCCACCAGCCACATGGTGGTCCCGGCCGCCGTGACCCTGTTCATCTGGGGCGCGCTCGTCTTCGCGCTGGTTTCGCCGCTGCAGATGCGGGTTGTGACGGCCGCCGCCGACGCGCCGAACCTGGCCTCAACGCTGAACCAAGGGGCCTTCAACTTCGGCAACGCCACCGGCGCCTGGGTCGGCGGGCTCGCGATCACCTGGGGCATGGCCTACAATCACTTGCCCTATATCGGCGTTTCCCTTGCCGCAGTGGCGCTTGTCCTGACGATCGTGTCTCACGGCATCGATCGCCGCCGGCAGGCCGACGAAGCACCGCCGGAGCCCGACACGGCCTGCGCGGACGCCGCCGAATAAAGCGTTGCCCTGAAGCATTTTCCGGGATCTCGCGAAGCCAGCGCGCGACCGCGCGCCGGAGCATTGCCGTGCCGCGTTTCCGGACGGCGAACCGGTACCCACTTCGCCTGGAAACGCTCCGGGCCGCGCCCGCGCAACCGCGAGCGTCAGCGAGCTGGCGCGAGCGAAAAGTGTCTTCCCACGCAAATCCCGGCGGAAAACTGGTTCCCACTTTTTCTGGAGTTGCGGGGAAGTCGCCAATAAGCGCGGACGTGGCGCAGGTCGGCCATCCGCGCCCCGTCTCCTCTCCTATCCTTCCCGCTATGGCTTCCACGAGAGAAGCCTGTCGCAACAGCGGCAACGGTCCGGGCACGCGCAGCGAAAGTCGGAACGGGACCCGCCGGTCGCAGACCAAGATGCCGGCACTTCCGGACCTGTTTTGAGCGTTTCCAGGCGAAGTGGGTACCGGTTCGCCGGCCAGAAACGCGTCAGACCAATAGGTGAGACCCGTTCTGTAAGTCCACGGAACGGGGCTAGGAGGAGACCGCCGAGATGCTCGACGTCACATCGACCGAGTTGGGCGCGCGCGCCCACCCCAACGTACCCACCGTCGACCAGTCCGACCGTCTGGTCCCGTTCAACCTGCGCCAATCCGGCCCGACCCCGGTGCAGATGCTGATTTCCACCCGGGTGCGGAAATCGCCGTTCTGGCACCTGTCCGTGGAGGCCGGCGCCTGGCGCGCCACCGTGTACAACCGCATGTACCATCCGCGCGGCTATGTCCGCCCGGAGGACGGCGGCGCAATGGCCGAATACGACGTGCTGGTGAACCGCGTCACGCTCTGGAACGTCGCCGTGGAACGGCAAATCCGCGTCCAGGGCCCGGATGCGGAGGCCTTCGTGGACTTCGTGATCACGCGCGATGCCACCAAGATCAAGCCGATGCACGGCAAATACTGCATTTTGTGCAACGAGGCCGGCGGCATCCTGAACGATCCCGTGCTCTTGCGGCTTTCGGAAGAAGAGTTCTGGTTCTCCATCTCCGATTCCGACCTGATGTTCTGGCTGCAGGGCGTGAATGTCGGCCGCCGCTTCGACGTCGACATCGCCGAGATCGACGTGGCGCCGCTGCAGATCCAGGGACCGCTATCGGAAGACCTGATGGCCGAACTCGTCGGCGAATCCGTGCGCTCCATCCCCTATTACGGGCTGATGGAGGCGGAAATCGGCGGCTGCTCCGTGGTGGTGAGCCAGACCGGCTTCACCGGCGAGAAGGGCTACGAGGTCTATGTCCGTGACGCGACCTTGAACGCCGAGGCGGTCTGGTACGCCATCCGCGGCACCGGCGCGAGCTACGGGCTTCGGGTGATCGCGCCGGCCCACCACCGCCGCATCGCCGCCGGCATCCTGTCCTGGGGCCAGGACCTGGACGCGGAGACCTCGCCGTTTCAAGTCAACCTTGCCTACCAGGTGCCGCGCAAGAAGGTCGGCGACTATATCGGCAAGGCGGAGCTGGAACGGCAGCGGGAGCTGATCGATGCCGACCAGTATCCCTTCCAGCAGAAGCTGGTGGGAATGAAGCTCGGCGGCCAGCCGATCACCGACTATGCGCCGGACTTCTGGCTGATCACCGATCCCGACGGAAACCGGATCGGCTACGTGACCTCGCCCTGGTGGTCGCCGGAGCTGGAGACCAACATCGCGCTCGGTTACGTGCCCTATTCCGCCTCCGCGATCGGCACCCAGCTTAAGGTCGAGCTGCCGGAAGCCTACAGCGAAGTCTCGGGCCAATCCGTCGATGCCGTGGTCTGCGAGGTGCCGTTCCGGCCCTCGGTCAACCCGAGCGCCCGCGAACGCGCCGTCGCCGCTGGCCGGGACTGGGCGTTCTAACCACTTCGCTCGGATGAAGCGCTTGCCGCGATCCCGGGTCCGGTCGGATTCGGGATCGTCGGCGTCCGCAACCTAGGACGATAGAGACAGGCGCTCAGCCTCTCCCTGTGACATGGAAATCGGTTGCCACTTTTCGTCCTCGCGCTCTAGAGGTACCTGCGGACGCGGGACGCGTCCGTCCATGCGCCCGGCATTCCATTGCAAAATGGACCGCGGGCCTTGGGTCCCTCCCGATTCTCTGCCCGGAACGACGGATGAACCCTGACGAGATCGCCGCCGACCTGACGAAGCGGTATCCCGAGATCAGCGCACACCTGGCGTCGATCCGGGCATCCATCAGCGAGGAGGCACTCGGCTTCCCGCTCGACCGCATTCTTCTCGCCCTTCTCATCTTTGGAGTGTTCGTCCTTCTGCGCCGGCCGATCCGGTTCGTGATCCTGGCTTCGGCGACCCGGCTCGCCGGATTGACCTTCAAGGACTTTCACGACGACGTGGCCGACGCGCTGAAAGGACCGGCCGGACTTTTGCCGATCGTTTTCGGAGCCTTTCTCGCGTTCGAGGTCGTGCGGATCGAAGAGCAAGGACCAGTCGCCGCGATTTCGCAGCATGTGGTGATCAGCCTCCTGATCGTCGCGGCCTACTGGGCTCTGTTCGGCCTGGTCGAGCCGCTCACGAACCAGTTGAAGCCCTATTCGGGAGGGCTCAGCCAATCGCTCTTGGATTGGATCAACCGGGCGCTGAAGAGCTTCGTGGTGTTTTTCGGCGCCGCCGCCATTCTGCAGCAATGGGGCGTGAAGATCGGCCCCCTTCTGGCCGGCATGGGCATTGCCGGCGCGGCCGTCGCCCTCGGCGCCCAGGCCCTGTTCAGCAACTTGATCGCCGGCGTCCTGATCCTGGTGGAAAAGCGCTTCCAATATGGCGACTGGGTCAAGGTCGACGGGGTGGTGGACGGCACGGTGGAATATATCGGCTTCCGTTCCACCCGGGTGCGCAACTTCGACGACACCGTCGTTCAGGTGCCGAACTCCGACTTTTCCGACAAAGCGGTGACCAACTATTCCCAGATGCGCCGGCGTCGGATCTATTGGACCGTGGGCGTGACCTATTCCACCACGGTCGATCAGCTCAAGGAGATCCGCGACGGGATCGAGACCTATATCCTGACCTCGGGCGATTTCGTATCTCCCGAGCGGGCCTCGACCTTCGTGCGGATCGATTCCTTCGGCGGCTCGTCCATCAACATCATGGTCTATTGCTTCACCAAGACCACGAACTGGGGCGAGTGGCTGGCCGCCAAGGAGCGACTTGCCTACAAGATGATGGACATCGTGTTCGGAGCCGGCTCCAGCTTCGCCTTCCCGTCGACCTCGCTCTATGTGGAATCGCTTCCCGAGGGAAGGCCGGACCTGTTCCTGCCGCCCGACGAGGACGGCAAGCCACGGATCGAGGAAGCGGGCGACAATGCGCCGCCAGCCTCAAACAAGCCGCTCGGCAATGCGACGGCGCCCGGTAAGGCCGGCCCGGACGATGGCGGCGAAGGCAGCGGACCGGCGAACTGACATATTTCCGGGCGAAATGGAAACCCGTTAGCTGTCCGGAAACGCGTCAAATCAAACGGTTAGACCGATTTGAGAGGTGGGAAACAGGCACCGCTGCAATTCCAGACTCCGCTTGTGTGTTTGATTTGTGGTTTGCTTGAGCGTCGGAAGGCGTGGCGAGGCCTCCCGACGCGGTCAGGCGGCCGTCACTCCGCGGGTCGTGTCTGTCGTGACGCGACCGAGGATGAGTTTGGCCCT
>NZ_JABJVY010000040.1:0-29666 GCF_040750475.1 Amorphus sp. 3PC139-8 | reverse complement strand
TCTCCGAGGGCGGTTGAAGCGTGGTAACTCCAATCTCCTCGGTCAGGCCCGAATGAACAACCTATCGAAACTCCACACTTAGAGCGTTTTCCGCTCAGATGGAAACATCTGAACGATAAGAATTGGCTCCAGATTCCATAGCTTGAACATGTCGGGGCCAAGTGGAAACCGGTTGGCCGACCGGAAACATGTCGAAACAATAACTTGGATCAGCTCCATGATCCGAGAAAAGCGGGGCGAGTTTAGGCCTCCGCGCCCCGCTTCCGCCGGCCGCCGGCAAAGCCGAAGAGATTAACCAGGGTGGCGCCGGCCCCGGCGCCGATTCCGCCCGCGACGGCACCTTCCATCGTGGTCGGAACGCCGGGCTCATAGTCGGCCCAGGCGGCATCGGCGAGCGTCGGGTCGAAATCCTCCGCCAGCACGACGATGCGGGCGAAGGGGCCGGCGGAGCGGAAAGCGACCTGCTGGCGGCTCAGTCGCTCATAGCGCTCGATCGTCTCCTGCATGGATTTTGCCCGTTCGCGTGGAAACGGATCCCCCGCCCGCGCGAGTGCGGCAAGCGCCTGAGGGCGCGTGTAACCGACCCGCTCCGCATCGGCATCGAACGAGGCGACGACGGCGCGCAGCTCATCCACGGCGCCGGAAAGACGCTGACGATATTGCTGAGCGAATTCCGGAACCTGCGAACCGACGACGCCGCAGAAGAGGGCTGCCGCCAATGTCAGAGTGCGTCCGACCATTTCTTTTCTGTCCGCCGTCTTCGGGCCCGCGCCACGGTGTTCGCCGATGCCCTTCCGAAAGCTTCACGATCCCGTCACGGATAGAATTGACGGACACACGAGCGTCCTCCCCATCTATCATTCAACGACGATCAGGTCGACGTGGAGCGAAGGGATGACGAACCGACCGCCCGTTCTCAAGCCCGTCGCTGGTTCGCGCCCGCGACTGGCGCTGGGTGACGCTTTCCACCGTGTCGGCGCCGGCACGCGCGCAATCCCGCTTCCGGAGCGGATCCGCCGCCTGGTCGTTGCGGAGGAGCTGAATTCGGAACGCCTGATCGGCTGGGTCCAGCTCGCCGTGGTGGTGACCTTCGCCTCGCTCTATGCCATCGCACCGCGTCCGGCCGACGCCGGCATGGTGATGCTGCAACCCGTGCCGATCGCCCTCGGCCTCTACTTCGTCTTCACGCTCGCCCGCATCGCCCTTGCCCGCCGCGACCGGCTGCCGGGCTGGTTCGTATACCTGTCGATGCTGGTCGATACCGCCATGCTGTTCGGGCTGATCTGGTCCTTTCATCTCCAATATAGCCAGCCGCCGGCCTTCTACCTGAAGGTGCCGACCTTCACCTATATCTTCGTGTTCATCGCGCTCCGGGCTCTCCGGTTCGACCCGCGCTTCGTCCTCACCCAAGGAGTGATCGCCGCGCTGGGCTGGCTGGCCATGGCGCTCTATGCCATCGAGGCCTCCGCACCCGGGACAGTCACGCGCTCCTTCACGACCTATCTCAGCGGCAACGCCATTCTGATCGGTGCGGAGTTCGACAAGGTCTTCGTCATCCTCACGGTGACGGCGATCCTGGCGCTTGCGCTGGCCCGCGCCCAGTCGACCCTGATCACCGCGATCCGCGAAAGCAGCGCCACACGGGACATGCGGCGCTTCCTTTCCGAAGGGGTGGCCGACGTCATCACCTCAGCCGAAGCTGAACTCTCCGCCGGCCAAGCCGTGGAACGGGACGCCGCGATTTTGATGCTGGACGTGCGGGGCTTCACGCCATTCGCGACCTCCGTCTCGCCTCACAAGGTGGTCGAGGCGCTGACCCTCTACCATGCGCTTGCCGTGCCGATCGTGGAGCGCCACGGCGGCGTCATCGACAAATTTCTCGGCGACGGCGTGATGGCGACGTTCGGGGCCGTTGCCCCCTCCGAGCGGGCTGCGGTCGATGCGGTCGCGGCGCTGGAAGAGATCTTGGCCGCCGTGCCGCACTGGCATGCGGCGCTTTGCGAGCGCGGGGTCGACGAGGCATTGCAAATCAATGGTGCAGTGAGCGCCGGCCGTATCGTTTTCGCCACCCTCGGCAACGCCGAGCGACTGGAATACACCGTCATCGGCGAGCCAGCGAACCTGGCCGCGAAGCTCGAAAAGCACAACAAGGCGGAGGGCAGCCTGGGACTTATCGATGCGACAACTTACAAGGCCGCGCTGGAGCAAGGCTATCGGCCGAGCCGACCCGTCCGCTTGCTGGACCAGCGCGCCATTGATGGCACGATGGGACGCACCGATCTCGTCGCTTTCGACGCCTGAGACGAACAGGTGCATGGGATTTTGCGTTTGACTTCGAAGTGCGGCCGGTTCGCTCGGGCTTTCCGCGCGACCTCAACCGAGACCGGAGAGAGACATGAAACTCGTTCGCGAAGACGCTCACGGCAACGGCGCGATCCGGATCACCGTCGGAGACATTACGACGCTCGATACCGACGCCATCGTGAATGCGGCCAACAGCCGGCTCGCCGGCGGTGGCGGCGTCGACGGGGCGATCCACCGCGCGGCCGGGCCGGAACTATCACAGGCGTGCAGCGCGATCGGCGGCTGTCCGACCGGAGAGGCTCGGATCACGCGCGGTTTCAATCTGCCCGCACGATTCGTGATCCATACAGTGGGACCAGTCTGGTCCGGCGGCGATGCGGACGAGGACCGGCTTCTGGCTTCCGCCTATGCCGCCTCGCTTGATCTCGCCGAAGCGAACGGCCTGGAAAGCATCGCCTTTCCGGCCATTTCGACCGGAGTCTACGGTTTTCCCGCATCTCGCGCTGCCGAGATCGCCGTTCGTGTCGGCTGCGATTGGCTGTCGGGCACCCCCGGCTCGGCGCGCACCGTCATCTTCTGCTGTTTCGGCGAGGACAGCGCCGCGTTGCATTCCGATGCCCTAGCCCGACGCAACGCCGTCTGAGGTAAAACGGTCCTCCCAAGCCAGACGAATTCGGTATCTGTCGCTGGGGTGCGACGGAGGACTGGAGAGACCGGCCGGCCCAACCTTCAGTTTGGGGAGAGTGATTTTGACCATGCAATTTAAGCGGGATGACATCGCTTAATTTGAATTCGACACTTTCTTACATACCACCGCTATGCGATGCCCTTTCGAAGCGGGCATCGGCAGCGGAACGATCGACTATCCGGGGGGATGGACAGGCACAAGGACAAAGGCGTGCCAAGCGCGCCGAAGAGATCGAACGATGGGTTTTCTCGAAAACGGCCGCTGGATTTCGGAAGAGCGAAGCGCAACCGACACCAAAGGCGCCTTCGTCCGACGCGGATCCAAATTCCGAAACTGGATCACAAAAGACGGCAGCGCAGGCCCCACCGGTGAAGGCGGTTTCCCGGCAACGCCCGGCCGGTACCATCTTTATGTCTCGCTCGCCTGCCCCTGGGCGCACCGCACACTCATTTTCCGAGCGCTCAAGGGCCTCAACGACCAGATCGGCCTCTCCGTCGTGCACTGGCTGATGGCGGAAAATGGCTGGTCCTTTCGCGACGGACAGGGCGTGATCCCCGATCCAATCCACCATGCCGACGCCATGTGGCAGGTCTACGTTGCCGCCGATCCCGCCTACACCGGCCGCGCGACGGTTCCGGTGCTTTGGGACAAAGAGTGCGACACGATCGTCTCAAACGAATCCGCCGACATCATCCGGATGCTGAATGACGCCTTCGACGACGTGGGCGCCGCCTCGGGCGACTACTATCCCGAAGCGCTGCGGCCGGAGATCGAGGCGGTCAACGAGCGCGTCTACGAAACCGTGAACAACGGCGTCTATCGGGCCGGCTTCGCGACCACGCAGGACGCCTACAACGACGCCGTCATAGACCTGTTTGAATCCCTGGACTGGTTGGAAGATCGCCTGTCGCGCCAGCGCTACCTGGTCGGCGATCGGCTAACGGAAGCCGACGTTCGTCTGTTCACCACGCTGGTGCGTTTCGATTGCGTCTATCACGGCCACTTCAAGTGCAACATCCGGCGCGTGATCGACTATCCGAACCTTTGGAATTTCACGAAGGATCTCTACCAGCGTCCGGGCTTCCGAGAGACTGTCGATTTCTTTCATATCAAGAATCACTACTACGCCAGCCACCGACAAGTGAACCCGACCGGCATCGTGCCGCTCGGCCCGGCAATCGACTTTGACGCTCCCCACGACCGCGATCGATTCTAGAGGACCCGAACGCCGTCCGGGTACGCGCCAAACAAAGGCGTAGAGCTACCCTGCCCGCTCACGAAATGGGGAACCGCTCTTAAGCGCGGCTACGCCCCGCACAGACCGAACCGTCTCACCCGCAAAAAGAACGGCCCGGCGTCATTCCGCGACGGGCGGGGGGACGAAAACGCGATCTATGCAACGCGGAAGCCGTCTGCTTAACTCCGATCGATCCGCACGACGGGTGTTTGACATCGAGAGCGCATGAAGACCCATTTTCCCGACCGTTGGCCGACCCTGATCGCCCCCGACCTCGACGCATTCGAGCAGTTGGGCCGCGAATCGTTCAATCGATTGCCGGAGTCCTTTCGCGCCCTAACCGGCGATCTGGTGGTGCGCGTGGCCGAATTTCCCGAACAAGACGCACTGACGGAGCTGGAGCTGAACTCGCCTTATGAGCTCCTGGGTCTGTTCGAGGGCATCGGCCTTGCGGCGTCGGGCGGAAATGCCGTCACCGGACAGATGCCGAACCATATCTGGCTGTTCCGTCGACCGATCCTGGACTACTGGGCCGATATCGGCGAGCCCTTAGGCGACATCGTCACCCATGTGCTGATTCACGAGGTCGGACACCATTTCGGCCTTTCCGATGCCGACATGGAAGCGATCGAAGCGGCGACGGATTAGAATTTTTCCGGTCAGATAGAATCCACGTGATCGGAAAGACGTACCTCCAGCCTTAATGACTTGAGCGAAAGGAAGAGCCTTCCGACGATCAGTCGGCCTTCGGATCGTCCTCGTCGTCCGGAGCGGGCTCGGTCATTGCCGGTGGATCGGACGCGGGAAACGTCTCGTCCAACGCCTCGTCGAGTTCTTCCTCGATATGCTCGCGTTCCATGTCGGACGGGGTCTGGTTGGGGCCGGTCTTCGGTCCCGACATTGAGGCTGCCATCCCGCACTCGCTTTCTGCTGGATTCCCGAATTCTAAAGTGGGCGCGGTCGGCGCCCAAGGCAAGCGCATGAAACGCCGAGCTGCGGCGTACTGTCCCGGCCGGCAAGCACTGCCCAACCACTGCCACAGTTCGCTTCGAGCGTCGGCGCCATGAACAACCGGCGCCATCTTCCGCTGCTCCTGACCATCTGCGGCGTCCTGGTCGTGATGGTCGGGCTCGTCTCCTATTCGCCCACCCTTTACCGGCTCTTCTGCGCGGCGACCGGCTACGGCGGCACCGTCAATCGGGCCCAGGCGTCGACCGGGTCGTCCACAGACGCCCCCGTCGACGCGACCCAGTCCAAGACCGTGACGGTTCGCTTCGATGCAAACGTCGCCCCCGGGCTGGAGTGGAACTTCAAGCCGGAGCAACACAGCGTCGAAGCCAAAATCGGCGAGCCGACCAAGGCCTACTACACCGCCACCAACCGCTCCGACGAAACGATCGTCGCCCACGCCACCTTCAATGTGACGCCCTATCAGGTCGCGCCCTACTTCTTCAAAATCCAGTGCTTCTGCTTCACCGAAGAGCGGCTTGAGCCCGGCGAGAGCGCCCGCATGCCCCTCGTCTTCTATCTCGATCAGCAGATGATGAAGGACGAAGACGCGGCCGACGTTTCCACCGTCACGCTGTCCTATACCTTCTTCAGGCAAACCGACTTGACGCAAGAAGAGATTGCCGCAGCGCGCGACCTGGCCGGCGGATCCGACAAACTCGACCAGACGCTTAAGTCCGACGCCTCCGTCGGCTTCGCCAACGACGCGCCGCGCCGCTAGAGGCTGTTCCGCTCGGATGGGCACATCTGAGCGGCAAGAAAAGGCTTCAGAGCCAATAGATTGAGTGTTCTCGGGCGCAGTGGAAACCGGTTGGCCGTCCGCAAACGCGTCGAAACAATCACTTAGACCCGCTCCGTGATTCCGCGAGTCCAAACCGATGCAGGTTCCGATGCCCCGAAGCTCCAGTCTCCGCCGCCCTCTCGCAATCGCCGCGCTCGCGGCAGCCGCCGTCAGCCTGACGCCGCTGGCCGCCACAGCCCATTCCTACAAGCTCGGCGACATCGCCGTCGGCCACATCTGGGCGCCGCCGGCCACGCCTTCCGACGGTGAAGTGCCGATTTACGCTCCGATTTTGAACGGAACCGATCACGAGGTGACCCTCACCGGCGCCTCGACGGACATCGCCGACGAGGTCCGCTTTCAGGCGGTGAAAGACGATGGCGAGGTGGAGACGTTCCGGTCGATCGCGCTGCCGCGGGGACGGCCGACCTCGCTCGCGGCCTGGTCCACCCACCTTTCCCTCGACGGGCTGCACAAGCCGCTACAGACTGGCGACGCCTTTCCGCTCACGCTGGATTTCGGACCGGACGGCTCGCTCGACGTCACCGTGGAAGTCGAATCTCAGGCCGGTCATTAGAAGACAGCCCAAAATTAAGGGTTACGCCGCAAGAGCGACTTGGCTCGCCTTGGTCTCAGCGCGCCACACCTTCCAATAGGCGCGCCACCGGGCGGAAAACACCTTCGACTTTTCCGCAAACAACCGGTCGCCGAGCGCGAACGCATCGGCCCGCAATTCTCCTCGGCGACGGTCCAGAAGCGCCAGAAAAACGGCGAGATCGTCGCTGTGGCCGAAGGCGTCCGGCTCTGCCTTCAGCGTCGCTTCCAGCACGTCGAGATCGTGATGGTCGCCGAGCAGATCGCCAAGCGCGCTGGCCGCCGACTGATGGGCACTCATCGGCTCCGGCCAGATCGGCGACAGGAGCCGGGTATGATAGCCATGATATTTAACGCGCTTGCGCCAGTCGTGGAGGGCCTCTTCCGTCGGCGATTTGCGCGCCGTGGCCATGGCGTCGCGGCCACGACCGTAGGTTTTCGCAAGCCCTTGCCAGACGGGTGCTGCACCTTTGGTGTCGAATGCCCACCTCAGCGCCCGCACCTTGCCGTCGACCAATAGATCGCGCACCTCCGCCAGCCGTTCGTCGATGTCGCGGCGCGACACCTCCTTGCGCCGAAGGGTCAGGCGACGCCGGATCGAGGCGAAGGCCGGGCGTTCGATCTGATCGTCGTAGGCCGCGGTCAGATCGTCATAGGCCTCGATCATCGCGCCCGTATCGCGCAGGGGAGACAAGAGCCGGCCGATATCGCGATAGGCGGCGTTTTCTTCCGCATAGGCCGGAAAGCCGGGCCGGACCAGCCGCACGAGACCGCGCAGTTTTTTGCACCGTTTGCGTACGTCGTGAACCGTCTCGTGACGGTCGCCCCGCTGATCGTCGATCTCGGCGATCGCCTTGTCGATCTGTTCTCCGGCCACCCGGCGCACCGCCTCTGCGACGGAGCCATCGGTGCGGGAGAAACGATAGGCCATGCTTGCCTCCTTGAGCGCTTTGCGGCGACGCGGCCTCCGGCTCTCCGTCCGGAGACACGTCGACAAACGACTTGGAGCCGATCCGCTCCCCATAGAAGCGCGAACCGGCTCCAAGTCCGATCGGATGACCACCGGAAGCGCAACGCGTGCGCGTCCGGTGGGTTCCGATCTCAAGCCCAAGGCCCGTCGAGGATCAAGCCCCTTCCGGTTGCGCCGGCGGCGTTTCAGGGGCTTCGGTCTGGTCGGCGGTCTTTTTCGCCTTGCCGGCGCCGGTGAGGCGCATGACGAACACGAAGAACACCGGCACGAAGATGATCGCGAGCACGGTGGCCGAGATCATGCCGCCCAAGACGCCGGTGCCGATCGCATTCTGGCTCGCCGCGCTGGCCCCCTCCGCGATCGCAAGCGGCGTCACGCCGAGGGCGAAGGCGAGCGAGGTCATCAGGATCGGTCGGAAGCGAAGTTCCGCCGCCTCAACCGCCGCATCGCGCAGCTCCCGTCCTTGCTCGCGCAGATCCTTGGCGAACTCCACGATCAGAATGGCGTTCTTCGCCGACAGGCCGATGATCGCGATCAGGCCGACCTTGAAGTACACGTCGTTCGACATGTCGCGCATCATGATTGCGAGCACGGCGCCGATCGCCCCGAGCGGGACCACCAGCATCACCGAGAGCGGGATCGCCCAGCTTTCGTAAAGCGCGGCCAACAACAGGAACACGAACAGGATCGACAGACCGATCAGCATCGGCGCCTGCGAACCGGAGGCGATCTCCTGCAACGACTGACCGGTCCACTCGTAACCGAAACCGGGTGGAAGCTCCGCCGCCAGCCGTTCCATCTCGGCGAGCGCGTCACCGGAGGAGTAGCCCGGCGCCGCCTGGCCGGAGATGCGGACCGACGGATAGCCGTTGTACCCGACAACCTGTAGCGGACCGCGGCTCCATTCCGCGTGAGCGAAGGCCGACAGCGGAACCATGCCGCCGTGGACGTTGCGCACGTGCAGGTCGAGAAGGTCGGATACCTGCATGCGGCTGCGGTCGTTCGCTTCGATGGTCACACGCTGCATCCGCCCGGCGTTCGGGAAGTCGTTGGCGTAGGCGGAGCCGAGATTGGCCGTGATCGCCGAGTTGATCTCGGCGAACGTGACCCCGAAGGTGTTCGCCTTCTCGCGGTCGATCACCACCGTCACCTGTGCCGCATCAGGCAGCCCTTCCACACGCATGCCCGTCAGGATCGGGCTTTGCGCGGCCGCCCCCAGAAGCTGGTCGCGCGCCGCAGCCAAGGCGCTCTGGCCGAGACCTGCGCGATCCTGGAGCCGGAAGGAGAAGCCGTTGCTCGTCCCGAGACCCTGGATCGGAGGAGGCGACAGCGAAAAGGCGATCGCATCCTTGATGCCGAACAACTTCATGTTGGAACGTTGGGCGACTGCCTGAGCGGAATCTTCCGGGCCGCGCTCGTCCCAGTCCTTCAGCGTCACGAAGGCAAGACCGGCGTTTTGACCGGCACCGGAGAAGGAGAAGCCCTGGATCGCAACCACCTGTTCGGCGGCGGGGTCGTTGGCGAAGACCCCCTCCACCTGCTCGATGACGTCGATGGTCCGGTTGGCGCTCGCCTCCGCCGGCGTCTGCATGTCCACGATCAGGAAGCCCTGATCCTCGTTCGGGAGGAACGCCGTCGGCATGCGGACGAACAAATAGCCGAGCCCGACCGCCACGCCGAGATAGACGATCATGAACAGACCGGCATAGCGGGTCGTCCCCCGAACCGTCGCACCGTAGCCGCGGGTCAGGCGGCCAAAGTTGCGGTTGAACCAGCCGAAGAAGCCGCGGCGCTCATGATGGTCCTTCACCGGCTTCAGCATGGTGGCGCAGAGCGCCGGCGTCAGCGACAGCGCCAGGAAGCCGGAGAACAGGATCGAGACCACCATGGTCAGCGAGAACTGCTGGTAGATCACGCCGACCGCACCGGGGAAGAAGGCCATTGGCACGAACACGGCCGTTAGCACCAGCGTGATGCCGACGATGGCGCCGGTGATCTGCTTCATGGCCTTGATGGTCGCCTCGCGCGGTCCCAGGCCCTCGGTAGCCATGATGCGCTCGACGTTTTCGATCACCACGATCGCGTCGTCCACCAGGATACCGATCGCCAGCACCATGGCGAACATGGTGAGCACGTTGATGGAGAACCCTGTCGCAAGCATCACCGCGCACGTCCCCATCAACGCGATCGGGACCACGATCGCCGGAATGATCGTGTAACGGAAGCTTTGCAGGAACAGGAACATCACCAGGAAGACGAGCACCACCGCCTCGACGAGGGTGTGCAGCACCTTCTCGATCGACTTCTCGACGAAAGGCGACGTGTCGTACGGGATGTCGTAGGTGACGCCTTCGGGGAAGTAGCGTTCAAGCTCCTCGATCTTCGCGCGAATGGCTTCGGAGGTCGCCAGCGCATTGCCCGTGGGTGAGAGCTGGATGCCGATTGCGGCCGCCGGCTGCCCGTTGAGGCGCGACGAGAAGTTATAGCTCTCGCTGCCGAGTTCGACCGAGGCGACGTCTCCCAGACGAACCATGGAGCCGTCGGCATTGGCACGCAGGACGATTTTTTCGAACTCTTCGACCGTGTTGAGCTGTCCTTCGACCAGGACGGTGGCCGAAATCTGCTGATCGGGCACCAGCGGCTGAGCACCGATCCGGCCGGCAGCAACCTGGGAGTTCTGGGCCCGGATCGCGGACAGGATGTCGTTGGCCGTCAGGTCGAGGCCCAGCATCTTGTCCGGATCCATCCAGATCCGCATAGCGCGCTGGGTCGCGAACAGCTGAGCGCTGCCCACGCCCTCGATGCGGCGGATCTCGCCGATAACGTTGCGGGTGATGTAGTCGCCGAGGCCGACCGGACCCATTGAACCGTCGGTCGAGGTCAGCGCCAACACCATCAAGAAGCCCGAGGACGCCCGGTCGACCCGGATGCCCTGGTCCTTGACGGTGTCCGGCAAACGCGGCTCCACCCGCCGAATGCGGTTCTGCACGTCGACGGAGGCCTGCTCGATCGAGGTCCCGGACTCGAAGGTCGCGGTGATGTCCACCCGCCCCGAGGCCTCCGACGTCGATTCGAAGTAGATCAGGCCGTCGATGCCGTTCAGCTCCTCCTCGATCGGCCGGGTGACCGATTGATAGAGGTCTTCGGGCGATGCGCCGGGATAGTTGGTCTGGATGGAGACCTGCGGCGGGGCGACCTTCGGATATTGCGAGATTGGAAGCTGCGGAATCGCGAGCACACCGGCGATCACGATAAAGATCGCGATCACCCACGCGAAGATGGGTCGATCAATAAAGAAACTCGGCATGGAACGCGCCCTATCCCGCCCGCTTCGTGTCAGCGCCCGCCGGCTTGTCCTCGCTGGCGGTACCCTTTGGCTGCCACGGTTGCGGCGCGACCGGCGCGCCCGGGCCAATCTTCTGGAAACCCTCGACGATCACCTTGTCGCCAGGCTTAAGCCCCTCTTCGATGATCCAGCGGTCATCGATGACGCGGCCCACACTGACCTGACGCACTTGGGCGGTGCTATCCTCGCCCACGACGAACACACGCGCGTTGCCGCTGGCATCACGCTGCACCGCCTGCCGCGGCACCGCGATCGCGTTCTGCTGCACGCCCTGCTCGATCAGCACGCGCACATAGAGGCCGGGCAAAAGAATCCCGTCCGTGTTCGGGAATTCCGCACGCAGGATCACCTGGCCCGTGGTCCGGTCGACGGTGGTTTCGGAGAACAAGAGCCGACCGGGCTCGCCATATTCGGTGCCGTCGTCGAGCACGAGCTTCACCGGAGCCTCGCCCGGATCCTTCGCGAGCGCGCCCATGTCCAGCGCTTTGCGCAGCGCCATCATTTCGCGCACCGACTGCGTAAAGTCCGCGTAGACCGGATCGAGCTGCAGAATGGTCGCCAGCGGCTCGGAGTTGTTGGCGCTGACAAGCGCGCCCTCGGTGATCAGCGCCCGGCCGATACGTCCGGAGATCGGGGCCGTCACATCGGCATATTCGAGATTGAGCTTGGCGGCGGCCAGTTCGGCCTTGGCCAGCGCCACGTTGGCGTTCGCCTGGGCGAGCTCCGCCGAAGCCGTGTCGTAGGCCTGCTGGGCCACGACCTTGCGATCGAGCAGCTTCTGCTGGCGGTCGGCGTCCTGCTGGGCGCGAAGCTGCTCGGCTTCGGCGCGCTTCAGGCTCGCTTCGGCGCGCTGCACCTCGACCTGGAACGGCGCGGGATCGATCTTGTAGAGGACATCGCCCTTCTCCACGCGGCTGCCCTGGGTGAACACCCGCTCGACCACGATCCCGGAGACGCGCGGACGCACCTCCGCGATGCGGGTCGGCGAGATCCGTCCGGGCAATTCGTCGACGATCGGGATCTTGTCCGGCTCGACCGTTACCACGCTGACCGGCGACGGCGGACGCGCAGGAGCGGCCGCCGCCTGGTTGGAGCTCTGCTCGGCGTCGTTGCACGCCGCCAGCCCCAACAGAAGAGCGATCGCTGCGATCTTGGTAATGGCAAATGGAGTACGCAACATTCCAGTCTCCGTGCGCCGCGTCCCGGACCGTATCTCCGGGGCGGCGGGGAAAATTGGCAAGGAGAAAGCTCGTTCAGCTCACAGGATCGAGTTTGGGTACCGAGACCTGTTCAGGCTCTTGGTCGACGAGCCAATTGATCTCTTCGAGAACCCGGATCCGCTCCTCCGGCGAAAAGTGATAGACGTCGAAGCGCTCCATGACGCGAAGCCCCCCCAGCGCAAGAAAGGCGAGAAGCGCCCCGCGCGGCTTCGAAGCCGATTCGTGAATCTCGTCCACGGTCTCGGCATATTTGTTGTGGATCGGCTCTCTGAGCTGGCGATCCTGGGCAAGAGCGGAGGATAGGCACAGCTCGATTTCGCCTTCGCTCCCTTCGGCGGCCTCGGCCGCCGCCACGATATGGGTCCGAATCATGGCATTCGGATCGGATCCGAAATTTTTGCGGATCTCGTTCATCCGCAGCTCTTCCGCCGCAATGCGGCGTTCGACCATCGCGCGCATCAGCGCAGGCTTGGTCTTGTAGTCGTAGAGCACGCTCGCTTTCGAGATTCCCGCTTCGGCGGCGACCGCCTCCAGCGTCAGCTTCGCCGTCCCGTCGCGCTGTACGACGCATTCCGCTGCGTCGAGGACTGCCGCACGGTCGATAGTGCGTTTTCTACCCATCACAAACTTCCGGAATAATTACCAACCGGATGGTTATTTATAAACGAGTGTCCGAAGCGTCAATAGCTATGCTGCACCGCACTGTACACAAAGCCGTGCATCAAAAACAACGGCCGCCCGGAACGGAGATTCCGAGCGGCCACACCGCAAAATCCGAGAATTCCGCCGTTTCGGACCGATCCATTCACATGGAATTGTCCGACCGAAAAGCGGCGCCGAGAGCGCGGCTGCGTTCTTTCGCCGCGCCGAGCGTCACTCGGCCGCCTGGCCTTCCGCAGCCGCCTGCTTGATCGAGCGCTCGATGATTTCCTCGGCGGCCTCGCGGCCCTGCCAGCCGGTCACCTCGACCCACTTGTTCGGCTCGAGATCCTTATAGTGCTCGAAAAAGTGAACGATCTGATCGAGCGTGATCTTCGGCAGATCCTCGTAGGACTCGATCTTTTCGTAGCGCCGGGTCAGCTTGGTGCTGGGCACCGCGATGACCTTTTCGTCGGCGCCCGCCTCGTCCTGCATGTTGAGAACGCCGATCGGCCGGCAGTTCATCACCGCGCCGGGCACGATCGGACGCTGATTGACGATGATCACGTCCAGCGGATCCCCGTCGTCGGCCAGCGTGTGCGGTATAAAACCGTAGTTTCCGGGATAGCGCATCGGAGTGTAGAGAAAGCGGTCCACCCAGAGCGTGCCGGAGGCCTTATCGAGTTCGTACTTGATCGGCTCGCCACCGACCGGAACCTCGATGATGACGTTGATGTCCTTCGGCGGGTTCTTCCCGATCGGAATCGCGTCGATGCGCATGGTGTGATTGCCTCTCCTTCCATAAGCCCTGGCGCGCCCCTATTTTGCGGCGCAAAATTCAGGGAGGATGGGCAAGCCTTCAACCACGGCTTTCGCCTGCGGGCAAGGGCCGAGACGCAGGATGCGGCATTGAAGCGCCAGAAACCCTCAAAACCCGACAAAGCAGACGGTTCCTGCGACGCGCTGAGGCCGCGGGTGCAGCCTCGGAGCGCTTCCCGTTCGGATTGAACCGGCCCGAACGATACGCCCCAGCCCACCGCTACTACGTCATGGACTAGGTCGACGGCGACCCGCGTCCTTGTCGCGGCGTGTACCCAAAGGCAATTTTCGGCAACGTCGCCGAGCCGATCGTCTCTTCTGCCGTGGCGACCGCCCGCCCCCCCTTATGGCCGTAGAAGCGGCACGCGGTCTCATTGTCCGCCAGCACCCAGACCACGAACGACCGCCGGCCCTCATTGCCGAGCGCGGTCCCGGCCGCATCGAACAGCCGGCTGCCGAAGCCGAGGCCGGCGAATTCCGGCTGGATATAGAGTTCGTAGATTTCGCCGCGATAGGGCAGGCTGCGGGCCCGGCTGGCACCGAACGTCACGTAGCCGCGCACCGTGTCCCCGATCTCCAAGACGAGAATCGAAACACGGCGCTGAATCGCCCGCTGCCACCACGCCGGACCACGGCGCGCGATCATCCGCTCCAACTCCGCGCCGGGCAGCACGCCGCGATAGGCATACCGCCAAGCCGAATCATGGACTTCTGCGATCGCAGCCGCATCCGCGAGCTTGGCTCGCCTTATGCCCATCGAACCGGTCTTCATAGGGCAAGCGTAGCTCGACCTTGCCGGCGGGAAAAGAGGAAACCCCAGCCGATCCAAAGTCAGATGCAAGCCTCGCACCGGCTTTGCGCTGAAAGAGTCCTAGGATCGAGGCCGGTCCAGCCGGCCGCACGAACCGAGACGTCAGGCCGCACCCGGTTCCTTGCGCCGCTCCGCCTTCTTGCGCTCGTTCGGGTCCAAAATCGCCTTGCGCAGACGGATCGACTGCGGGGTGATTTCCACCCGCTCGTCGTCGGCGATGAACGCGAGCGCTTTTTCCAGGGTCATGCGGATCGGCGGCGTGAGTTTGATCGCCTCGTCCTTGCCTGCGGAGCGGACGTTGGAGAGCTGCTTGCCTTTCATCACGTTGACCTCGAGATCGTTGCCCCGCGTGTGCTCACCAACGATCATGCCCCCGTACACCTTCGCGCCCGGGTCGATCATCATCGGACCACGATCCTCCAGGTTCCACAGCGCATAGGCCACCGCCTCGCCGTCGGAGTTGGAGATCAAAACGCCGGTGTGCCGGGTCGGCACCTCACCCTTGTAGGGCTCGTAGGCGTGGAACACGCGGTTCATCACCGCCGTGCCGCGCGTATCGGAAAGCAGTTCCGACTGATAGCCGATCAAGCCGCGCGTCGGCGCATAGAAAACCAGCCGGACCCGGTCGCCGCCGGAAGGCCGCATCTCCTGCATCTCCGCCTTGCGCTCGGAAAGCTTGGAAACCACGGCGCCGGAGAACTCGTCGTCGACGTCGATCGTCACCTCTTCGACCGGCTCCAGAAGCTCGCCGTCGTCGCCGCGCTGGAACACGACGTTGGGGCGCGACACCGTCAGCTCGAAGCCTTCGCGCCGCATGGTCTCGATCAGGATCGCAAGCTGCAGTTCGCCGCGCCCCGACACGATCATGGAATCGGCGTCCGGACCCGGCTCGACCTTGAGCGCGACGTTGCCGGCGGCTTCCTTCATCAAACGGTCGCGGATGACGCGGCTCTGGACCTTGTCGCCCTCGCGCCCGGCGAGCGGACCGTCGTTGATGCGGAAGGTGACCGACACCGTCGGCGGATCGATCGGCTGAGCCTCGATCGGCTCGGCGAGGGAGGGATGGCACAGCGTGTCGGCGACGGTCGCCTGCTGCATGCCGGCAAGGGCGACGATGTCGCCTGCACGCGCCACCTCGACGGGAACGCGCTCAAGGCCACGGAAGGAGAGCACCTGGCTGATGCGGCCGTTTTCGACCAGATTGCCCTGGCGGTCGACGGCCTTCACCGACTGGTTCGGCACGATCTCGCCGGAGCGGATGCGGCCGGTGAGAATGCGGCCCAGGAACGGATGCGCCTCGATGGTGGTGGCGAGCATACGGAACGGCCCCTCCTCCACCGGCGGGGCCGGAACATGCTCCAGCACCATGTCCAGAAGCGGAGAAATGGAGTCCTTCGGGCCAGTGGGATCGTTGGCGATCCAGCCTTCCTTGGCCGAACCGTACATGACCTGGAAGTCGAGCTGGGATTCGTCGGCGTCGAGCGCGGCGAACAGATCGAAGATCTCGTTCAGCACCTCTTCGTGGCGCTCGTCGGCGCGGTCGATCTTGTTGATCACCACGATCGGCCGAAGCCCGACCTTGAGCGCCTTGCCGAGCACGAACTTGGTCTGCGGCATCGGGCCTTCGGCCGCGTCCACCAAGAGGATCGCGCCATCCACCATGTGGAGGATGCGCTCCACCTCGCCGCCGAAGTCGGCGTGGCCGGGCGTGTCGACGATGTTGATGCGGCTGTCCTTCCAGGTGACGGCGGTCACCTTGGCGAGGATCGTGATGCCACGCTCGCGCTCCAGATCGTTGGAGTCCATGGCGCGCTCGGCGACTTTCTGGTTCTCGCGGAAGGTGCCGGACTGCTGCAGGAGCCGGTCGACCAGCGTGGTCTTGCCGTGGTCGACGTGGGCGATAATGGCGATATTGCGCAAAGTCATAAGAAGGTCCGTTTGGATCGTTTTGCTGCGGCACACGTGCCGAGCCGATTGTGTGATCGATGCCCGTCTGCCGAAAGCCGCCCGCGTCCGCGCATCGTCGCGGGCAGTACGTGGGCGGTTTGCGCAAGCGGATGCGATGCGTCGGGCGAGCGGGCCACCGGCGACGCGCATGTCGGCTCGCGCTTGTTGCAGCGCAAGAGCCATAGCCGATCGAAGCCCGCCGGGAAAGGCAAAAGCGGGCAAAAACAACCTGTCGGCCGCCTCCTTGCAGCGAACCCGCAATGGACTCACATGAGCGAACGCGCTACACGCGCGACTTCCTGGCCCGGCCCGCCCTTGGTGGGGGCGATTGCCGCGCGGTCAGGGACACGATGAAAATGAGTGACTGACATGGGTTACGTAATCGCAGTGGTCGGCGCGACGGGGAATGTCGGCCGAGAAATGCTCGACATCCTCGAAGAGCGCGGCTTTCCGGCCGATCGGGTGATCCCGGTCGCCTCCCGCCGCAGCCAGGGCACCGAGGTCTCCTACGGCGATACGACCCTGAAAGTCGAAGCGCTGGAGCATGTCGACTTCAGCCAAGTCGATTTGTGCCTGATGTCGGCCGGCGGCTCGATCGCCCAGGAATGGGCCCCGAAGATCGCCGCGGCCGGCGCCGTCGTGATCGACAACTCGTCCTACTGGCGCACCGATCCGGACGTGCCGCTGATCGTGCCGGAGGTCAACGCCGACGCGGTCGAAGGCTTCACCAAGAAGAACATCATCGCCAACCCTAACTGCTCCACGGCCCAGCTCGTCGTCGCGCTGAAGCCGCTGCACGATGCCGCGACCATCAAGCGGGTGGTGGTGTCGACCTATCAGTCGGTCTCCGGCGCCGGCAAAGACGCCATGGACGAGCTCTTCACCCAGACCCGGGCGGTGTTCGTCTCCGATCCGGTCGAGACCAAGAAGTTCCCCAAGCGCATCGCCTTCAACCTCATTCCCCAGATCGACGTCTTCATGGAAGACGGCTCGACCAAGGAGGAATGGAAGATGGTGGTGGAGACCAAGAAGATCCTCGATCCGAAGATCAAGCTTTCCGCCACCTGCGTGCGCGTGCCGGTGTTCATCTCGCATTCCGAATCGGTGAATATCGAGTTCGAGAAGCCGATCTCTGCGGAAGAGGCCCGCGACATCCTGCGCGAGGCGCCGGGCTGCCTGGTCATCGACAAGCACGAGCCGGGCGGCTACGTCACGCCCTACGAGGCCGCCGGCGAGGACGCGACCTATATCAGCCGCATCCGCGAGGACATGACGGTCGACAACGGCCTGGTCATGTGGGTGGTCTCCGACAATCTGCGCAAGGGCGCCGCGCTCAACACCGTGCAGATCGCCGAGCTTTTGGTGAACCGCAAGCTGGTGACGCCGCGCCAAGAGGCGGCCTGAGGCAGGCCCTTCGGACACAGAACGCGAAAGGCGGCTTGCAAGCCGCCTTTTTCATTGGCGGCATGCGGATCGCCGCGAGACCACGCGTCACCCCTTTTTCCGACACGCATGATCGCTACACTCCTCCTCGTGCCAGGGGCATGCGCCGCCAAGCCGCGCATCGAAACGGCCCGCACAATTGGAGGAAACCGATGAACGAGATCGCCTCACGCGACATCAAAGCCGCCGTCATTCGCGAACAGGGGGCCGAATTCGCCCTGGAGACCCTCAGACTCGGCGCGCCCGCGCCGCGCGAGGTGCTGGTGAAGGTGGTAGCCGCCGGCATGTGCCACACCGATCTGATCATCCGCGATCAATATTATCCCACCCCGCTGCCGGTGGTGCTCGGTCACGAGGGCTCGGGCATCGTGGAAGCCGTCGGCAGCGACGTGAAAAATCTCGGCCCCGGCGATCACGTGGTGATGAGCTTCATGTCCTGCGGGGTCTGCGATCCCTGCCAGAGCGGGCATCCCTACCACTGCGCCGACTTCTTCGCGCTCAACTTCGGAGGCTGCCGCAAGGACGGCTCCACCGCGGTTTCCGACGGCAGCGGCCACTCGATCCACGATCACTTTTTCGGCCAGTCCTCGTTCGGAACCTATGCCATCGCCCATGAGCGCAACCTGGTGAAGGTGGCCGAGGACGCCCCGCTGGAGCTGCTCGGCCCGCTCGGATGCGGCATTCAGACCGGGGCCGGCGCGGTGCTCAACGCCCTGAATGTGGGCGCCGGGCAGAGCTTCGTCTCCTTCGGCGCCGGCGCTGTCGGCTTGAGCTCGGTTCTCGCGGCCCAGGTCGCCGGCGCCACTACGATCATCGCCGTGGACGTTCAGCCGAACCGGCTGGAGCTCGCCCGGGAGTGCGGCGCGACCCATGTCATCAACGCCAAGGACGGCGACCCGGTGGAAGCGATCCAAGCGATCACCGGTGGCGGCGCGCACTGCACCCTGGAGACCAGCGGGCGCCCGGAGGTCTTGCGTCAGGCGATCGACGCACTTGGCATCATGGGAACCTGCGGCATCGTCGGTGCGCCGAAGCTCGGCACCGATGCCAACTTCGATGTCAACGGCGTGATGGTGCCCGGTAAGCGCATCATCGGCATCGTGGAAGGCGCGAGCGTGCCGCAGATCTTCATCCCGCACCTCATCGAGCTGCAACGCCAGGGCCGCTTCCCGTTCGAAAAGCTGGTCACCTTCTACGACTTCGACCAGATCAACCAGGCCGTCGAGGATTCCGAAAGCGGCAAGACCATCAAGCCGATCCTGCGCATGCCGGCCTGAGAGGTGAACTTATCGCTCACGCCAACTCGCTTCGCTCGTGGCCGCGCGGGCGCGCCCCGGAGCCTTTCCAGGGCGAAGTGAGAACCGGTTCGCCATCCGGAAACGCGTGAAAAGCAAGGCCGGCGCGCGGTCGTGCGCTGGCTACGCGACGCCTGAAACAGCGTGTCCCGAGTTTCCGTCTGACGTTTCGTCGGAGAGACTCTTTTCAGGCGAATCCGTCACCCCATGCCGGGATGCACCTCGCCCCGTGCCCAGGCGTCGCGCTCGCAGCCAATAGCCTCGTCGAGCGAAGTCAGGCCGCGCCGACGGACCTCTTCGCCCAGATGACGCAGGATCTTCGGGATCAGCTCGCCGCCCTCGTAGACGAGCCCTGTATAGAGCTGGATCAGGCTCGCTCCGGCCGCAATCTTGGCAAACGCCGTCTCGCCGGACCACACGCCGCCCACGCCGACGAGCGGCATGGCGCCATCAATGCGGTTCGCCATCTTGGCCAACACCACCGTCGACGGCTCGAACAGCGGTCGGCCCGAGAGCCCGCCGGCCTCCTGCGCCGTACGCGCATCCTTCAGTGGCGGACGTGCGATCGTGGTGTTCGAAACGATCAGCCCGTCGATCCCATGCTTCAGCGCAGCGGCGGCGATGGTATCGAGGCCGAGCTCGTCGAGATCGGGCGCCACCTTCACCAGAAGCGGCACGCGCCGCCCCGTCTCGGCCGCCTCGTCGCGGGCGGCGAGCGTGCGCGTCATGAGCTCGTCCAGCTCCGCTGCCCCTTGCAGGTCGCGCAGGCCGGGCGTGTTGGGCGAGGAGATATTGACGGTGAAGTAGTCGGCGACGTCGGCGAAAGTGCGCACGCCGCGCACATAATCGTCGATCCGGTCGTGGGTAACCTTGTTGGCCCCGAGATTGACCCCGACGATGCCCTCGAACCGGCGGCCGACAAGCCGCGCATGCGCGGCGGCATGACCTCCGTTGTTGAAGCCCAGCCGGTTGATCATCGCCCGGTCCTGGGGCAAGCGGAACACCCGCGGCTTCGGATTTCCCGGCTGCGCGAGCGGGGTAATCGTTCCGACCTCGACGAATCCGAAACCGAGCTTCAAAAGCGGCCCCGGCACTTCGCCATCCTTGTCGAAGCCGGCCGCCATGCCGAGCGGATTCGGGAAGTCGAGCCCGAAGGCGGAGATCGCCAGGGCGGCATCGTGCGGCAGGGCCGGTGCCGGCGCCAGTCCGTTGGCGAGGGCGGCAATCGTCGCACGGTGCGCACGCTCCGGGTCGAGCCGGCGCAGAAGCGCGGGCCCGAGCGTCGACAGAGAAGGGATCACGCGTCGAGCTCCGGAAAGATATGACCGGCGGGCGAGAGCGGCAGCTTCTTGGTCCAGGCCACCGCCTCGAGGGGAAGATCGCCGTAGAGATGAGGGAACAGGTCCCCGCCCCGCGAGGGCTCCCATTTCAGCTTGTCGCCAAGCGCATCGACCCGAATCGCCACCAGCAGCAGGCCTTCCTGTTCTCCAAAGTGGCGACGCGCCGTCTCCATCACCTGGTGACGCGCGGAAAGGTGGATAAAGCCATCGACGTGGTCGATCGGCGCTCCTCGATAGACGCCTTCACGCTCCGCTGTCTCCCAGGAGGGGGTGTCGACGATCTTGTAGACGGTCTTGGCGCGCATGGATCCGGTACTCGATAAAGGTTTCGGACGACAGTAGCGGCTCGCCCCGCCCGCCGACAAGGTATCCGAGTCTAGACCGGAACCGCGTCGGTTCTGGACTCCGAGCGTGGCGGGAATTAAAGTGCATTTAGGTATGTTTTCCTTTTCTTATTCCCGGAGAGGGTCTCCGGGTCGGCGTTCGTCCACGCGACGGAGAGGTGGTGCGGCATGCTCACGCACGAGCGGGTCTGGGCGGCGATCGACGGGCTGGCCGACCGGCAGGGATTGAGCCCCTCCGGCCTGGCGCGCCGCGCCGGCCTCGACCCGACGACATTCAACAAGTCGAAGCGACTGGCCGGCGACGGACGTCCGCGCTGGCCCTCGACGGAATCGATCGCCAAGGTCCTGGAAGCGACCGGCTCGAGCCTCGCCGACTTCTTTCGCAGCGGCGACCGGCGTCTGGCGGAGGATGCGATCCCAACGCCGCGTGCAGTGCCCGTGGTGGGCTTCGCCCAGGCCGGTGCCGGCGGCTTCTTCGACGATGGCGGTTTTCCCGTCGGCAGCGGCTGGGACGAGATCACCTTTCCGGAGCGCCGAGACGAGCCCGTTTACGCTCTTGAGATTTCCGGCGATTCCATGCTTCCGCTCTACCGCCACGGTGACGTATTGATCGTCTCGCGCGCGGCGGCGGTCCGCCGGGGCGATCGGGTCGTGGTGAAAACCATGGACGGCGAGGTGATGGCGAAAATTCTCCATCGGCAGACCAGCAAGATGGTCGAGCTGACCTCGCTCAACCCCGAGCACCCCGACCGGACCCTCCCGCTCGCCTCGATCGAATGGATGGCCAGGATTTTGTGGGCTAGTCAGTAATGGCCAGTTATTCGCGGGCTCGGCGCCGGTCCCAGACCCTGTCGCGGGTTCTTTATGCCGCGGTGGTGATCGGTGCGGCAGCCGCCAGCGTGGTTCCGCTTCTGCTTTTGGACGACGGCTGGGTCGGCCCGGTGTCGGAACGCATGAAGACGCTGCCGCTCGGCGCGCCCAACGACGACCCCCAGAACGCCGCCGACTGGGGCGGCAAGACCACGGTGCGCCCGGCCGAAGTGGCCGACGCCAACGCCGTAGAGCCCGCCGACGAGCTGGAACCTATCGAGACCGAACCGGACGTCTCCGTCCGCGACGTCTCCTCCAACCGGATTACCCGCAGCCCGGAACGCGTCGCCCCGCTGCAGCGCCTGCCGAGCGCGGTGGAACTGCCGCCGCCGCTACCGCCGAAGCCGGTGCGCTACTATCTGGTGGTGGTGGAAGACGCGTTGACCCTCGACGCCCAGGGCACCCCGCTGAAAATCGCCCAGGTCGACGGCCCGTCCACCTTCGACACTTGCCAGGAAGGCTCGCCGGTTCAGTGGAGCTGTGACATCCGCGCCCGCACCGCCTTGCGCAAGCTGGTCGGCGCCCGCGCCATCGAGTGCCTGGCCCTCGACGAGAAGGTCGCGCGCACGCTCGAAGCGGCGTCGGAAGCCAACGAGACGGCCAAGCTCGACGAACCGGCGGATGTCACCTGCACCGTTGGCGCCACCGACATCGCAAGCTGGCTCGTCTCGCAAGGCTGGGCGAAGCCGGCCGAGGACGCCCCGGATCGGCTGAAGGTGCTGTCTTGGATCGCCCAGGGCCAGAAGCGCGGCTTGTGGCAGCCGCCCCCGCCGACGACGCAGTAATCCTCCCCGGTTGCCGGGACTATTGCTTTGCCGAGACCGCGACCAGTTCGCCCGCGAGCGCTTTTTCGATCAGCAATCGGGTCTCGTCGATGCCGTAAAGCGCTACGAACGAGCCGAAACGCGGCCCCTGATCCTGGCCGATCAGGGTCTGATAGAGCGCCTGGAACCAGAGGCCGGAAACGCCGGGACCTCCGTCCGGCCCCTTGCGCTTGGGGTCGAGATAACGCTCGAAGCCGCGCGCCACGTCCAGGATCGCGTCCTGGATCGTCGCCGCATCGGCGTCCTTGGGAAGCGTGGCAAGCTTGGCGTCAAGGGCAGCAAGCGCCTCCCGCTCCAGCTCGTCGGGCGCCCGGAACACCTTCTTCGGGCGCACGAAATCCTCGTAGTAGCGGATCGCGTAGCCCACCAGCCGGTCCAGCTCCGGGGCAGCCGCAGGCGTCACGCCCGGCGCATAGCGCGAGATATAGGCCCACAGCACGTCGGCCGTTTCCGCGTTCGAAGCCGAGACCAAATTCAAAAGCAGCGCGAACGAGACCGGCATGTTGATGACCGGCGGGGCGCCGCTGTGGATGTGCCAGGTCGGATTGTTCACCTGCGCGGCGGCATCCTGACGGCCGAACGCCGCCACGTGGGCGAAATACTCATCCACCGTGCGTGGGATCACGTCGAAATAAAGCCGCTTCGCCGTCTTCGGCTTCTGGAACATAAACAGCGACAGGCTCTCCGGCGAGGCATAGGTCAGCCATTCGTCGATGGTCAGCCCGTTGCCCTTCGACTTGGAGATCTTCTCGCCCTTGTCGTCCAGGAACAGCTCGTAGACGAAATGCTCCGGAGGCTCGCCGCCCAACACCTTGCAGATCCGGTCATAGACCGGCTGGTTGGAGAGGTGGTCCTTGCCGAACATCTCGAAGTCGACGTCGAGCGCCGCCCAGCGTGCGCCGAAATCCGGCTTCCACTGCAGCTTTACGCGCCCGCCGGTGACCGGCAACGTCACCTCCCTGCCGTCCTCGTCGTCGAAGGTGATGGTGCCGTCGCTCGGGTTTACGTCCTTCATCGGCACATAGAGCACCCGACCGGTCGCGGGCGAGATCGGCAGGAACGGCGAATAGGTCGCCTGACGCTCCTCGCCCAGCGTCGGCAGCATGACGTCCATGATCGCCTGATAGCGCTCCGCCACCCGGATCAGGATCTGGTCGAACCGGCCGGAGAGATAATAGTCTGTGGCGCTGGCGAACTCGTACTCGAAGCCGAAGGCGTCCAGGAAGGCGCGCAGCCGGGCGTTGTTGTGGGCGCCGAACGAATCGTGGGTTCCGAACGGATCGGGGACGCGCGTCAGCGGCTTGCCGAGATTTTCCCTGAGCAGCTCCTGGTTCGGCACGTTTTCCGGCACCTTGCGCATGCCGTCCATGTCGTCGGAGAAGCACAGAAGCCGAGTCGGGATCTTATCGTCGGTCAGCACCCGAAAGGCATGGCGCACCATGGTGGTGCGCGCGACCTCGCCGAAGGTGCCGATATGCGGCAGGCCGGATGGGCCATAGCCGGTCTCGAACAGCACCTCGTCCTTGCCGCCGCGGCGCTCCAGCCGCGCGATGATCTTGCGCGCCTCCTCGAACGGCCAGGCTTTGCTGACCTTCGCCGCGGCGACGATCTCTTCGGAAAGATCGGCGGGTTCGGGGCGAACGGTCATGATTTTAAGCCTTCTTCTTGAGGAGCCGCCAGAAAACGACGGAACGCCGTTGATCTATGGGCGCGCGGGCGCGCGGTCAATTCTCGGCGTCTGCAATTCGGCGAATGTCTTCCATCGTGCGTCGAGTCGCTCTAGGGTCCGGGCGAACAAAAAACCCTCGGAGCCCCGGATGGACCAGCCGATTTCCCATCATGAAGCCCTCGTCTACGTCATGGTCACCATGTCGGCGGTCGACCGTACGATGACGGATGCAGAGCTGCAGCAGATCGGCGAGATCGTCCGCACGCTTCCGATCTTCCGCGACTACAACGAGAACCGGCTAGTGACCGCCTCGGAAACCTGCGCAGAGATCCTGCAGGAAGAGGACGGGCTGGAAACGGTGCTGGAGCTGATCCGCACCTGCCTGCCGAAGCACCTCTACGAGACCGCCTATGCGCTCGCCGTCGAGGTGGCCGCCGCCGACCTCACCGTGGAGCCGGAGGAGTTGCGGCTTCTCTCCATGCTGCGCGACACGCTGAGCCTGGAAAAGCTGATCATCGCGGCGATCGAACGCGGCGCCCGCGCCCGCTACCAGACGCTTTAGCTCGCGCCTGCTCGCGTTGCTCGCGGCTCCGCGGGGTGAAGCGCATTGGCGCGAGCTAGTTCAAAGTCGGATGCGCGTCCGGCAAGTCCAGCGAGAAGGCGGGGATGTCGACCTCGAAGCGTTCGCCGTCGGCGGTTTCCATCTCGTAGATGCCGACCATGATCCCTGAGGGCGTTCCGAGCGGACAGCCGGAGGTATAGGTGAACGCCTCGCCGGGCGCGAGCACCGGCTGCTCGCCGACCACGCCGGGACCGCGCACCTCCTCCACGTGTCCGCTGGCATCGGTAATGTGCCAATAGCGGTTGATGAGCTGTACCGTCTCCGCGCCCTCGTTGGCGATCTCGATTGTGTAGGCCCAGATATAGCGTCCCTGGTCCGGCGCGGATTCATCCTCCAGATACTGAGGACTGACGGTGACCCGGAGATTTCGGGTGGTGGCTTCGTACATTCTCTCTCTCGAAACGTTCGGCGCACCGTCTTGCGGGGCTGCGCGCGGGACACAGCCGGTGCCGTTTTTGCCTCATGTCGCCTTGCGGCGCTCTACGCGCCTCCGGCCCTGGCGTCAATCGCGCGGGCCCATGCCTACTGGGACATGGTCTTCGCCTGCTGGACCGGACCTTGAGCGAAGGCGGCCTTGTACATGTCGCATGTCCAACGGCATACCATCGCGTCCATGCGTCAGGCTGTCGTCGCCGACGGCATCTTTCTACCTCGTACGCCGCACACGCTTTTGGTCTGGCGGATAGGCTGCCATGTTCGATGCCCGCCTGAGATCGCTGATCGATCCCCCGCTTCAGGCGGCCGGACGGAGGATCGCACGTGCCGGAATTCCTGCCGACGCTGTAACGATCACCGGTTTCGCCTTCGGGCTCATCGCCGCGCTCGCGATCGCCAATGGCCTCTTTCTGGTAGGCCTTGCCCTGATCGCGTTGAATCGGGCGTTTGACGGGCTGGACGGCGCCGTCGCTCGAGCCCTTCCAGGCGACGCGGAACCCGGCCCGTCGGCAAGCGGCCCCAGCGACCGCGGCGGCTACCTGGATATCGTGCTCGACTTCGTTTTCTACGGCGCGGTGCCGCTCGCCTTCGCGGTGGCCGATCCGGCACGGAACGCCCTCGCGGCGGCCGTGCTCCTATTCACCTTCACCGCCAATGGCAGCGCTTTCCTCGCCTTCGCGGTGTTCGCGGAACGCCGTAAACTCGCAACGGCGGCCCAGGGACCGAAATCGCTCTACTATCTGAGCGGGCTGGCGGAGGGCGGTGAAACCATCGCCGCCTTCATGCTCATGTGCCTGGTTCCGGCATGGTTTCCGGCGATTGCGGCGGCGTTCGCGATGGTCTGCGGCTTGTCGGCGGCGGCGCGCATCGTGCTTGCCGCCAGCCTGCTCGGGCCGGACTAGAGCATTTCCGGGCGAAGCGGAAACCGGTTCGTCGTCCGAAAATGCATCAAAGCAATGGGGTAGGGCCGTTCAGCAATTCCATAAAAAGCTGATCGGCTCTACTCCGAGCTCATCCCACCGACACGGAGGTCTTCGCGCTCACGCTGTCGAGCGCCCGGGTCAGGTCGGCAACCACGTCCTCGGCATCCTCCAGCCCGATGGAGAGCCGCAGCAACCCGGGCCCGATCTCCAGCTCGGCGCGCTGCTCGTCGGTCAGGCGCTGATGGGTCGTGCTTGCCGGATGGGTGATCAGGCTCTTGGCATCGCCGAGATTGTTGGAAATCTTGATCACCCGCAGCGCGTTGGAAACGGCGAAGGCCGCATCCCGGCCGCCCTTGACCTCGAACGCGATCAAGGTGCCTCCGCCGGTCATCTGCTTGGCGGCGATCTCGGCCTGGGGATGGTCGGCGCGGCCCGGATAGATCACCTTGGCAATGCCGGCATGCCGAGCGAGCGCATCGGCGACGCGCGCCGCCGTCTCGGTCTGCTGGCGCACCCGCAGCGGAAACGTCTCCAGCGCCTTCAGCATGATCCAGGCGTTGAAGGGCGACAGGGCCGGCCCGGTCTGGCGCAGGAGCGTGTCGAGATTCTCCTTCACCCAGGCTTGGTCGGAAAGGATCACGCCGCCGAGACATCGCCCCTGACCGTCGATGTGCTTGGTCGCGGAATAGACCACCACGTCGGCACCCAGCTTCAGCGGAGCCTGATGCAAGGCGGTCGCGAACACGTTGTCGACGACCAGACGGGCCCCCGCCGAATGGGCGATCTCGGCAACCGCGGCAATATCCACCAATGCCAGGGTGGGGTTGGCCGGGGTCTCGGTGAAGAACGCGGTCGTATTCGGACGGACGGCAGCCTGCCAGGCGGCGAGATCCGATCCCATCACCAGCGTGGCGTCCACCCCGAAGCGCGGCAGCAGATCCTCCACCACATAGCGGCAGCCGCCGAACAGCTCCTTCGAGGCCACCACATGGTCGCCGGCCTTCACGCAGGCGAGCATTGCCGCTGTCACCGCCGCCATGCCGCTCGCCGTCGCGCGCGCGGCTTCCGCCCCTTCCAGAAGCGCCATGCGGTCCTGAAACATCTGGACGGTGGGGTTGCCGTAGCGCGAATAGACGAAGCCTTCCGCCTCGCCGGCAAAGCGTGCGGCCGCGTCTTCCGCGGTCTCGTAGACGAAGCCCTGCGTGAGAAACAAAGCCTCGGAGGTCTCGCCAAACTGGGAACGCTCGGTTCCGCCATGCACGAGACGGGTTGCGGGTCCGACGCCCGAAGGCAGCGACGACGACGCCATGCTCGACTTCCTTTCCAGTTCGATCGGCCGGAGACCACCGGCACTGGGAGGCGCCCCTTTCGGGTCGAGACACAAAAAAACCCGGTCGGGGAGCGACCGGGGCGTACCTTCACCCGGCCTCTTTAGCGACTTGTTTAACGTGGCTGCAAGCCGGCCGGCTCAAATGACCACGGGACGATGCGCTGTTTACGCCCGGGATTTCTTGGCGTCAATGCGGTGTTCGGTTAGGTCATGGACTGAGAAAGCGGCAAAACGGCCATCATTGGCGGGCGGGGACCGGTATCATGCAGGACACGGCGGGCATTCTTCCCCGACAGGCGCTCGCGGCGCTGAACCAACAAGGCGCCATCGCCGCCGAGCGACCGTTCGACGCCGACCAGATCCAACCGGCGAGCCTGGACCTGAGGCTGGGCACCGTCGCCCACCGCATCCGCGCAAGCTTCCTGCCCGGTCCGGAGGTGTCGGTCGCCGACAAGCTCGCCGAAGTAACCCTGCACACGATCGATCTCAGCCAGGGCGCCGTCCTGGAAACAGGCTGCGTCTATGTGGTGCCGCTGCAGGAGCGGCTCGCCCTGCCCTCCGCGGTGGCCGCGTCCACCAACCCGAAGAGCTCCACCGGCCGGCTCGACGTCTTCACCCGAGTGATCGCCGACCGTGCCGGCGCCTTCGACCGGGTGCCCGCCGGCTACTCGGGCCCGCTTTATGCGGAAATCAGCCCGCGCACCTTCCCGGTCCTGGTGCGCACCGGCTCGCGCCTCAGCCAGATCCGTTTCCGCCGCGGATCGACCACCCTCAGCGACGCCGAACTGACAGAACTTCACCGCAACGAGCCGCTGGTCGCCCCCGGCAACGCCGCGATCGACAGCGGGCTTCAGCTGTCCATCGATCTGGAAAGCGAGCTTGAGAGCGCAATCGTCGGCTACCGCGGCAAGCGCCACACCGGCGTGATCGATGTCGACCGCAAGGACGGCTACGACATCGCCGATTTCTGGGACCCGGTCACCGTGCGCCCCGGCCGTGGCCTGATCCTGGACCCCAACGAATTCTACATCCTGGTGTCGCGCGAGGCGGTTCAGGTGCCCCCGGGCTATGCCGCCGAAATGGTCCCGTTCGACCCGCTGGTGGGCGAATTCCGGGTCCATTATGCCGGCTTCTTCGATCCGGGCTTCGGCCATGGCGCAGCCGGCTCCGGCGCCCGCGCGGTGCTGGAAGTCCGCAGCCACGAGGTGCCCTTTATCCTGGATCACGGCCAAGTCGTCGGCCGGCTGGTCTATGAGCGCATGGCGGAGCTGCCCGACACGCTCTACGGCACCGGGCTCGGCTCCAACTACCAGGCCCAGCGCCTGAAGCTGTCCAAGCATTTCCGCGCGGTGTAGGGCCTTTTCCACTCAGACGGAAACGTCCGAACGACAAGAACCAGCTTCCGGTCGAGCTCTATCTTGACGCCGTGCCCCTGCCACTTGACAGGGAGTGCCGGGAACGCCCTTTTCAGGGACCGGGCGAACGCAATTCAGTGAGAGGACATCAACTTCCAACGCTGAATGTCGTCGGTTCGATCCTGATCACTCGCTCCACTTGCTTCCGGCGTCTTCCACCAGTTCGAACTGCACGGGTAGACGGCCACGGGCGAGTTGTATGGCAGCTTCTGCCACGCGGCGGCCGAGATGGCGCGCGGTGGCGAGATCGGAAGCCGGAGGTGCCGTCTCCGGCCCCTCGTCGACGTTCGATTGCGCTCCGGCTCCGAGCCAGAAGCCCAGCCGGTTCAAGTCCGACTCAGATCCGATCGACGAATTGTTCGCGGGAGGCAGATCGAGTCCGATCCAAATCATTCCATGCTGCGCCGCAAACAAAGACATCTGGATAAGGGTGGCAAGCTTGTCGCCCGATCGAGCGCCAGAGTTGGTAAACCCGGCCGCAAGCTTATCGTGCCACAGGAATCCTTTCGCCATGATGGCGTGAGAAGTGGCATCCTGAAAGGTCTTAAATGCCGCCGAAGGACCGCCCATGTAGGTTGGGGCCCCGAAAACGATCGCGTCGACAGTCGCCAGGTCGCCCCACCGCTGCTCGGCGTCTTCTACCCGAACCATTATCACCTCAGCCGTCGGGCTTTCTCCAGCACCGGCCGCTACGGCTTCCGCTTGCCGCGCAGTGTGAACCGCCCCGGGTTTGTCGGAGGCTCCAACTCCTGAGAGGATGGGGCTATGACGAGCAAGACGACGAACAAGTTT
>NZ_JABJVY010000039.1:0-31502 GCF_040750475.1 Amorphus sp. 3PC139-8 | reverse complement strand
CGTTGCCGAGGCGCTTGGACCTTTGACGGCGGCCTCATGAGACCGGTCGCAGACGGCGTCCGCGATTTCGTTGGCTAGATCCGTTCCGCTCAGATGCTTCCATCTGAGCGGCAAGAAATGGCTCCGGGTTCAATAGGTTGAGCACGTCCCGGCGGGGCCCGCACGGACTTATCCCCTTCAGTCCGCCGTTTCGGCGACGAAGCCATCGATGGTGCGGGCGGCGTGGGCGTGATGGTCCGGATCGCCCCAGGGCAGAAGCTCGGCCCTGCGCGCGCCGGGGACCAGCTCCGCCACCGGCTCGAAATACTCGTAGAGCATGTCGGAAGGAGAGCAGACCACCAGCGTGGGCACGGTGATCAGCGGCAGCCGCTCGCGTTTGGGATGACGGAAGGCCGCCCGGTAGCTCAGATGATAGCTGCGGACCGACTTCAGCACCTCCACCACGAAATCGTGGAGCTCGTCGTCGTCGGGAAGGCCGTTCGGCAACCGGCCGGCGGCGGTGCGATTGTAATAGGGCCAGAACAGGAACTGGTCACGGCAGAAATGCCAGACCTTCATCAAGTGGGTGGCTTCCGCATCGGGCCGGATTTCGCGGGCGTAACGCTCCAGCACTTCCGACTGCAGGTCCGCGTCATAAAGCCCCATGCCGTCGATCACCAGGCTCCGCACGCGGTCGGGATGCGCAATGGCGATCTCCATGGCGAGCGAAGCGCCGGTGTGGCTGCCATACAGATCGAACCGGCCGGAGGCGAGCCCGTCCAGGGCCGCGACTGCGCGCGCGGCAAGGTCGGCGATTGCCGGACTTTCCAGGGCAAGCGGGGTGGAATCGCCATTTCCGGCGGTATCGGGGGCGATCGTTCGCCGGCCCAGAGCGGCAAGCTCCGCCATCGCGCCTTCAAGCTGCTTGGAAGAGCCGGGCGACTGGTGGATCATCACCAATGGCGTGCCGTCCGTGCCGCCGGCATGGCGATAGTGCACCTGTCCGCCATCAACGGTGGCGAAGCCGCGCAGGACTTGGGGCTCTGTGCTCATACGGTCTCCTTGGAAGCAAGCGTTCGGCCGAGGGTGTGTCCGAGCCAGCGGCCGAGCGTCAGCGCCGGGGTGACGCTCATGCCGCTGACGAAACCTTTGCCGGACAGTGTGGAGCCACCGATCGCCTCTCCAACGGCATAGAGGCCGTCGATCACGCCGCCTTCGGCGCGGCGAACGCGCATCGTGTCGTCGATATCCAGGCCGGCGGCGGTCTTCAGCACGATCCCGTGCATCTTCACGGCCCGGAAGGCGGGCCCGCGGATCGGCATCGGACAATGGACGCGGCGCATCGGGTCGACCATCTCGCCGGTGCACGCAGCGGCATAGTCGGCGAGCGCCTCGCGCAGGTTGTCCGCCGCCATCCCGGTCTTGGCCGCGAGATCATCGATCCCGTCGGCCGCTACGAAATCGGGACGTTTGCCCGCCCAGGCCAAGGCCAGCTCCTTCTCGGTCCAACCGGGCAGAAGCGGCGGGGCAGCCGCTAGGATCGCCTCGTCGAAGACGCACCAGAACGAAAGCGCCGGCAGGTTCTCCAGCGCGTGTTCGCGGGCGTCGACGCTCGGATCGTCCTCGCGCACGAAGCGCCGGCCGTCGGGCGCCAGGTGCAGCTCCCACGGCTGGCGCACCTGCGGCGTCAGGCTCGGCATCTGGCGCCAGACAATCCGGTTGCCGCCGGGTTCGCTGACCACGCCGGCATAGGTGGGCAGGAACAGGTCCTCCCCGACGATGCGGGCACCGACCGCTTCCGCCATTTCCAGGCCGGTACCGGTGGAGGTCTCCATCGCCGCAGTGACAAGCGGTCGGCCGCCGGTCAGCCGGGCGAACAGCTCCGCGTTGGCGCCGTAGCCGCCGGTTGCCAGCACGACCGAGCTGGCGGCGATCTCGGTTTCGGATCCGGTCTCACGATCGGCGAGGCGAAGGCCGGTCACCGCGCCGGAGCCATCGGTGAGAAGGGACACGGCGCGGGTCGCGTAGCGGATCTCGGCGTTGGGCTCGGCCATTGCCCGTTCAAACAGCGGCCGCACCGCCTTCAGAACCGAGATGCCGCCTTCGACACCCCAATAGGTGCGGGCGACGCGGTAGGCCTCGTGCAGGTGCAGGATCGCCGGGCAGGCAGGATCCATCGCAAAGCCGTTTTCCATCAGCCAGTCGATGGTGTCGCCCTGGGCCGGCACGGTGCGGCGCAGCACATCGGCGCGGCCGGTGCCGCGATTGATCCGGTCGATGTCGGCGAGATGGGCCTCGGCGCTGTCTTCGATGCCGTGCGCCGCTTGCAGCTTGGAGCCCGCGCCGCTGAGCTGGCCGAGGCTGACGTGCAGCGTCCCGCCCGGCGCATCGGCCTGTTCGATCACCAGCACGCGAGCGCCGGTTGCGACGGCTTCGATGGCGCAGGGCATGCCCGCCGTGCCCGCTCCGACGATCACGATGTCGACGCTCTCCAAGGCCGGCTCCTTGTGATGGGTTGTTTCGCGAGGACAGGAGCATCCGGGCCGCAGCAAAAGGACGCTGCGTGGGCGATCCGGCGCAGGATCTGCTCAAAACCCTATGGACACGCTGTCTTATCTATAGGACATTAAGCGGAGACACAAGCTGAAGCCCATCCGGTTCGCGGTGCCCATTCGCCGGCTCCTGGACCGGGTGACTTGAAGGCGCAGATGCGCGCTGAGGGTCGCGGGCGAAAACAGCAAAAGGGGAACAGAAAGCATGCGCGGAACGGCTGCATTCCAGCTATTTCGGAAGGCGGGTGCCTTGCTTTGCGCCGTCATCCTTTCGCTCTTTACTGGATTGGTCCTGTATTCCGTTACGATGCGGTACCTGTTCAACGCGCCGCCGATGTGGGGCGAAGAGCTTCCAAAGCTCTTGTTCATCTGGCTTATTTTTATCGGCGCGGGATTTGCCTATTTCGCCGGGTTCAATATCCGGATGACGGCGATCATCGACCGGGTGCCGACGAAGCCGCGGCGTGTGATCGAGCTGGCGATGCATCTGATGACCGTCGGGATCCTGTTGATGATCCTCTGGTACTCGGTACCGATCATCAAGCTGACATCGGGCACGATTTCCTACGCGACCGGGCTGTCGGATGGCTGGAAGTTCTGGGCGCTGCCGGTGGGCGCCATCCTCCTCCTGATCAACGAAGTCTGGCGGATCTGGCGTCTCCTCAAGGGTCATGTGGACGACCCCGTCGCGCTCGGGGACTCCTGATCGGCACCGTGTTCATCCCGATGGGACAGGTTCTCTCTATGATGCCGATGGAACCTGTCGAGCTTGTTGTTTCGGACCGATCTCGGACGGAGGGCGCGGCCCTTTCGTCTCCCGATCGCCCTGACGATCCAGGACGGCACTTCGCTCCATGCTTCTGACGATCTGCATCCTTCTGCTGTTCGTGTTCGTGCTGTTGGGCATGGATATCGCGTTCTCGGTCGGCGTCGCGGCGCTCACGTTCATCGCCGTAAGCCAGTTCGATGCGCGTCCGGTCAACCCGGTTCTGTTCGTCAAGGCGATCACCAGCGGCGTCGATAGCTACGCCATGCTCGCGGTGCCGATGTACGTGTTGGCGGGCGAGTTGATGACGAAAGCAGGCGTCACCAGACGCCTGATTAATCTGGCAAGCAGTCTCGTCGCGCACCGGCCCGGCGGCATCGCCAATGTGGGCATCACCAGCAACCTGTTCCTGGCGGGCGTGTCCGGCTCGGCGGTCGCCGATGCCGCTGCCACCGGCTCGATCCTGATCCCCGAGATGAAGCGGCGCGGCTATCCGGAGCGCTACGCCGCCGGCGTGATTTCCGCCGCCGCGGCGATGGGGCCGATCATCCCGCCCTCGATCCTGTTCATCCTGCTCGCCTCTATCGCCAACCTGTCGGTGGGCGCGCTCTTCATCGCGGGCATTCTTCCCGGCATCTTGATGTATGTCGGCTTGATCGCGATGAGCGGCTATCTCGCCCGTCGCAACAACATTCCGCGCGAGGAGAAGAAGAGCGCTAAAGAGCGCTGGAGCGCGATCCGAGCGGGCATCCTACCGCTGGGCGCGCCGGTCATCATCATTTGCACCAAGGTGTTCGGCATTGCCACGCCGACGGAGGCGGCGGCCGTGGTGGTGCTCTACACCATCGTGATCGGTGTCTTCGTCTATCGTGACATGACGCTGAACGACTATTTCGATGCCGCCGTCTCCGCCGCGATGACGACCGCGGTGATCATGATGACGGTCGCCATGAGCCAGATCTTCGGCCAGATCGCCGTGCTCGCCGGCCTCGGACGGATGGTCCAGTCGTTGCTCCTGTCGATCAGCAACGACCCTTATGTCCTGTTCCTGATCATCAACGTGCTGTTGCTCATTCTCGGCACCTTCCTCGATGCCATGCCGTTGATGCTGATCCTGTCGCCGATCTTCTTCCCGCTGATGACCGGGCTTGGCGTCGATCCGATCCATTTCGGCCTGGTGATGGTGTTCAACCTGGTGCTCGGGATGATCACGCCGCCGGTCGGGCTCAATCTTTTCGTTATGGCGCGAATATCCGGGATCGGAATGCTGGACGTGTTCCGGGGCGGTCTGCCGTTCTACCTGGTCCTGTGGATCGCACTTCTGGTGCTCACCTACGTGCCTTGGTTCTCCACCTACCTTCCACACCTGCTCCTTTGAGAAGCGAACATCACCAACCAGAGGATGGAACAATGACCTTCGATCTTACCCGTCGCGGATTGATGGGCGGTGCTGCCGCCGTCGCTGCCATGACCGCGCTGCCGCTGCGTGCCCGTGCCGCCACCGTTCTGCGCTACGGCAATGCCGGCGGTCCGCAGACCCTGTCGAACACCTTCAACGCCAAGCTCTCCGACACCATCAAGGAGAAGACCAACGGCGAATTGTCGTTCGAGATCTTTGCCGGAACGCTCGGCGGCGAGAAGGACCTGATCGAGTCGATGGCGCTGGGCAGCCTCGATGTCTACAACGGCGCCTACACCGGCACCGAGCAGTTCGACGTTCTCTACAGCCCGTATTTCTTCAAGAACGGGGCCCAGGCCAAGGCCGTGCTGGAGACCGAGATCGGCACCAAGTGCTCCGAGGTGCTTGAGCAGAAATACAACGCGCGCCTGCTCGGCGTCGGCCGTCTCGGCGGCTACAACCTGATGCTGAAGGAGCCGATCAGCGATCTCTCCGAGCTGAAGGAGCGCAAGATCCGCGCGCCGCAGATCAAGGGCTGCATCGAGGCGCTGAACTTCTTCGGTGCGGTGCCGACTCCGATCCCGTTCAACGAGGTCTATCTGTCGCTGCAGAACGGCATCGTCGACGGCGTGCTGACGGCCCTCAATCCGGCCGTGCAGTTCAAGTTCTACGAAGTCTGTAAGCACGTCGTCGTGCCGGACTTCGGCCTCGCCCTCGACAAGGAAGTGATCTCCACTTCGGCCTGGAACGGCCTGTCGGCCGACGAGCAGAAGGTCCTGCAGTCCTCGTTCGATGAGCTGGAGGAGACTTACTATTACCAGGCCGGCCTCGATCAGAAGTCGAAGGACCTGAAAACCTGGTCGGACGCCAACGGCGCAGACGCGCTCATCGACCTCGATGCCGCCGCGCTCGCGACCGCCATGGAGCCCCTCAACAAGAAGCTCGCGACCGAGGCGTTCGGCGAAGGGGCCTGGGAGCTGATCCAGAACACCAAAGCGTAACGCGCACGCCAAGACGACCGGCCGCCGTCGCCGTGCCGGCGGCCGGTCGTCCAGCTGACCAAGGCCGTTAGAGCATTTCCCGTTCAGATCGGGTCGATCTGAACGAAAAGAAATTGCTCAAGCTATTGAATCTGGGGCCATTTCTTATCGATCAGGTGATTCCACCTGATCGGAAAAGGCTCTAGGGCCGAGGAGAATATCGATGATCATATCCGACCACCCGTCCGGTCTGCCGCTGAAGCCGGAGCAGACCTTTTTCGACGACCAGGCCGTCGACCGTCTGTTGGCCATGGTGATGACCATGGCGGCGGAGCTGCACGTCACCCGCGATCGCCTCGCTACCCTGGAAATACTTTTGGAAAGCGGTACGCCGGTGACCGCCAAGGCGCTGGACGAGTTCGTTCCGAGCGAGGCGCAGCAGGAAAAGCTCGATGCCGCGCGCCGCGCCTTCTCCAGCGAGTTGATGCGCTGCACGCTGGGGATCGAGGTTTCGCTGGGCGCGCCCGAGGAAGGCGTCGACAAGTTCAACAAGGAGTAGGGCGCTCGGCGATCCGGCCTCCGGATCGCGCTCTATCCCATTGGAAGCGATCACGTTTCATGGGTGCGCGCTGCATCGGCGCAACCTCCTGAAATATGATCCAGGGAAGGCACCCCCATGTTCGACACGATACCGAAGAGCCGGAAGCTCGATGCCTACCAGTCCTTCGTTCTGGACTGTAAGCTGTTCTGGACGCGTGAGATGTTTCCGGAGTTGAAGAAGCGCTACGCGGTCGCCGCTGCGGAGGAGGGCGACACGCCGAAGACGGGCGAGGACGTCAAGGCGCTGATGGCGTCCGACACCACCGCTCAGTTCTTCGGCTGGTTCGAGCGTCATCTGCAGCGGATGAAATATTCCGGCATGTACGGGCTCGCGGTGCACTACGACGCCTATCGCGACGAGATCCTGGCCGACCTCAACCGCGAAGTGCCGGATCACCTGTTGCAGCTCGATCCCGACTTCGAGCAGCCGGAATACTACACCTCGATCGACATCCATCAGCATCCCGGCGGGGTCTGGAGCGACGAAATCGCCGGCTATGTCTACGAGCGCGGCGGCCAGTCGACCGCGCCGATGCTGAAGGACCATGCCACCTTGTGGGATCGGCTCGCCGATCAGGCGATGGCGCGCGCCGGTCGCGATGTGAAGAAGGTGGTAGATCTCGGCTGCGGCTTCGGGGCGTCGACGCAGCCCTATTATGCCGGCCATCCGGACATTTCCGTGGTGGGCGTGGAGCTGTCCGCGCCGTGCCTGAAGGTCGCCGCCCAGCGGGCGGCGGAGCGGCAGGCGCAGAACGTGCTGTACAAGCAGGCGGATGCGATCGCGACCGGGCTCGAGGCCGGCGAGAACGACATCGTCACGTCCTCCATGGTGCTGCACGAGATGCCGCCCTCGCACATCAAGGCGCTCCTGAAGGAGACCCACCGGCTGCTGGCGCCGGGTGGGCTGTCGATCCATCTCGACTTCCTGGTGCGGGACGATCCGTTCAAGACCTACATCCACTACGGCCATTCCGCCCGCAACAACGAGCCGTTCATGGTGCCGCTCAACGAGATGGACATCGTGGCGGCCCACCGCGACGCCGGCTTCGACGACGTGGAGATCGTGCCGTTCGAGGAATTCGACGGCTCGCTTGCGCCGGAGATGATGTCCTGGCGTTTTCCCTGGACGTTGATCATCGCGCGTAAGGCGGCTTGATCATGGCGGACACGATATCGCCTCTGGTCGATATTTCGGGCCTTAAGCTCCTGGTGATGGGGGGAGGATCCGGCATCGGCCAGGCGGTCGTCCGTCTGGCGACGGCCGCCGGCGCGAAGGTTGCCGCGACCACGCTCCCCGGCGAGACGGTCGATGACGGGGGGGTCGTAGGCACCTGCGACATCACCGATGGCGCCGACGTTGACCGGGCTGTCGGTGAGATGGCGGACGCGCTCGGCGGTGTGGATGCGCTTGTCCTGACGGCGGGCGTGTTCGAATATCGCGGCTTGAGCGACACCACCGACGACGATTGGAAGCGGGTGCTGTCGATCAATCTCGACGGGCCGTTCCATGTCGCGCGGGCCGTGGAGCCGGTGTTCAAGGCGGCCGGCGGGGGATCGCTGGTGCTGTTTTCCAGCCAGGTGGGGCTTGTCGGCCATCGCCGGGCCACGTCCTACGCGGCCTCCAAGGCGGGCGTGAACGGTCTCGCCCGGACGCTCGCGATCGAGTTTTCCGTCTTCGGCGGCCGCGTCAATGCCGTGGCGCCGGGGCCGATCGAGACCGGCATGACCGCCGTTGCCCGGGCCGACCCGGAGCGCCGGGCCGGTATCGTCGACGCAGTGCCGCTCGGACGGTTCGGTCTACCCGACGAGGTCGCTCGGGCCGCCTTGTTCCTCGCAGCTCCGGCCTCCGCCTACGTCACCGGCCACGTCCTGGTCGTCGACGGCGGCGTCACGGCCATCTGACCAGGGAGGCCCCGATGGGCGACACGCCGCGACGGATCGATCCTTACTACGTCCAGGAGGACGACAATCTCGACGAGATGGCGGAAACGCTGAAGCCGGCGCTCGACTTCACCGACGCGGATCTGGCGCGGCTGTCGCCGGAGGCGAAGAACCTGTTCTCCGGCCGTCGCCATCTCGGGATCGGCTGGCTCGACGCCTACGAGATCGTCGTGACGGTGACCAAAAGCCCCAGCGGTTGCGCCTGCGGCGTGCGCGAAGGCCAGACCATCGTCTTCGACATGCGCCACAAGGTGAAGCCGGAGCTCTCCGATGCGCCGCTCTGCGTGCACCTGATGTCGCCGGTCTTGTCGATCTTCTACATGACCTTCGACCGCGCCGCGGAAGGCCTCAATCCGCTGACCTGCATCTGGCGCTACATCGAATGCCCCATCACCGGGACCGACGAGGGCGCCTCCAAGGCGCTGGCGGAGGTCCATATACGCCGCGCCGACACCCACGAGCCGGTGACCCAGCGCATGCTGGCGCAGGGGGCGCGATGAGCGATCGCTCCAACCAGCCGCCGATCGAAGAGTGCGAGATCGTCGCGACCGTCACGCGCGCCTTTCATTGCGCCAATAAGATTTTGGAGGGCGAGACCTTCGTGTTCGACATCAAAGGCCGGCTCTTGGCCGAGAAGTCGAGCGCCAATCTTTGCCTGGGCATCGTGGCGAAGCTGCAGCCGGCGATCCTGATGGCGCAGGACCGGATCGCGGAAGGTTTGCATCCGATTTCGGGAAGCTTCCGCCATTTCGACTGTTTCGACACCGGCATCGATCATGGCGGCACCGGCAAGGTCTATGTCGAGCTCGCCCTCGTCGACACCAAGACCGGCGAAAAGGTCGGACCGCCCGAGGCCGCGTCGCGACAATGAGCACGGCCTACGCGCGCACTTTCACCCCGTTCGATCTGGCGGGCGTGACGGTGCGCAACCGGACCTTTCTGCCGGCACACACCACCAATTTCGGCGTCGATTTCCGGCCGACCAGCCGGCACGTCGACTATCTGCGCGAGCGCGCCCGCGCCGGGGTGGGCCTGGTGATCGTGGAGCCGCTCCGGGTGCACCGGACCTCGCTTGGCCGGTCGGGCGGCCTGTCGGGCTCCGATCCGTCCACTCGCGATGGGCTGTGCCGCATTGTCGACGCGGTGCGGGCAGAAGGCGCGCGGATCTTCGTCCAGATCACCCATGCCGGCCGCCACGGCGAGAACGGGGTCGACCGGCTGCCGGCCTGGGGCCCCTCCGCCGTGCCCTGGGTCGCTGGCGGCGAGGTTCCCCACGCCATGACGCGGGCGGAGATGGAAGAGGTCACCGCCGCCTACGTCGCCACCGCCGAGATGGCGCTGTCGGCCGGCTTCGAGGGATTGGAGGTCCATCTCGGCCACGGCCATCTGTTGCACCAATTCCTGTCGCCGGGCGCGAATGTCCGCGCCGACGACTATGGCGGCAGCTTCGAAAACCGGCTGCGCTATCCGCTGGAGGTGGTGCGGGCGGTGGCGGACGCGATGGTGGGCCGCATGGCGGTCGGCGTGCGCACCAGCGTGGAGGACTTGATGCCCGACGGGCTCGGCCCGGACGAGCAGCGCGAGGTAACGCGCCGGGCGGCGGCCATTCCCGGCGTCGCGTTCATCAATGCCTCGGTCGCAGCCTATCAGTGGCCGAGCATCGGCTACCACGTCGCCGACATGGCGATGCCGCCGCATCCGTTTCGCGAGCTGACCGAGCAGCTTCGTCCGGTGATCGGCGATCTGCCGCTTTTGACTGCGAATCGCTACCGCACCCTGGCGGAGGTCGAGGACACGCTCGCCCGTGGTCGGATCGACATGGTCGGCCTCAATCGGGCGCACATGGCCGATCCCGACCTGATTGCGAAAAGCCGCGAGGGACGCGAGGCGGAAATCCGGCCATGCGTGTCGCACAACTATTGCATCGGCCAGGTCGGCATCCATCGGCCGATCACCTGTATGATGAACCCGCGCCTCGGCAAGGAGGCCGATTGGGACGAGACACCGCCGGCCGCCGCGACACCGCGCCGGGTGCTCGTGCTGGGTGGCGGCCCGGCCGGCTTGGAGGCCGCGCGTCTTGCCGCGCTCGCCGGCCATGAGGTCACGCTCTGGGAGCGCGCTGGGACGCTGGGCGGTATTTTGACCGTCGCCGGGACCGGCCATGGCCGGGGCGATCTCTTTGCCATGCGCGACTGGCTGGTCGCTTCGCTCGAGCGCACCGGCGTGCGTGTGGAGACGAGCCGGGAGGCGGACCCCGACAGTGTGGCCGGCTTCGGCGCCGACCTGGTGGTCCTGGCGACCGGCGCGCGCCATGGCGCCGGCGCTCTTGCCGGCACCACGCCGATCGATCCGATCTCGGCGTTGGAAACGCCGCGCGCGGAGTGGCAGGGCGCGCGGGTGGCGGTCTGGGACGAGACCGGCTCGTGGGCCTCGCTCTCCGTGGCGGAGACGCTGGCGGCCGCCGGCGCAAAGGTGGAGCTGATTTCGCGGCCGACCTCGCCGCTCTGGTCGGTGACACTCTATAGCCGAATGACGGCGCTGGACCGGCTGGGCCACGCCGGCGTCGCTTTGCGGCTCGGCTACCAGCCGACGTCCTGTGACAACGGACAACTGACCTGCCGGAACACCGGTACGGGCCGGGACGAGACGCTGGGGCCGTTTACCCGGGTCGTGCATGTGGCTCTGCCGGAGGCGGCGACCGATTTCCAAGGCGCGCTCGAGGCTTTGAGGGTGCCGGTGCAGGTGATTGGCGATGCGGTGGCCCCGCGTACGCTGCTGGAGGCCATGTACGAGGCCCACGTCGCCGCCAGAGGGATTGTGTGAAAGTGTGTAAGCGAGGCGTCAGATGAAGAGCGACCACGAAGCGGATGTCATTGTCGTCGGGTCCGGCTCGGGCGGTGCGGTGGTGGCCGGGCGCCTCGCGCGCGAGACCGATCTGCGGGTCCTGGTGATCGAGGCCGGCGGCACCGATCGCAACCCGCTGTTTCATGTGCCGATGATGACCGGCATCCTCCTGCGCGGACACTACGCCAACTGGTTCTACCATACCGAACCGGAGCCGGGTTTGAATGGCCGCCGGCTGTTCTGGCCGCGCGGCAAGGTTCTCGGCGGTTCGTCGTCGATCAACGGCATGGTGTGGACCCGTGGACTGCCCACAGACTACTATGGCTGGGCGCAGATGGGCCTGCCGGAGTGGAGCTGGGACAAGGTGCTGCCGGCCTATCGCCGGATCGAAGGCCATTGGGGCGGCGACAGCGATGTCCATGGCGGCGGCGGACCCCAGCCGCTGTCCACGCTCCAGGACATCAACCCGCTCTCCGAAGCCTTTCTGGAAGCGGGTCAGCAGGCTGGATTGCCGCTGACCACAGACTTCAACGGTCCGGCGCCGGAAGGGGTCGGGCGCTACGACTACACGATCTCCAACGGCAGGCGGGTCAGTTCGGCACGGGCCTTCCTGGTGCCGGAAATGGGGCGGGCGAACCTGACCGTTCTCACCGGTGCCCAGGCCACCCGGGTGCTGGTGGACAACGGCCGCGCGGCCGGCGTCGAGATCGTGCGCGACGGCAAGCGGGAGATCTGCCGGGCGCGCCACGAAGTGGTGCTCTCCGGCGGTACGGTGAACACGCCGCAGCTTCTGATGCTGTCGGGCATCGGGCCGGCCGACGAACTTGCCCGCCACGGGATCGATGTCGCGGCGGATCTTCCGGGGGTGGGTAAGAATCTGCAGGATCACCTCTTGGTGCGCGTCGAATATGACTGCACCGAGCCGGTCAGCTTGCACCGGCTGATGCGGGCCGACAAGGCGGCCTTCGCCCTCGTGCAGGCGATCGCCACCGGTACCGGCCCGGCGGCGCGCTTTCCGCTGGAGGCCGGTGCCTTTCTGCGCTCCGGTCTCGATCCGGAGTTGCCGGACCTGCAGGCTCACTTCTTGCCGGGCCGTTCGACCGCGACCGTACGCTTGCCTTTTTCCAAAGGCAGCGCCGACGGCGGCCATGGCTTCTTCGCGAACATCTATCAGATGCGTCCGGAAAGCCGTGGCGAGATCACGCTTGCCTCGGCCGATCCGCTCAAAGCCCCTGCCATCCTCGGCAACTATCTGAGCGCGCCGAAAGACATCGCGGTTCTGCGCGAAGGCGTGCGTCGGCTTCGCGAGATCTTCGCCCAACCGGCCTTCGACCGCTATCGCGGCGCGGAGCGCAAGCCAGGCGCCGATCTCGTCAGCGACGACGATCTGGACGACTTCATCCGGGCCAACGCCGACACCGTGTTCCATCCGGTGGGCTCCTGCCGGATGGGGACGGACACGATGGCCGTGTGCGATGGCCGACTGCGGGTCAACGGGATCGACGGGCTTCGGATCGCGGACGCCTCGGCAATTCCGACCATGGCGAGCTGCAACACCCATGCGCCCACGATGCTGATCGGGTTCAAGGCCGCCGATTTCGTGCGCGAGGATCTGGCGGCTGGATCGAGCAAGGAGGCCGCATGACCCCGGACGATCTGACGGAGAAGCTCGCGGCGCTGAAGGAAAAGCGCGGCTATCTGCTGCCCCATCACGGGCTGATGGCGCTGACGGCGCCGAACCTGCTTGCCGCCTATGATGCCGCCTACACTGCGCTCGCCTTGGAAGATCGGGTGCTCTCGCATCACGACCGCGAGTTCGTCTGGCTGGCCATCCTGATTGCGGCCAAGGAGGAAATTGCCACCCACCACATCGAGAAGTTCCGCAAGGCCGGCGGAACCGACGACGAGGTCCGCGCCTGCCTGGCGCTGACGGCGAGCGTTAACGGCTTTCGCGCCTATCGCTTCGTGGCGGAACATTGGGGCGACCACCTGCCGGGGATTGCGACCCGCGACGAATGGGGCCGCACCCTTGCGCGCGCCGGCCAAGGGGCGGAGCCCCGGCTTTGCCATCTCGCGGCCTGCGTCGTTCAGATCTGCAACGGCGACTTCGACGGCCTGCGCTGGCAGATCGCGCTCGCCTACGAGGCCGGGGTCCCGGAGGCGGATCTCGCCGAGGCGATCTCGCTCACCATGTTCCCGGCAAGCGTGCCCTTTTTTGTCACGGCCGCGGAGGTCTGGAAGGAGCTGATCGCCTCCGGCGAGGTCGTCGCGTCCGAGCCGTTCCGGATTTGGGCGACCTTCCCCGGCCAGGGCGGTCACGGGAGCGATCCCGATGCCTGACGACATGCCCGCGCTGCCTGAACCGGAGGTGCTGAAGGCGCGGCTGGAGGAGCTTGCCCAGGCGCGCGGCTTCCTGCTGCCGCACCATGGCGCGCTCGCCGCCGGCGCGCCGGACCTGCACGCGGCCTATCTCGCCATGTACAAGGCGCTGACCGTGGCGCCCCGCCATCTCTCCGCGTTCGAGCGCGAGTGCGTCTGGCTGGCGATCCTGGTCGCGGTCGAGGAAGGGATCGGAACCCATCATCTGGAGCTCTTTCGCGCGGCCGGCGGCACCGACGAGATGGCCGAAACGCTGATCGCGCTCACCGGCTTTGCAGACGGCATCGACACGCTGAGCTTCGCCCAGCGCCACTGGGCCACCTTTCTGCCCGCGCTTGATCCGAACGCTGCCTATGCGCGTGGAGTGGCCGCATTGAGCGGCGAGCGGATCGAGCCCGCTCTGGTTGAGCTCTGTCTTCTCGCCGTCCAGGCCGCGCGCGGCAGCGAAGCCGGCATCCGCCATCATCTGCGCCAGGCTTATGCGCTCGCCGTAGCGGAGGAGCGCATCGTGGAGGCGCTCAGCTATCTGATCTGGCCGCGCGGCGTGAACTGCTTTCTGGACGCCTGCACGATCTGGCACGAGCTGATGGTCGCCGGCGAAGTGACGCCGTCACCGCGCTTTGCGGTCTGGGCGGAGATGAAGGGGCAGGGGCCGTTCGATGCGTCGTCCGGGCGGTCGGTGTCGGGCTTCGAGGGAGGCAAGCGCGATGGATGAGCAGGCCACGATCGAGACCTTCCTCCGGCGGATGGAGGCGCGCGATCTTAACGACGCCAAGGCGCTGTTGGCGCCCAGTTTCGTGATGGTGTTCCCCGGCGGGCGCGAAATGCGGACGCTGGAGGAGCTCGTTGCCTGGTCGAAAGACCGCTACCGCTTTGTGCGCAAGCGTTTCGAGCGGTTCGATGCTGCCGGCGAGACGGTGTTCGTCTCCGGTACGCTGGAAGGCGAATGGCCGGACGGCACGCCGTTCGATGGTATCCGATTCATTGACCGGTTCGATCTGGCCGACGGCAAGATCGTTCGCCAGGACGTCTGGAACGACATCGCCGAGGTCCGCGCAGGCTAACCCGGGGAAAACGCGGCCAGTTTTGCGAAGCCAGCGCGCGACGGCGCGCCGGCGGTTACGGCCACGCGTTTCCGGGCTACGAATCGTTGCCGGCTTTGCCTGGAAACGCTTCTGGCCGCCCCGGGGGCGGCGAGCAAAGTGAGCTGGCGTGAGCGCTTATCAAGCTCTTTGAAGGACGAAGAGAGGCGCTCACCAGGTTGCTCGCTGGCCGATGTTGCAATGCAACATGGTTTTCCGTAAACCATGGCGCTCGCAGCGGCGCCCGGGCTCCGGCCGCGCCGCGTTTTCTTCCTTAGCTGATTTTCGGCCGTAGTCCCGAGCGCGCGAAACGTTCGCCCCACGTATGGTCTCGGACCGCGTCAAGGTTGGTTTTTGACGCGTTTCCGGGCGGCGAACCGGTTTCCACTTCGCCTGGAAACGCTTGAGCGCTTACGGCGAAAGCGGCCCGTCTTCGCCTGGATCGCGCATGCCTTCACTCTACGCCTATCGCAGCCAATGGTTCGGAAACGTCCGCGGCGACATCCTGGCCGGTCTGGTGGTGGCGTTGGCGCTGATCCCCGAGGCGATCGCCTTTTCCATCATCGCCGGTGTCGATCCGCGCGTCGGGCTGTACGCCTCGTTTTCGATCGCGGTGGTGACGGCGTTCGCCGGCGGCCGGCCGGGCATGATCTCCGCTGCGACCGCGGCGACCGCCGTCTTGATGGTCACGCTGGTGCGCGACCACGGGCTGGAATATCTGCTGGCGGCGACCGTTCTGGCCGGCATGCTGCAGATGGGCGCTGGCTATTTGCGGCTCGGCAGCCTGATGCGGTTCGTTTCGCGCTCGGTGATGACGGGCTTCGTCAACGCGCTCGCCATCCTGATCTTCATGGCGCAGCTTCCCGAGCTGATTGGCGTTCCGGCGCTGACCTACGTGATGGTCGCAGCGGGGCTCGCCATCATCTATCTGTTTCCGCGCATCACCACGGCGATCCCGTCGCCGCTCATCTGCATCCTGGTGCTGACGGCGGTCTCGATCGGGTTCGGCTTCGATCTGAGGACCGTCGGCGACATGGGCGAATTGCCTTCCACGTTGCCGGTGTTCCTGCTGCCGGACGTGCCGTTTACCCTTGAGACGCTGCTGATCATTTTGCCTTACTCGGCCGCGATCGCGGCCGTCGGCCTGCTGGAATCCTTGATGACAGCGGCGATCGTCGACGAGCTCACCGACACGCCGAGCGACAAGAACCGGGAATGCATCGGCCAGGGTGTGGCGAACTTCTTCACCGGCTTCATCGGCGGCATGGCCGGTTGCGCCATGATCGGTCAGTCGATGATCAACGTGAAGTCCGGCGGCCGCGGGCGGCTGTCCACCTTCGTAGCCGGCGTGTTCCTGCTGTTCCTGATCGTGGTTCTGGGCGAGTGGGTGAAACAGATCCCGATGGCCGCCCTGGTCGCCGTCATGATCATGGTCTCGATCGGCACCTTCTCCTGGTCGTCGATCAAGCAGCTTCGGACCCATCCGCGCTCGTCGTCGATCGTGATGCTGGCGACCGTGATCTGCGTGGTCGCGACCCACAACCTGGCGATCGGCGTGCTGGTTGGGGTGCTTTTGTCGGGGATCTTCTTTGCCTGGAAAATCGCCCAGCTTTTGAGAGTCACGTCCAGCCTGTCGGAGGACGGCACGCACCGTACCTATGTGGTTGAGGGTCAGGTGTTTTTTGCCTCCGCGGACCAGTTTTCCGCCGCTTTCGACTTCAAGGAGGCGTTGGAGCAGGTCACCATCGATGTCAGCCGCGCCCATATCTGGGATATTTCCAGCGTGGCGGCGTTGGACATGATCGTGCTGAAATTCCGCCGCGAAGGCGCGGACGTGGAAATCGTCGGCCTGAACGCGGCGAGCGAGACGATTGTCGACCGGCTCGCCGTCCACGACAAGCCCGGCGCAATGGACAGCGTTCTGGGGCACTAAAGCAAATCCAGGAAAAGTGGGAACCGGTTTTCCGTCCGGATTTGCGAAGGGGAAAGAGCAAATCCAGGAAAAGTGGGAACCGGTTTTCCGTCCGGATTTGCGAAGGGGAAAGAGCAAATCCAGGAAAAGTGGGAACCGGTTTTCCGTCCGGATTTGCGAAGGGGAAAGAGCAAATCCAGGAAAAGTGGGAACCGGTTTTCCGTCCGGATTTGCGAAGGGGAAAGAGCAATTTCAGGAAAAGTGGGAACCGATTTTCCGTCCGAAATTGCGCAAAGAAAAGGAGGGAAGGCGATGACCAAGCTGGTGGCGCTTGTCGACGGCTCGATCTACGCGCAGAGCGTCTGCGATCACGCCGCCTGGATCGCCGGGCGCACCGACGCGGAGGTGGAAATCCTGCATGTGCTCGGCCGGCGCGATATGGCTGCGACGCCGCAGGATTTCTCCGGCTCGATCGCGCTCGGCGCACGGACGGCGCTCCTGGACGAGCTCTCTGCCCTCGACGAGCAGCGCGCCAAGCTCGCCCAGAAGCGAGGCCGCGCGATCCTGGAAGACGCCAAGGCGATCGTGGAGAAGGCCGGTGTCGCCGCTGTCACCACCAAGCTGCGGATTGGCGACATCGTGGAGACGGTCGCCGAGAGTGAGGCGGACGCCGATCTCTTGATCGTAGGCAAGCGCGGCGAGGCGGCCGACTTTGCCAAGGCGCATCTGGGCTCCAACCTGGAGCGGATCGTGCGCTCCTCCGATAAGCCGGTGTTCGTGGCCTCGCGGGCATTCCAGCCGATCGAAAGGGTGTTGGTCGCCTATGACGGCGGAGTTTCGGCGATGAAGGCCGTCGACCACATCGCTCGCAGCCGGCTCTTTGCCGGGCTTACCTGCCGGGTGCTGCTGGTCGGGCAGGAGACGGTGGAGGCGAAACGCCGGATCGCGGATGCCCGCGCGGTGCTGGAAGGCGCGGGCCATACGGTCGAGACGGAGATTGCCGCCGGCCAGCCGGAAACGGTGATCGCCGACACCGTCAGCCGCGAGAAGATCGGGCTACTGGTGATGGGGGCCTATGGCCACTCGCGCATCCGCTCGCTGGTCATCGGCTCGACCACCACTGAGATGGTGCGCTCCTGCAAGATCCCGGTGATGCTGTTTCGTTGACGTAAAGCTCGGGCGAAGAAACCGGCCCCGTTTTTCTCAGGCTTTGCCTTATCGCCCGCCTGAAATCCGAACGATCTCGCTGCCGCCGCCTTCGGCGATGGCATAGACCGCGCCGTCCGGGCCGACCTTTACGTCGCGCACGCGGGCCTGCAACGGCAACCGCTCCTCATAGCGCACCCGATTGCCGTCCATGTGCAGGATCACCACGCCGCGGCTCTGCAGTCCGCCGACAAGGAAAGCGCCTCGCCACTCCGGGATCGCGGTATCCGCGTAGTAGGCCATGCCGGAGGGGGCGATCACGGGGTCCCAGTAGTAGACCGGCTGTTCCATGCCGGCCTTCTGGGTGATGCCTTGGCCGACCGGCGTTCCGTTGTAGTTGATGCCGTAGGTGATGATCGGCCAGCCATAATTCTTTCCGGCCTCAGGTCGGTTCAGCTCGTCGCCGCCGCGCGGGCCGTGCTCGACGGTCCAAAGCCGGCCCTGGCCGTCCAAGGTGGCCGACTGCAGATTGCGGTGGCCGTAGGACCAGATCGCAGCCTGGGCGTCACCCTGACCGACGAACGGGTTGGAATTGGGAATGGAGCCGTCGGGATTGATGCGAAACACCTTGCCCAGGCCGGAGGCGAGGCTCTGGGCTTGGTCGCGGATCGGCACGTCGGAGCGTTCGCCGACGGTGACGAACAGGGTACCGTCGGGCGCGAAGGTCAGCCGCGAGCCATAATGCTTGGTGCCGGCATAGGCCGGTGTCTGGCGAAAGATGACGCGAACGTTGTCGAGCCGGCCACCGCCCCGATCGTCCGTCACGAGCCGGGCGCCGGCAACGCTGGTGCCGTTTTCGCCGCCGCGCGGCTCGGAGAAAGAGAAGAAGATCTCGCCGCTTTGGGCGTAATCCGGGGCCAGCGCCACGTCGAGGAGCCCGCCCTGGCCACGGGCATCGACCTCCGGCACGCCGGAAATCGCCGGGCCCTGCCGCCCTTGCCGGTCGATGATATACATCTCGCCCCGCTTGGCGGTGACCAGCGCGCGCTCATCCGGCAGGAACTCCAGCGACCAGAGCTGGGGCAGGCCACTGGCGACGGTCTCCATCGTGACATTCGCATCGCTTGGCGGTTGCGGTGCCCGGGTCTGGCCTTCGAAGGCCGGTGTCTGGGATGGTGCATTCGGCGGACCGGCGTCGATCGGCGGTCGCGGGGATTGGGCCAAAGCCGGCACGGCGGCGGTGAGAGCGATCAGCGTGATGGCGAAGGGGCTGAGGCGCATGACGATCTCCGGAACCAAGGGACAACGACGGTCGGCACGGGGCCTTCGTCGTTAAACGTGGCGCCTGTTGCAGCCAGCTCAACCCGTGTTCACGAGGAGTTTGATGGCGCTTCAGCGACGCGGTGGCGCTGAGTTCGCGGAAATCGGCAGGGAGGTCGGGCACGAGCAAAGCGAGCCCGTGCACCGCGGAGAAGGGACGTCGTCCTCAGGCGTCCCCAACCTTCACGATCACCGCCATGGAGCTGTCGCCGGCCGCGCAGCCCTGGAACAGGCCGTAGCCGCCGCCCTTGATCGCGAGCTCTTCGATCAACTCGATGATGGCCCGCAGGCCGGTCGGGCCTTGAGGGTGGCCCCAGATCAGCGATGAGCCGAAATTGTTCATGGCTCGCCAGTCGATTCCGAACGCCCGGGCAAACGCGATGTCGTTCACCGCGAACGGGTTGTGCGATTTGATCGCCGCCATGTCGGAAATCGTCTTGCCGGCGCGCTCCAGCGCCTGACGTGCCGCGGGGATCGGCGCGGCGGGCATGTGCGCCTTTTCCACCCGAGCGAGGCCGAAGGAGACCAGCTCGATCGAGATCGCCGGATTGGCGGAAAGCTCGGAGGCCCGCCCCGCGCTGTCGACGACGATCGCGGCCGCCGAACCATCGGCGGGATGAGTCTGACCGCCGAAGGTCACCGTGCCGCCGGGCATCACCGGTTTCAGTTTGGCGAGACCCTCGGCCGTGCTCGGATGGATGCCGGTGTCGCCCTCAAGCACCGTCTGGGTCTTGCGGAAGCGGGCGTCCGGCACCTCGAACGGCAACGTCATGAACCGTTTCAGGAAGGCCGCGTCATCGGCGAGCGCGTCCTGATATTGGGCACTGCGGTGAAGCACCAGCTCGTGCTGCTCCTCCGTCGTGACGCTCTCTCGCGCGGCGACGTTTTCCGCGGTCGCCACCATGGCGCACTTGGCCCAGGGGTCGTTGGCGAAGGAATCGAGCACCCAGTTTTCCGAATCCCCCGTACCGCCGGGGCCATGCGGGGCCGGATAGTAGATGTGAGCGCCGTTGGAGCAGCGGTCGCCCGATACGATCAGGCAGGTGGTGGCACCACCGGTCGCGATCTCGCCGGCGGCGGCAGAGAAGAGTCGCGCGCCAGTGGCGCAAGCCTGGTTGATGGTCGGGCCGGTGAGCGCGTCGGCGCCGATCATGCCGGCGAACCACGGCACGCCGTAGAAACACGACTTCTGCGGTACGGTCAGCCCGTAAGCGGCGTAGTCGAACAGGTTGGCGGAGAGGTCGCGGCGGGCGAGCTCGGACTTGGTGACATGGGCCGCGAACTCGATTGCATGCAGGTGGGCCAGCGGCCCGCTCCAGCGCGAAAACGGGGTCGACCAATAGCCGCCATAGGGGATGAACGCCTTCATGACCGGTTCCCACTTTTCCTGGATTTACTGCCCGCCGCCGAGATAGATCTCGGAGACTTTCGGGTTCGCGGCGATCTCGCTCGCCGTGCCCGACAGCGTGATCTGGCCGAGTTCCATCACATAGGCCGTGTCGGCGACGCGCAGGGCGGCGCGCGCATTTTGCTCCACCAGCAGGATGGAGACGCCGCTGTCGCGCAGGCGGGCCACGGTTGCGAGAATGTCGCGCACGATCAGCGGCGCGAGCCCGAGGCTCGGCTCGTCCAGCATCAGAAGCTGCGGCCGCGCCATCAAGGCGCGCCCCATGGCGAGCATTTGCCGCTCGCCGCCCGACAGCGTTCCGGCCTGCTGGCGCCGGCGTTCGGCCAGCCGCGGAAACAGCGCGTAGACCTCCTCCAGCCGTTCCGGGATTTCGGTCCGCCCGCGTCGGAACGCGCCGAGCTCCAGATTCTCCATCACCGACATGGTGGCAAACAGATCGCGTTGCTCGGGCACGAGGGAGATGCCGAGCCCGACCCGCTCCTCCGCCGCGACGCGGGACAGATCCCGACCTTCGTATCGGACGGAACCCTTTGCCGGCAAAAGACCCATGACGGCGGCCAGAAGGGTTGTCTTGCCGGCGCCGTTCGCGCCGATCACGGTAGCGATGGTACCGGGCGCCACGGAGAGCGACACGCCCTGGACCGCCTCGACTTGGCCGTAGGAAACACGCAGCTCGGTCACCTCGATGAGTGCGGTCATAGGTCCGCCCCCAGATAGGCTTCGACGACGGCGGGGTTGGCGCGGACGTCGCTGGGCGGTCCTTCGGCGATCTTGGAGCCGAAATCGAGCACGACGATGTGGTTGGTGAGCCGCATAACGAAGTCCATGTCGTGCTCTACAAGAAGCACGCTCATGCCGTCCGTGCGCAGGCTCTCGATCAAGGTGGCAAGCGCCTGCTTCTCGTTGTGGCGCAGCCCTGCGGCCGGCTCGTCGAGCAGAAGCAGGACCGGGTCGAGGCAGAGCGCCCGGGCAATCTCCGCCAGCCGCTGCTCGCCCAGCGAAAGCGCGCCGGCTGCGATGTGCATCCGGTCTTGCAGCCCGACGCGGGCGAGCTGGCGGGCGGCTTCGGCGAAGATCCGCAGCTCTTCGGTCCGGTCCAGGGCGAGCATGCCGGCGAAGAAGCCGGCCCGCGTGCGCAGGTGCGCGCCGATCGCGACATTGTCGAGCACGGTCATGGAGGGCGACAGCTTCACGTGCTGGAAGGTGCGGGCAATCCGCCGCCGGGCGATCCGGGCGGGTGAGAGGCCGGTCACTGCCTCGCCGCGGAACACGATCTCGCCGGCCGTCAGCGGCGCGATGCCGGTGACCAGATTGAAGGTGGTGCTCTTGCCGGCGCCGTTGGGGCCGATCAGGCCGACGATCTCGCCGGTGCCGACCTTGAACGAGACATCGTTGACGGCGACGAGACCGCCGAAGGTTTTGCGGGCGTCACGCACCTCAAGCAGCGGATTGCTGACTTCGCGGGGTTCGTGCGCAAGTGGCTCGGCATCCGATATCGCCCGTGGCGGGGAGGCGGGGAACAGCCCGGCGATCATCGGCCAGAAGCCGCTGCGGGCGCCTTGCAGCAGCGCCACCAGAAGGATGCCGAAGACGATCCCTTCGTAGTTTCCGCCATGCCCGAACAGGATCGGCAGCCAATCCTGGAGCTGGTCTTTCAGGATGGTGACGATCCCGGCGCCCAGGATCGCGCCATAGATATGGCCGGCGCCGCCGACCACCGCCATCAGCAGATATTCGATGCCGACATTGAGGCCGAACGCGCCCGGCGTGACCGCGCGCTGGAAGTGGGCGTAAAGCCAGCCGGCGATACCGGCGAGCACGGCGGCGTAGACGAACACGGCGAGCTTCGCCATCCAGACGTTGACGCCCACGGATTCCGCTGCGGACGCGCCGCTTCTAAGCGCCCGGATGGCCCGGCCCATGCGGGAATCGAGCAAGTTGAGCGTCAGCGCGATGGCGATCAGGACCACCACCCAGATCACCGGATAGGAGGCGCGCCCGGACAGAAGCTCGGTGCCGAAGAAAGAGAGCGGGGGAACGCCCTGAATGCCGTCATAGGCGCCGATGATCTTCAGGTTGCCGAACAGGTAGAAGAAGCTGATGCCCCAGGCGATGGTGCCGAGCGGCAGGAAGTGGCCGGAGAGCCGCACCGTCACCAGCCCGATGATCAGGGCGGCGAAGGCGGTCACCACGATGGAAGCGCCCAGCGCAAGCCAGGGCGACCAGCCGTAGCTGGTGGTCAAAAGCGCGGTGGCATAAGCGCCGAAGCCCACGAAGGCCGCCTGGCCGAACGAGGTCATGCCGCCCACGCCGGTGAGCAGCACCAGCCCGAGGGCGACCAGGCTGGAAATGCCCACGAAGGCCAGCAGCGTCACCCAATAGTCGGGGATGCCCGGCACCAGCGGCACCAAAAGCATGACGATGGCGAAGACGGTAAAGCCGATCCATTTGCGCGCCACGGGACTTACTCCTCCTCGTCCTCGTGGGGTGGGGTCTTGAGCGACCGCCACAACAGGATCGGCAGGATCGACATGAACACGATCACCTCTTTGAAGGCGCTCGCCCAAAAGGAGGAGAAGGACTCCAGAATGCCGAGTGCGAACGCCGCGCCGACGGCGGGCACGTAGGCCGACAGGCCGCCGATGATCGCCGCCACGAAGCCCTTCAGGCCGATCAGGAAACCGGAATCGTAGTAGAGCGTGGTGAGCGGTGCGATCAGGACGGCGGAGACCACGCCGATCGCCGCGGCCATGGCGAACGCGATCCGGCCGGAGAGCGAGGTCGAAATCCCGACGATGCGCGCGCCGCGCTGGTTGATCGCGGAGGCGCGAAGCGCCTTGCCGGTCAGCGTGCGGCTGAAGAACAGGGACAAGAGCACCAGAAGCGCGACGGTCGCGGCCAGCACCAGAAGCGCCTGGGCGGAGACGAACAAGGGCCCTATCCCCACCGAGGCATCGATCAGCGGCGCAGTGCGATAGCCTTCGGCGCCGAAGAACACCAGCCCCAGCCCGGTTAACGCCAGATGGGCGCCGACGGCGGCTATCAGAAGCACCAGCACGGAGGCCCGCGCCAGCGGCTGGAAGGCGATCCGGTAAAGGTACGGCCCCATCGGAATGACCAGCGCCGCACTCAGGAGGATACTGACCGCCGGGCCGAGCTGCAGCGGCGCGAGCAGGACGACGGCCGCCGCGATTACGCCCGCCGGCAGCACGGTCCGCGCCAGAATGCCGCCGACCCGACGCACCGAAAGGTCGTAGCGCGCGGAGATCAGCTCCATCACCATCGCGCCAGCGGCAAGAGCGACCAGCACCCAGACGGATCCGGGAACGCGGCCCATCTCCAGCGCCGCAAGCGAGAGACCTCCAAAGGTGACGAACTCGCCCTGGGGGATCAGGATCACCCGGGTCACCGCGAAGACCAGCACCAGCGCCACAGCCATCAGCGCGTAGATCGCGCCGTTGGTCAGGCCGTCCTGGATCAGAAACAGGGCAATGGTGCCGTCCACGTCGGGTCGCTCGCTTAAGCCAAATCAATCAAAGGGAAAACCGGGGCGGGTGGGACAGGCCGGTAGGGCGGCGCGTCTGCCGGGCCGATGCGCTCGAGCCGGTCCGGCACTGTCGGACTCGAAGGGGGCTCGCACCTCTCCTACTTTCCGATCGGGATGAAGGCGTCGGGATCGGCGCCGTAGAGTTTCTCGACGTCGTCGACACGGCGTGACAGGACCGCACGCTGGTTGATGTAGCCTTTGTCGGTGATCTCGCCGGCGTCGACCAGGGGGGGATGGTCCAGCAGCCGCGCCCGGCTGGCATAGCGCGAGCTGCCGCCGCCGTGCTCTTTCATGGAGGCGAGCCCGTCGGCGACATGGGTGCGCACCGCCGGATGCGAAATCACGGTTTCGATCGGCACATCGGCATCGAGCCCGGCGATCCGGCGGCAGGCGGTCAGGTTCGGGAAGATCAGAAAGCCGACGGAATCGCGGTCGTGGCCGGTAACGACGATGTCCTGGGCGATCGGGTCGAGCGCGGCGATGCCGTGTACGCGCAGGTCCCCTACCGAGACCCAGGTGCCGGAGGAGAGCTTGAAGTCCTCGGTGATGCGCCCGTCGAAGAACAGGCCGGCTTCCGGCCGTGCGTCGTCGGCGAATTTCACCGCGTCACCGGTGAGGTAGAAGCCTTCCTCGTCGAACGCCTTGCCTGTCAGCTCGGGATGCTTCCAATAGCCGGGCGTGACGTTGGGGCCTCGGACGCGGATCTCCAGCTTGCCGGCGCTCGGCAGAAGCTTCAGCTCCACGCCGGGCACGGGAATGCCGATATTACCCGAGCGCTCGGCCTGGAAGTGGCAATCGGTGGCAAGCGGCGCGGTTTCCGTCGTGCCCCAGGAGCCGACCATCGGCGTGACGTGGCCGACGGTCTGGACCGAGAGCTCCTCCAGAGCATGCCAGAGATTTTGCGGCAGTGCGGCGGCCGCATAGAAGATGATCTGCACGGACTGGAAGAAGCGCGTCCTCAGCTCGTCGTCCTCGCGCATGGCGGTGACGAGCATGTCGTAGCCGCGCGGAACGTTGAAGCAGATGGTCGGGCCGACATCCTTGATGTTTTCAGCGGTGGTGTCGAACGCACCCGGCATCGGCTTGCCGCGGTCGATATAGAGCGAGCCGCCGTTCCGGAGCACCATGTTGAAGTTGTGGTTGCCGCCGAAGGTGTGGCTCCAGGGCAGCCAGTCGACGATCACCGGCGGGGTCTCGTCCAGGAACGGCCAGGTGAGCGCTTTGGCCTCCTGACTTGCCGTCAGCATGCGCTGGGTGTTGATCACCGCCTTGGGCACGCCGGTCGAGCCGGAGGTGAACAGGAAGCGGGCGATGGTATCGGGGCCCGTCGCCGCAAACGCCCGCGCGACGGCGGTCTCGTCCTTGGTGGTAAGAAGCGCGTCGAAGGCGATCGTGCCGGGAGCTGCGGCGTCAAGGCCCGCGCTGGCCACCACTGTCGCGTCGGTGCGGTTGGCGATGGCGGCAAGGGCTTTGGTATAGGCGCCGGCGTCGGAGACGTAGACCACTCCGGGCTGCAACAGCCCGATCATGTCCTTCAGCTTCTGATGGTCTTCCGACATCAGCGAGTAGGCGGTGGAGATGGTCGCCACCGGGACGCCGATCTGCAGGGCGGCAAGCGCCAGCACGGCGTGATCGATCGCATTCTCGCTGAGGATTGCGATCGGCCGCTCCGGCGACAGGTCATGGCCGAGGAGCCAGCTTGCGACCCTTACAACGCGGTCGTGGGCCGCGCCGTAGCTGAGTGTGCGCCACGGCGCGTCGGACGCCGGCCGCTCCGCCAGGAACACGCGATCGGGATCGCGAGCGGCCCAGCCGACCAGCCATTCGCCGACACAGCGGGGCGGCTCGGGCAGCATGATCGGCGAGCGGACAACGGCAACGCCATCGGCGCGCCGCTCGATCTCGACCATCGGCTCGGCGAACAGCGCCCGTCGAGCCTCGATCCTGGCAGAAGAGACGGTCATCTCTGGCGGTCCTTACTGGAGGTACGCCCAGTCGCCGTCCTTGACGACCACCAGCACGCGGCTGCGCTCATCGTGGCCGTAGTGGTTCTCGTCGGTCGTGTTGAACACGCCGTGGACGCCGACGACCTCGTGCAGGTTGGCGAGCGCATCGCGCAGGGCGGCGCGGAATTCCGGTGTGCCCGGCTTGGCGCCGGAGGCGAGCGCCTCATCGGCCGCCGCCGCGATCACCTGGCCCGCATCGAACATGTGGCCGCCGAAGGACGACAGCGAGCCTTCGCCGTTCGCCGCCTCGTAGTCTTTGGTGTATTGCTCGCCCAGCGCCTTGGAGGGGTGATCCTCGGGAAGCTGATTGGCCACGACCACCGGGCCCACCGGCAGGATCGTGCCTTCCGCCGCATCGCCGGCAACGCGCAGATAGTCCTTACTCGCCGCGCCGTGGCTCTGGTAGATCTGCCCCTTGTAGCCTCGCTCGGCGAGCGCGAGGTTCGGCAGCGCGGCCGGGGTGCCGGAGGCGACGACGAAGATCGCATCCGGGTTGGCGGCGACCAGCTTGAGGACCTGACCGGTCACGCTGGTGTCGGTTCGGGCGAAGCGCTCCACCGGGCCGAGCTCGATGTCGGTGCCGTCGAGCTGCTCCTTCATCGCGTTCAAAAACTGCTCGCCGAAGGCGTCGGAATACCCCAGGAAGCCGAGCGTCTTCACGCCGTTCTGCTTCATGTGCTCGACCAGGGCGCTTGCCATCTGGGCGTTCGGCTGCGGCATCGGGAAGGCCCAATGGCCGCCGTCGCCTTCCAGCTTGATCGGCGAGAGCGGGATCACCGGCGTGCTGGTTTCCGCCGCGATGCCGGCAAGCGCCATGGATGCCGGCGTCGCCGACGAGCCGATGATCACGTCGGCGTTTTCTTCCTCGATGCACTTGCGCACATTCTTCACCGCCGCCGTCGGATCGGTGGCATCGTCGAACACGACGTAGTTGACGCTTTCGCCGTCGATCTCTTTGGGAAGCAGCGGGACGGAGTTGCTCTCCGGCACGCCGAGCGACGCGGCCGGGCCGGTCGCCGACACGGTCACGCAAACGTTGATCTCGGCGGAGGCGGGAACGGTGAACGCAAGGGCAGCGAGCCCCGCGGCTGCGAAGCGAAGATACATATTTTTCCTCCCGATGCGGGACCTGTCTGCGCGGATGCGCGTCCCATCATTCGTTGATTTTAGCTCAGCCTTTTGGCGCTTGCGATCGCCCGTTTGGACTTTCGCCGGCGTCCGCGCCGATCTGTCATTGTTTTTTTTCAGGTTCTACGAGAAGCTGCTTCCTGTCAATACGGTGCCGTATGGTCGCCGATAACAATCAGGGGTGGAAACCATGAGATTGACCGATGACGCCGGCTGGAGCCTCCAACACGCCTAGCGAGACCGCGCCCGCGGCGCGGCTGGCCGCTCAGGACTGGGTGGATGCCGGCCTTCGCGTGCTTGCCAACGGCAATGTCGACGATGTGCGCGTCGAGGTGTTGGCGCGCGAGCTGAAGGTGACCAAAGGCAGCTTCTATTGGCATTTTCGCAACCGCCAGGAGCTTTTGGAGCGCATTCTCGATCACTGGACGGAGTGGGCGACGATCCAGATTACCGGCTGGGTGCGCTCGGAGGGCGCGACGGCGCGCGAACGGTTGGAGTGGCTTCTGGCGCTGCCGGCGCGCTCGCGCCCGGACAAGCGCGGTGCGGATATCGAGCTCGCCATCCGTTCCTGGGCGCTGCGCGACCCGCTTGCCGCGGCAACGGTCAAAGCCGTGGATACGCTGCGGGCGGAGTTCTTTCGCGAACTGCTGACGACGCTTGAACTCGACGAGGCGGAACTCGGCCGCCGGGTGGCGATCGCTCAGGCCTATATGCTCGGCGACGCGCTCCTAAAAACCGACCGGGCGCGCGACGTCCGGATCGCCAACGCCCGAGCCTGCGCGGCCTTGCTCGTCCCGGAATAGGGCGAAGCTCACGCTGTTGGCCGCCGATCAACTCGTCGCTTCTGACGGCTCTCCGAAGGGGGCGCGTGGGGTAAAAAGGGGAGCTCTGGTGTGGCGCTCGCCTCCTTCCATCGATCCCCACTTTGGTGTTGCAGATCGATCACGCCAATTCGCAGCTTAAGCGTATGTGTGGTGCTCAGCCGTCAATCCCTGATTTTTTGGGGTTGCTTTGCGCCTATGGAGACAATCAAGTCCCCTTTGGGAAAAGGGTGATCAAATCCGTCGGATATGCGGGCGATAGGATCCGGCATCGGCGGGCAAAGCTTGGGGTTGGGGCTCATGAGTGGACGGATTTCGCGGCTCGCGCTTGCGCGCGAGGGACATTGGAGCGCGCTCGGACTAGGCGGCGGTGTTTCTGAAACGCAGCCCGAGTCCTGGGCTGGCCGGCGTTCCAGATTTCTGGGTCGGGTCGCGCCCGCGAGCCTTGCCGCAAGTGCGGCGACCCTTGCGGTCCTGGCCGGTGGAGTGAGCCTTGTTGGCTTTGCCGCGCCGGCAAATGCGGACTCGTGTCCGATCTCCAACACATTGAACAATACGACGCAGACCGTGGGCTCGGGGGAGAGCTGCACGTTTAATGGGGTCCCATATGCCTTCACGGTCGGGGGGTCGGGCGACGCGACGCTGACGATCGAGGGTGGCGGCTCAATTACTGCGCCGTCGAACAACGCTGTTGGTTCGAACTCGAACGTCACAGGAAACGTGACGGTGGATGGCGACCAGTCGAGTTGGAGTACGGGCGGCCTTTATCTTGGAAACAGCGGCACTGGAAACCTCACGATTTCCGGCGGAGGGGTTGTCGAGACGAGCGGAAATGGTCTGTCCCTCGGATTTGATGCGGGCGCGACGGGAACCGCGACGATAACGGGAGCGACGTCGAGGTGGACGAATGATCGCGTGTGGGTTGGGTCGGGAGGAGCCGGCACGCTGACGATCGCGGACGGAGCCACTTTCTCCGCAAGGACTTTTCGGCTCGCGTGGGGTGAAAAGGCGAGTGGAACGCTCAATATTGGAGCCGGAGCGGGTGAGGGGCCGGCTGCTCCAGGGAACTTGAGTGCGAGCGCAATCGATGTGGGTCAGGGCGACGGCCTCTTTGTGTTCAATCACACTGGCGAATTCACGCTCTCGTCGAGACTGACGGGTGGCGATGCGGCGAAATCGGTGAAGGTTCGGCAATTGGCCGGTCAGACAACGCTAACCGGCTATAGCACCGCAACCGTCGATTCGATCAGCGTCGAAGGTGGAACGCTTCTGGTAAATGGTGCTCTAGGAAGTGATACGTCAAGCGTGAGCGTCGATACGGACGGCACGCTGGGCGGCACCGGTACGCTCAAGGGCAATGTTACAGTCGACGGGACTTTGTCGCCCGGCGCAAGTCCCGGAACGTTAACGATCGCGGGAAATTTGGTTCTTAACTCCGGCTCGACGAGCTTGTTTGAGTTCAACACACCGGACGTTTCGGCCGGAGACACCAACGATTTCGTTTCTGTTGATGGTAATCTTACTCTAGGTGGAACACTGGATGCCACCGTGGGGTCTGCGGGCTATTACTATCTATTTGACTATAATGGGTCTCTTTCGGGCGATTTCGACACGATCAAAGTGTCTGCCCCAGGCGAACTGAAGAGTTCGCTCGACACGGCGACTACGGGTCAAGTCAATATCACAGTAAAGTCGGCGGCCCATGAAATGGGCTTCTGGGACGGCACTCAGATGGCTGGCTCCGGCACGGTCACCGGCGGTGACGGGGTCTGGAACGACAGCAACACCAACTGGACGGACAGCAACGGAAGCGAAAACACCATCTGGGGAAGCTCGGTCGGCGTGTTCATGGGGGCCGCCGGCACAGTGACCGTCGAGGGGACGCAGACGTTCGACACGCTGCAGTTCAAGACCGACGGCTACGAGCTGACGGGCGGGACGCTGGGGCTGTCGCCGGCGGAGGGCGCGAACGGGACGGTCAATGTCGACGGCGGTGTGACGGCGACGATCGCCTCTACGATCGAGGACGGAACGGGGAACATCTTCAACAAGACGGGCTCCGGCACCCTCGTTCTGACGGGGGCGAACACCTACACCGGCAACACCCTGATCAGCGGCGGGACGCTCCAGGTGGCGGCCGAGGAGGCGCTTGGTAAGGGCTCCCTGGTCACGGTCGCCGGCGGCGGGACGCTCGCGACGACCGAGACGATCGATCTGCAACGGGACGTGAGTATCCTGCGAGGGGCTGGCGCGCTCGCGCCGGCGGCGGGTACGACCTTGACCGTCTCCAGCGCGATCGACGGGCTCGGCGCGCTGATCATGAGCGGCGATGGGACGCTGGTTCTAAGTGGCGCCAACACCTACACCGGCAGAACGGAGATCGCGGCGGGGACGCTGCAGGTGGCGGCCGATGCTCCGTTCGGCAGCACCTTCAACCGGCTGGAGCTTTCCGGCGGCACGCTTTCGACGACGGCGAGCTTCGACATGGCGCGCGCGGTGAACCTGACGGGATCGACCGGCGGGTTCGACGTCGCGTCCGGCACCACGCTTGGCCTCTCCGGCACCGTCTCCGGCTCGGGTGCGCTGATGAAGTCCGGTGCGGGCACGTTGGTGCTCACCGGCACCAACAGCTACACCGGCGGGACCCAGGTGGCCGCCGGCCGGCTGATCGGCGACACCGGCTCGATCCAGGGCGACATCGCCAATGCCGGCACGGTGGAGTTCGCGCAAGCCTCTGACGGCACCTTCGCCGGCGCCATCGGCGGGCTTTCCGGCTCCGACGGCCAGATGGTGAAGTCGGGTGCCGGCGCGCTGACGCTGACCGGCACGAGCTCGCTCGACTGGTCGATCCTGGACGGCTCGGTGATCTCCACCACGGAACTCTTTACGGGCGACGCGATGGTCGACGCCGGCACCTCGCTGGTCTTCGACCAGGGCTTCGACGGGGCCTATGGCGGCGCGATCACCGGCACCGGCGACGTGCTCTATACCGGCGGCGGCCTGGTGACGCTGACGGGCGACAATTCCGGCTACCAGGGCGAGACGACGGTGCGGGACTTCACCCTGACGCTCGGCGACAATACCGTGGGCGGCACCCTGCTTCTAGGCAATGGCGGCCGGCTTGCCGGCAACGGCACGGTGGGAGCGACCACGGTGCAGTCGGGCGGTACGATCGCGCCGGGCAACTCGATCGGAACGGTCAACGTCGCGGGCGACCTGACCTTCATGGCCGGGTCCACCTACGAGGTGGAGACCGAGCCGGGCGGCACCTCGGCCGACCTGATCCACGCCACCGGCATTGCGACGCTCGCCGGCGACGTGCTGCACATCGGCTTCGACGGCGCCTATGCGCCGGAGTCGGAGTACACCATCCTGACGGCCGACGGCGGCGTCAGCGGCACCTTCGACGGCGTCTCCAGCTCGTTTACCTTCCTCGATCCGCTGCTTGGGTACACTGCCAACTCCGTCAATCTGACGTTACGGCGCAATGACATCCGCTTCACGTCGGTTGCTCAGACTCCGAACCAGGGAGCAACGGCATCGGCACTTGATGGCCTGACGTACGGAAATCCGCTCTACGATGCAGTGGTGGTGTTGAATGAGGCGGCCGCGCCTGCGGCGTTCGACGCGCTGTCGGGCGAGATCCACGCCAGCCTGAAGACCGGGCTGATCGAGGATTCCCGCTTCGTGCG
>NZ_JABJVY010000038.1:0-36853 GCF_040750475.1 Amorphus sp. 3PC139-8 | reverse complement strand
TCTCCGAGGGCGGTTGAAGCGTGGTAACTCCAATCTCCTCGGTCAGGCCCGAATGAACAACCTATCGAAACTCCACATCTAGCCTCCGGCATCGCGCTGGTGACGACGATGGTGGATGACAGGCGCTCGGGCCTCGTTGCAACGTCCGTCATCTCGGTGAGCGCCGATCCGGCCAGCCTACTCGTCTGCACCAATCATGCGACCTCCGCCCATGATGCGATCGACCGCGCAGGCATGTTCTGCGTCAACATTTTAGGCGAAGGCGACGAGGAGATCGCCGCACAGTTCTCGTCCAGCCAACGGCGCGACGAGCGCTTCCTGACCGGCAATTGGCAGGTCGGGCCGGGCGGCATGCCGGTCCTCGGTACGGCTTTGGCGTGGTTTGAATGCGCGGTAGAGGTGCGTCTGGCCCACCACAGCCACACGATTTTCATCGCGCGACCAACGACGATCGATCTCGGTAGCCCTGGAAGGCCGCTCGTTTACTACGACCAAACCTTTCTCTAAGTGTTTGATCCTATGCTGTTGAGGAAACAATCTTTTCGTCCCGAGTGGAACGATGCGCGATCGCGCGACGCGCCGTAGCGCTTGCGTAAAGACCCGATGGATACCTTTAACGACCCTCTCGTCTGTGTTCCGGGTGCCTATCTCGACTTCGTTCATATGAATGGCTGCGATGCGCCCAAGTCGGTCGGTCCATCGGCCGGGAGTCGCTCCCGAAAGCAGGGAGTCAGGCGGCCCAAGGCGTAAATCGCCCCGATCAGGTTGGGCGCTTCGGTTTGCGGCCCTTCGGTTTCGACGGTTTGCCGCGATCGGCCGAGGCGGCCTGGTGTTTGTGGCCTGGCTTGCCGCCCTGCTTGAATTTTGGTTTCGCTTGTCTCGGCTTTGCGCTGGTCTCGCCGGCCGGCGCGATCTTGATGCCGCGCTCGAGGCTGCCGGGCTGCTTGAGCTTTTCCGCAAAGCCGGCGGCCTTGTCGGCGGAGATTTCGAAACGGGTTTCGGTGTCGTCGATCCTAATCGCGCCGACATCGCGTTTCGTCACCCCGCCGGCGTTGCAGATCATCGGCAGCAGGAATTTCGGATCGGCGCGATGCTTGCGTCCGAGCGAGATGGTGAACCAGACGCCGTCCTGCATGTCCGGGCCTCGCGGCTCGCGAACCGACGCGGATTTGTCTGCGGACCTGCGGTCGCGAGCGGACGTCTTGTTCTTGAGCGCTTCGGCGGGAAGCGGCAGGAGGTCCTCGGGAACGGGGTGGGCTGCCAATTGCTGGCGAACGAACGCCGCCGCGATGCGCTGCGGCCCCACCCGGTCCAGCAATTCGGCGACGAATTCCGCCTCCGCTTCGTCGGGTTCGGCGGCAGAGGCGGCGGCATCGATGATCCGCCGGCGGGTGCGCGCCTCGATATCGGCAATGCCGGGCGCCGCACGGACGGTCGCCGTCAGCTTCGCCAATGCAAGCACGCGCTGAACCGCGCCACGCCTATTTTCCGGAACGATGAGCACGCAGACGCCCTTTCGACCGGCACGGCCGGTCCGGCCGGACCGATGCAGCAAGGTTTCCGGCTTGCTCGGCACGTCGGCGTGGACCACGAGGTCGAGGTTCGGAAGGTCGATGCCGCGCGCTGCGACATCGGTCGCCACGCAGACACGCGAGCGCCCGTCGCGCATGGATTGCAGCGCATTCGACCGCTCCGATTGCGCCATCTCACCCGAAAGTGACACCACTGCGAAGCCGCGATTTGCAAGACGCGCCGTGAGATGGCGAACCGCTTCACGTGTGTGGCAGAACACCAGCGCGCTTGAGCTGTCGGAATCGAGCAGCGTATTGATGATTGCGTGTTCGCGCTCGTCGCGCCGCACCAGCATCAACTGGTATTCGATGTCGGCATGCTGCTCGGTGGACGCGGTCGTCTCGATGCGCACCGCGTTCTTCTGCACGGTCCTGGCGAGCTCCGCGATGCCGCGCCGCACGGTCGCCGAAAACAAGAGCGTGCGGCGCTCCCGCGGCGCGGCGCCGAGGATGAATTCCAGATCGTCGCGAAACCCGAGATCCAGCATCTCGTCGGCTTCGTCGAGAACCACCACACGAACGGCGCTCAGGTCCAGCGCTCCCCGCGTGATGTGATCGCGCAGGCGTCCGGGAGTGCCGACGACGAGATGGGCGCCACGGGCGAGTGCACGGCGTTCGTTGCGCATGTCCATGCCGCCCACGCAGGTCGCGATCCTGACCTCAGCTGCCGCGTAGAGCCATTCGAGTTCCCTTTGGACCTGAATGGCAAGTTCGCGCGTCGGCGCGATGACCAGACCGAGCGGCGCGCCGGCGGCGTCGAAACGCTCGTCGCTTCCAAGCAGCGTTGGCGCGACCGCGATGCCGAAGGCAACGGTCTTTCCCGAGCCCGTCTGCGCCGAGACCAACAGATCGGCGTCACCGTGATCTTCATTCGTCATCGCCATTTGAACCGGGGTCAGCTCGCTGTAGCCTTTCGCCGCGAGGGCGGAGGCAAGCGCCGGATGGATGGCGGCGATCGGGGATGTGGCGTTGGAATCGGTATTCGGCGTCATCGTCATTACCTTTGCGAGTCGCCAAATATCATCATGTGCGCGCTCTGGGCAGCGATAGTCTGCCGGGATCTCCGCCCCTTGGAAAGCTGGGCTGATGACGACACCCAGCGAAATTGACCGGGGGGCGGAGCCGGGACGCTGCCCAGGCACAGGTCGGACAACCAGCTGACAAAGTGGTGAGCGGGTTGATCTGAAAGTTATTCACCCGTCGGCTCCCGGGCAGTTGCCCGGAAACCGGCCTGTACGCTACCGGCCAGTGGCTGCATTCTGGTTCCTCCACACATGTCGGCATTGGTTTTCAAGCGGTGTCCGTCAACTCGCGAATTGGGCGTTGCGCCAGTTCCCACTTTCTTCTCGCCGGACTGTTTTATTTCAAGGGGATAGCCGGATGGTCGATTTTGTGTCGAAAGCTGTCCTAGGAGGCGGACTCATTAAGCGTTGATCCAGATGCGGATGGCGGCGAGTTTGAGGGCTGCGAGGAAGTTATCGGCGCGCCGGTCGTAACGCGTTGCAAGTCCTCGCATCTGCTTGATGCGATTGAAGAAGCGTTCGACGAGATTGCGCTGACGGTAGACCTAGCGGCTGAACGCGAAGGTGCCCTTGCGGATTGACCGCGGCGGGATGTTTGCCCAGGCATTGCGGCTGGCGACGAAGGAGCGGATGCCATCGGTGTCGTAGGCTTTGTCGGCGATGACGGTGGTGCCGGGCGCAACAGCGTCGAGCAGCTTGGTCGCCATCGGCGCATCGCCCGCTTGTCCAGCGGTCAGTTCAAGACGCACCGGACGGCCTTCGGCATCGACGAGGGCATGGATTTTGGTGGTCAGGCCGCCACGGGAATGTCCCATGCCAGGATCGGCAGGCCCCCTTTTTTAGCGCCGGCACCATGCTGGTGGACGCGGACGCAAGAAGAGTCGATCATCACGATGTCGCCGTCGTAAGCCTCGGAAACTGCGGCCAGAAGGCGATCCCACACGCCGGCGGCCCGCCAACGAGAGAAGCGATTGTAGAGCGTCGTGCGTGGACCGTAGCGCTCGGGAACATCGCGCCAGGACGAGCCGGTGCGAAACCGCCACAGGATTCCGTTGATCACCCGACGATCGTCGACGCGGGCGACACCGCGGCTGTTGCGTGGCAGCAAGGGCTCTATAACCGCCCATTCCTGATCCGTCAGTTCGTGGCGGCGCATGGCAATCCCCTTTCCAGGAGATTGAATCAGATCACGCCACTTCGATGAACCCGTTTATGGGGACACTTCCTAGAGCATGTCGTGTGGATTTTGAATCGGAGAGGGGATTCCTTTGGGGGGATGGATCTGATTCAAACTGCATACTGGGCGGAGGCCGGCATGCATGACCAAACCCTATTCCAATGATCTTCGCGAACGGGTCGTGGCCGCGGTGCTTGCGTGCGAGCCGGTACGCTCGGTTGCCAAGCGCTTCGATGTCGCGGTGTCGTCGGTGGTCAAGTGGCACCGGCGCTACCGAACGACCGGCTCGCTTGCCCCGTCCCGCATGGGCGCGCGCCGCAGGTTCGTTCTGGACGGCCACCGGGATCTCATTCTGCAGGCGATCGCAACCACTCCGCATCTGAGTGTGCGCCGGCTGCAGGCGCTTCTGGCCGATCACGGCGTGACGGTCTCGCATCACGCCGTCTGGCAGTTCCTCAGGCGCGAGGGCCTCAGCTTCAAAAAACACCATGTTCGCCCTGGAGCAGGCCCGAAGGGACATTGCCCGCCGGCGTGAGCGCTGGAAGATCTGGCAACCCCATCTCGACCCGCAGCGCCTGGTGTTCCTCGACGAGACCTGGATCAAGACCAACATGGCGCCGCGCTATGGCGGGGCGGCGAAGGGCGAGCGCTTGCGGGCGTTTGCCCCGCACGGCCACTGGCGTACCATGACGTTCCTCGCGGCGTTGCGCTGCGACGGGCTCACCGCCCCTTGCGTCTTCGACAGCCCGATCAACGGCTGTTCCGCGCCTATGTCGAACAGATGCTGGTGCCGACGCTCAGACCTGAAGTGTTGTCGGAAACGGAAAATCTGTTGCGGATTGACGATCCGACAGACGGTTTCAGATCAGAATGACTTCGGCAACACAGTCGACCCGCGGCGAAGCTGGGCGACGGTGTTGCCGCCGCCCAGCTCTGTGGTTTGGTATGGCCTCAGTTCTTCAGATATTTGACCAGGGCTGCGATTGCCAGAACGAGCAGGATGAGGATCAAGATCCACACGAGGCCACCGCCCCACATCGATCCACCCCACATCCAGCCGCCGTTCTCGCCCATCATGTCGTACATTGTCGGGCTCCTTCGCCCTCACCGGATCGTCGAACCGACGAAGCGGACGTGTCCGTCCGTCTCATCGCATGTCTAGACCCACTCCGCTTTTGTCGGAGTCACGGAGCGGGTCCAAGTTCTCGTTTCAACGCATTTCCGAGCGGCCAACCAGGTTTCGCTTGGCCCGGAAACGCTCTAAACGACAGATCTATTCGTCGTCGTCTTGGAGCCGACGTGGACCGATCTCGTCCATCTCAAGTTGGCCATCGCCGTTTTTGTCGAGATAGTTGAACATTCTCGTATGGACGGCCTGAAATTCCTCAAGCGAGAGCTTACCGTCGCCGTTGGTGTCCAGCATGATGATCATCATGGTGGGCCGCGTCATGCCGCCACCCATCATCATGCCCGGGCCCATCATTTGAGGGCCCCAGCGGTGCCGCATCATGTTCGGCCCATCGTAATCGTCGTTCATCATCCATGGCCCCATGCCGCGGCCAGCCCATGGCATCCTGCCGTGTGGCCCATAGCGGTAGGATTGGCCGTCGCCGGGTCGGGCGTCGTCACCGCTGGACTGACCCTGCATCATGCCCATCCCCTGACGGTTCATCATGGATCCCTGCTGGGCATGGGCGAAGGAGAAGCTGGCCGCAAGCGCCGCGACGGTGAGCGTGAGTGTCGAAAGTTTCATGTCGTCACGTTTCCTGTCTGAGATTCAATTCGAATTTCCAAAGCGGGAAATCGACGCCGGTTCTGGCCGACGTCGCCGATCTCTCAGAGCGTTCGCGGGGGCGGGGCCTCCGGAACGGGAATCCTGTCGCTCCAGACGACGGCGGATTGCAGTGCGCGACAACGACCGTCCGGATTGTCGAGCTGGAGGGATAGGTCGGTCGGCAGAAACAGAGCGCAGCCGGCGTGGCCCACATGCCCCGGACAGCAGCAGCGAAGTCTGCTGCGGGGATGGCAATCGGCATTCGCATGCGTCTCGCTTGCTGGCGCGAGCGGCTGGCAGACCACGATCGTCGCCGAAGCCTCTGCCTCGAAGGGGCCAGTGAGCATCGCCGTCAAAAAGATCAGGCCGAGCACGGCCACAAAACGCCGAAGGACCGGTCGCGCGCATTCACGCTGCAGACGCGGGCCTTGCCGGAGCCGCGTTGGCCCGTCACCTTGTGCCGACGAGCATCTACCGGTTTTTGACCGCGATCCGCGCAGGCGTGATGGCGAGAAAGCCATTAGAGGCGATCCACAACCGCATGCAGCTTCTGCCGCACCGTCTGTGCGATGTCGTCTAGCTTGTCGTTGCCAACGGCCTGCATCGAGGCTACCGGATCGATGGCGGCGACCTCGACCTGGTGGTCTCCCGTTTCCTGTACGATGACATTGCACGGAAGCATCGTGCCGATTTTGTCTTCCGCCTGAAGCGCTTCGTGGGCGAGCGGAGGGTTGCAGGCGCCGAGGATGCGGTAGTTTCGAAAATCCGCCCCCAGCTTCTCCTTCATCGTACTGCGGACATCGATGTCGGTCAGCACGCCGAACCCTTCTGCTTTCAGCGCAGCGATCACTTCTGCCACCGCCGCATCGAAATTGTCTGCGTCGAGCGTCTTCGCGAAATAGTAGCTCATCGGGACGACCTCGCCGGGGTGAAAGCGAATTTTAGATAACACTAATCTAAAAAGTGGCATGGTTTTGGCGCTCGGCCTGTCAAAGGGCACGGACGGCGGCACGGGTATTGTTTCCGCTCCGCCAGCTCCGGTATGGGCCGCCCCAGAGCGTTTCCAGGAGAAGAGGAAAATCGCCTCGCCGGTCGGAAACGCGCCAAAACCAAGACTTGGGCCGCATTCTCACGTACAATGAAACGCGGGAACGAGCCTATGCGACAATGGGGGCATTGGGTGGCCGCACGATGACACGGGTTCCGTTCGGTACGCGGTTGTAGAGATCGATGATGTCCTGGTTCAGCAAGCGGACACAGCCGGACGAGACCGCGCGACCGATCGAATAGGCTTCTTGCGTCCCATGTAGCCGGTAGAGCGTATCGACCTTGCCCTCGAACAGGTAGAGAGCGCGGGCGCCCAGCGGATTGCCGAGGCCCGGCTCCATTCCGCCGCGATATTTCTCAAGTTCCGGATCCCGTTCGATCATTTCCGCAGGCGGGGTCCACGTCGGCCACTCCCGCTTGAAGGGGATACGGGCCTCACCGTTCCACCCGAACCCTTGGCGGCCGAGACCGACGCCGTAGCGCATGGCTCGTCCGTTCTCCATGGTCCAGTAGAGATAGTTGCTTGCGGTATCGACCACGATGGTGCCCGGTCGTTCGCCGGTCGGGTCGTCGACTTCGCGTCGCCAGAATTTGGGGTCGACTTGGCTTAGATCGACGGCCGGGATCGGGAAACGTTCGTTCGGAAGCGGCCCGTAGATTGTCTTGTAGTAGGCGGGGATCGGCGGTTCGCGCGTCGTCTGCGGGTCCGGCGTTGCGGTCGTGGTGCACCCGCCGAGAAGGGCTGCCCCGCCGCCGACGAGCAGGGTTCGTCTGCTGATCTTCATGCGCGCACCACCCGAACCGGGGCGGTAAAGTCGCTCGATGGGCTACGAACGAATGCGTAAGCTGCGCCGATGGCGCGCTGTGTGCACGATGTCATGATTGTCTCTCCTTTGCGCTGGTCTGAGATGTGCGCGCGGACGCGCCCTCAGGAACTCAGCGCGGCGGAGGGACATCGACCCGTCCCGATGTTCCAGGCCGCGTGGAATCCACGGCGTACACCGGAACCTCTTCGCTACCGCTCAGAGAGCGGGACGAGTGGACGAGGGTGGCGATTGCCAATCCGGAACAGGGAACGCTTGAGCCGAGACAGTGTCTGTTGCGCTGCGTAACGGTTGAGCAGACGGTCCGGTCGCAGGTCTTGCCGAGGGATGCGAGGGTCTGGTGCGGTCTGATCCGAGACGTCGGCAGATCTCCGAACGTCGAGGTGACGTCAGGTCCTGTCGAGGCGTGCGCACTGGCGAACGATGCGGTCCCGCCGCCTCCGAGAAGGAGCGCCAGGAGAAGGACCAGGCAGGTTGCCATTCGACGGATCATGGCGCTGCTCTGCGACTGCGGTGACAAACTGTCAAGATTGCCAGGGGTGGACGACGATCACGGTCTCGGCATCGAGCGCGAGAGCCTTCGTCTTCTTCGACCGCTCCCGGTTGCCGGATCGCAGACTGAGTCAGGCAACCCGGATCCAGGTCATCATACCGCCGGCTGCGTGCTCCAGCATGTGGCAATGGAGCAGCCAGTCGCCCGGGTTGTCCGCCACGAAGGCGATTTCCGCCTTGTCGCCGCGCTCCATAAGCAGGGTATCGCGCAGCGGCCCGAGTGATCCGCCCGACATCACCTGGCGGAAGTGATGGCCATGCAGGTGCATGGCGTGAGGCCAGGCCGTGTCGTTGGTGATCGCAATCCGGATCGTCTCGCCGCGATCGGCCGCAATGAGCGGCTCGCGGGGCAAGTCGGCCATGCCATTGAACGCCCAGATCTTGCCGGCCTGCGCCATTTGCTGGATGCCCATCATCCGCCCGCCCATCATGGCGCCACGCATGCCGCCCATGGCTCCGCCCTCCATCAGGAGGTCGGCCTTTCGTGCCGACGACAGCGCACCGAACGCCGCCACGGGGTTGGCGGGCAGCGCCTTAGGAGTAGCCAGTCGCTCTGCTCTCGCCTCGCCGTCGACGGCAAAAGTCGCGATCTTGAAGGCGCCGTCCCTGTCCCGGCTGACGAGGGCGGCCTCTTTGCCGTCTTCCGCCGTCACGTCGACGATCAGATCGGCGCGCTGAGCGGGCGCCAGAACGAGGCTGTCGAGCGGTTGCGGGGCATCGAGCGGCATGCCGTCGAGCGCGACGACCCAGCCTTCGAGCCCCCGCGTCGCGAGCGCGAAGATCCGCGCGTTCGCCACGTTCACGAGCCTGAGACGCAGCCGGGTATTGCGGGAGACGGTCGTGCGCCAGCGTCCGTCGCCGTTCACCGTGATCCAGTTGCCGATCCGGCCGGCGTGGGCCCAGTCGTGGATGTTGTCGAAACCGTCGGCGATCTGCGCGGTTTCGGTGAGCCGCCAGTCGTCGATCAGGAGAACCTCGTCGCGGTCGACCTCCGGCGCGCCTTGCGGCTCTTCCACGATCAACGCACCGTAGAGGCCACGGGCCATTTGCTCATAGCTGCGCGTGTGGGGGTGGTACCAGTAGGTCCCGGCATCGGGAACTCGGAAGTCATAGTGGAATGCGTCACCCGCCGCGACTGGGCTTTGAGTCAGATCCGGCACGCCGTCCATCGCGTTGTCGATGCGCACGCCATGCCAATGTACCGTAGACGGCTGAGAGAGCCGGTTGAGGAAGCGGCGGGAGACCGGCTCGCCCTGGCGCACCCGGATGATCGGCCCCGGGACCTGTCCATCGAACCCCCAGATCGCCGTTTCCGGATATCCGTCGGGAACGAGCCGCGCCTTGCCCGGCCGGGCCGCCAGATCCACGCTCGTCGCGGCGAACACGGGCTTGGGCAGGACGGCGGCGGTCAGTCCGCCGGCCAGGAGAGACGTAAAACCGCGACGGGTCAGATCTGTCATGTACATGTTCCGGAGGTGAGCGTCGGCCCCAGAAGAGGCTGGGGCCTCGTCACCGATGTTGGAAGAGTTATCCAACGATACGAATGCAGCTTCCACCAACGGGAAGGTCAACAGCCTATTTGAGAGTGTCTCGTCTCACTCGTGTCGCGCGATCGAGCGAGAGGCGGGCCTGGTTCGCCTCGTTCGCTGTGCGGAAACGCGGCAAATAAGGAGTCTAGGACGCGGTCACGGGTAGCAAAGATGCTGTCTGAAACAGCGCGAGAAGGGTGCCTGCGGCAAGGCCGAGAACGACGATCGAAGCTCCGCCGATCGTCATGCAGGCGGAGGACCACCTGCCGAGGATCTGAGGCTGCGAGCCCTCTGCCTTCCCGAAGGAGAGGGGACCGATCACTCTGAGATAGTAGAAGAGCGAGGCGACGGTGTTCGCGATCGCCACGATGGCGAGCCAGGCATAACCGCCCTCGATCGTGGCCACGAAGAGTTCGAGCTTGCCGACGAAGCCGGCGAGCGGCGGGATACCGACGAGCGAGAGAAAACTCAGGACCAGGATGGTGGCTGCCACCGGGCGCGTTGCGGCGAGGCCGGCATAATCGCGCCGGTCGGTACGCCCGCGCAAATGGCCGACGACAGCGAAAGCGGCCAGGTTCGCCGCCGCATATCCGAGCAGAAAGAACAGGAGCGCCGGGATGGCTTGTTCGGTCAGACCCACGACCGTGACCGCCATCAGCGCGTAGCCCGATTGCGAGACAGAGGACCAGCCGATCAGCCGACGGACATCATCCTGCCAGAGGGCGGCAAGGTTGCCGAGGGTCATCGTCAGCACCGAGAGGACGGCGATCACCGGTCGAATGGCGAAGGCGTCCGTTGGGAACAGGTCGACAAGGCGCGCAAGTGCGATCGCCGCGCCGATTTTCGGTGCGACCGTGAGGAAGGCGGCCGCCGGCACCGGTGCGGCCTCGGCCACGTCGGGCATCCAGGCATGGGCGGGCACGGCGCCGAGCTTGAAGGCGAGGCCCACCACGACGAGGCCGAAGCCAAGCATCAGGAGCGGCGCGCTCGCGCCTGCGCCCAAGGCGGTTTCCATCTTGGCGAAGTCGGTTGTGCCCGCCATCCCCAGCATCAAGACGACACCGGTGACCATGACCGTGTTGGCCAGCGCGCCGACGAGGAAATATTTCATCCCGGCCTCGACCGAGGTGCCCCAGTCGCGGTGATAGGCGGCGAGCGTATAGCCGGTGACGGAGGACAGAAGCGCGCCCATCACAACTTGCATCAGGTCTGAGGCCCCGGCGAGCGCCATTGCGCCGAGACAGGAGAACAAAAGCACGGCGTAAAACTCGCCATGGCGCCGGTCGGTCTTCACCCAGTCGGGCGAAAGGCCGAGAGCGACGGCGGTCGTGGCAAGGATCATCAGTCGAGCCCAGGTGCTCGCTCCGTCGAGCGCCCATACGCCGGAGAATGTGAGCCTACTTGAGCCAACCTGCATGGTGCAGAGTAGGAGGGAGACGGCGATGCCGACGAGCGCCAGCCAGGCGCACCATGCCTGCCGGTCGCGTGGCAGGAAGGTCGCCGCCAGCAGCACCGCAACGGCGGTCAACAGGACTGCGATTTCCGGAAGGATGTCGCCGAGGGGCATCTCATCCGCCTTCGATTAAGGCGCGGGTGCCGGCTCCGATCAGGTCCAGGAGCCACGCGGGCCAGATGCCGATCAGTACGACCAGAAAGAGGAGCACCGAGACAACCCATATTTCCGGTCCGCGCAGGTCCGGGAAATGGGCGCGCTGAGGCGGCAGATCACCGAAGAACAGGCTTTGCACCATGACCAGGAACAACGCCGCCGTGATCAGGATCCCGAGCAGGCCGAGTGCGGCCAGCCACGGATAGACGGCGAAGGTGCCGGTGAAGATTTGGAATTCGGCGACGAAGCCCGCAAGCGCCGGCAGGCCGAAGCTCGCAAAGGTGGCAAGGACGGTGGCTGCGGTCAGCTTCGGCGCGATCCGAGCCAAGCCGCCATAGTTGTCGAGATCGTAGGATTGCGCGCGCTGCCAGAAGGCACCGGCGATCAGGAAAAGCGAGCCGGTGATGAGGCCGTGGGCGACCATCTCGGTCACGGCGCCCGTCAGCGCCAGGTCGCGTGCTGCGGTGCTGCCTTTGGCCGTGAACGCGCCGGCTGCGGCGATGCCGAGCACCGTGTAGCCCATGTGATTGACTGAGGTGTAGGCAATCCGGCGTTTCAGGTTCTTCTGCGCGAAGGCGACGAGAGCGCCCCACAGGATCGAGACCAGAGCAAGGATGCCGATCGGCAGTGCCCAGCGGGCGAAGGTTTCCGACATCATCGACATCGGAATCCGCACGATCCCGTAGGTCCCCATCTTCAATAGTACGCCCGCCAGGATCGCCGAGGCAGGTCCCGGTGCGTCGACATGGGCCGGCGGCAGCCAGGTGTGGAAGGGCACGAGTGGTGTCTTGATCGCGAAGCCCAGGAGGAAGCCGAGAAGCACCAGACTTGCGCCCGCCCCGGCTGAAAGCGGCTGGTCGGCGATCAGCGTGCGCATGTCGAAAGTCAGGGGATCGTGCGACAGCGCCAGCGCGATGATGGCGAGCAGGATCGCGAGCGAACCGGCGAGCGTGTAGACGAAGAATTTCAGCGCCGCCGCCTTGGCGTCGCCGTGGCCCCAGCGACCGATCAGGAAGTACATACCGACGAGGCTCAAGTCGAAGAAGACGTAGAAGATCAGGAGATCCAGCGTCAGGAAAAGGCCGAGCGACACCCCTTCGAGGAACAGGAACCAGGCGTAGTATTGGCGTGTCCGCCCCATCGTATCCGCGGGCCAGGTGACGGCTGCGATGAAGAGGAGCGCCGTCATCAACGACAGGGCGAGCGCGATGCCGTCGACACCAACCCGCCAGGCGACCCCGAGCGTGGGAATCCAGGGCGCCTCTGCAACCGACTGAAACGCGGGTGCGCTCGGGCTCGTATCGAACCCGATCCAGACAATGACCAGCAGCAGCAGCGGGACGGCGGAGACGATGATCGCCGCAAAGCGGGCCTGCGCCTCGGCGAGTTTCGGCGAGATAGCCAGGACCAGCGCACCGGCGATGGGGATGAGGATCGAAAGCGTCAGCATCTGTCAGGCCACGATGATCAGAACGACGACGAGAAGGGCCGCGCCTCCGCCGAGGAGCGCGTAATATTGGTGTGTCAGTCCGGTTTGGAGCTGGCGTGCCTCTGCGCCGCCGAACCCGACAATCCCGGCCGTGCCGCGCGGTAGACCGTCCGTGACGAACTCACCGACGGTGTCTCCCAGACGGGCCAACCAAACACCGAAGGCGGCCGCCAGACGAACGCCCCGGTCGACGACGAAGGTATCGGAGAGCGACGCGTGAGACGCGATACCCTTACCGGTCGCCGCGACGAGCCGGGGAACGGCATCGAACACGGCGTCGTCGAACCATGCCGCGCTTGTTGCGAGGCGAGAAAACGGCCGGGTGATACCGAGCCGGATCGCGCTGGGTAGACCGAGCCAGTCCGATAGAGCCGCACCGGTGCCGACCTTTCCGAGTGCGGGGGCCGTGCGCGCAAGACTGGCGCCGGCAAGCAGACCGAGCGCCACCAGGGCCAGCGAAGCGATGAGTTCGGCGAGCGTCGAGGAGGGAATCTCGGCGCCGAAGGCGGTCGCGACGGCGTCGTGGATCGCTGGATACCAAAGGGCCGAAAGCAGCAGCGAAAAACCGGCGAGAAGGCCGACGCCACAATATTCGAGGCGGCCCGGTCCACTGCCGCCAGCGGCCTCCCGCCTGCCGAAGGCCATCAACTGGAAGCGCGCGGCGTAGGCGGCGCTGAGGCCGCCGGCCAGCATGACCCCTGCGGCGAGCCACAGGCCGCGATGACCGGCTACGGCGACGATCTCCTCCTTGGTCCAAGCGCCGGCAAGCGGCGGAACACCGCCGAGCGTCAGAGCGCCCAGCGCGCTCAGGGCGGCAACGGAGGGCAACGCCCGGCCGAAACCCATGCGATCGAGCTCGTAGGTGCCGGCCTTTTCGCCGGCGATTCCCGCCGCGAGGAACAGCAGCGCCTTGAAGCCAGCGTGGGCAACGAGATGAAGGAGCGCGACCAGCGGATAACCGGCGCCCACCGCCACGAACATCAGGCCGTAGTGAGCGGAGGTGGAAGCGGCGAGCAGCTTCTTGGCATGCGGCTGGAGCGCGGCGACGAGGCCGCCGGCAAGGGCCGTGACGAGGCCGATGCCAATCGCGGCCGGCGCGAATGCCGGCTCCTGGTGGAGCACCGGGTGCAGCCGGATCAGCACATAGGCGCCGGCTGCGACCATGGTTGCGGCGTGAAGGAGCGCGGAAACGGAGGTGGGGCCTGCCATGGCGCGAAACAGCCAAGGTGAAAAAGGCACCTGTCCGGACTTCGCAGCCGCCGAAACCAGGATGCCGAATGCGACCATCTCGATCATTGGGGAGGGCAGTCCTGCGAGATCGGCGTAAGCGAAGGAGCCGGCGCCCGCGAAGGCAGCCATGGCGGCGAGGAACAGGCCGAGATCGCCGAACCGCGTGGTGACGAAGGCGTAGAGCCCGCCGCGCGGATTGTCCGGATCGCGCCAGTCGTGACCGATTAACGCCCACGAGCAGGCGCCGACGATCTCCCAACCGATCAGAAGCGTCAGGAGGTCCGCAGCGACGACGAGGAGTTCCATGCCGCCGACGAAGAGCAGCAGGAGCACAATCAGTCGCTTCAGGCCGCGTTCGCTCTCATGGCCGGCGGCATAAAGCAGCACCGGCAGCGCAATCAAAGGCACCAGGATCGCCATGGTCGCCGCCATCGGCGTCAGCGCAGCGGTGAGGCGGAGCTGGTCGCTCCAACCGATCGCGCCGGTCCAGCCGAAACCGGCGGCGACGATGGCCACGGCTAGCGTCACGCCGGTCGTGCCACTCGAAACCGTGGCGAGCCCGAACCGCGTCCGCATGTCGCTGGCGAACGTGATGGCGGCTCCGAGGGCAGGGGCTATGGCGAGCAGGAACAGCATCAGTTTTTCAGTGTCGTCAGGCTTTCCGTCACGTCGGCCTGCCGCTTTCGATAGACGGCGACGATGAGGGCGAACCCGACCGCCATATCAACGGCCATGACCGCCATGACGATGATGGCCATGAGCTGGCCCTCCGGCGCACCGCCGAGGCCGTAGGACCAGAAGCCGATGGCGGCCAGCAGCGTTCCGTTCAGCATCAACTCGAGCCCCATCATCAGCATCACGAAGGACTGCTGCGAAAGCGCGCCGTAGAGGCCGATGCCGATCAGCGCGGCAGCGACGATCAGGACAGTGGTTAGTGTCATCCTGGCGCCTCCCGGCTCAGTGGTGATGATGGTGGCCGCCGCCACCCTGCACGGGCTGCCGGCCTGCAGGCTCCCCGCCGACCTCCAGCCCCGGCGGCCGCGAGCCCTCGTCTGCCGCGCCGAAGCGTCCCGACCGGCTCGACAGGACGACGGCGCCGACCATGGTGGCGAGCAGCGTCACGCCGGCGGTCTCGAAGATCAGCATGGAGTTGCCGAGAAGCTCGACGCCGAGGTCGTGGACGACAGGCGCGCCCGGATCGACGCGATCGTCTGGCAGGTCGGTGAACAGGACCGCCGCCGTCAGGCCGACGAAGGCGAAGACGCCAGCGCCGATTGCGAGCTGGTGCTGGTGCACCATCATCATCGGGTTGAGGCCGGCCGGGTTCATCATGAACATGACCATGAACAGGGCCATGACCATCATTTCGACGGCCATCATGAACACCGTGGCGAGCCCGATATAGGGCGCCGCCAGGAGCAGCATGATCAGCCCGACCGCGATGAACGACATCATCAGGAGGAAGGACGCGCGCACCATGGAATCGGTGGCGAAGACCCGCCAGCCGGACAGGATCGCCACGGTCGAAAGCAGCAGGAAAGCAGCGTCGTCGATCAGCCCCATATCAGAAGCTCCGCGCCGACGAGGACGAGGTCCAGGAAGGACAGCGGCAAAAGCACCGTCCAGATGAAGGTCATCATCCGGGAAGGCGGCATGCGTGCAAGCAGATGCCCGGCCGCGATCAGGACGGCGAGGACGACACCCGATTTGAGGATCAGCCAGAGGGCCCCCGGTAGAACCGGCCCGAGATAGCCGCCGAGAAAGACCGCGCTCGCCATCACCGAGACCGAGGCGAGCATGGCGAGGCGCGCGAACTGCCACGCGGCGAGCTGAGCACCCGAGGCTTCGGCGCGCGTGCCGCCGATAAGGTCGTCGGAATCGGCGTAGTCGAAGGGTCCCCGCAGCGTGAGCGACAGGCCCAGCAGCAGGAACAACGGCAGGCCGATCGGCTGGCGCACCACATTCCAGATCTCGCGCTGGGACTCGACGATCGCGGCGACAGAGAGCGATTCCGCCGGGAGGGCAGCGGCGATAAGGACGAACATGCTGATCAGCATTACCGGCAGGCCGATCGCCACGTAGCGGTAGCCGCCGATGAGCGGGAATTCCGAGTTGGCGGACCAGCCGTGCAGGAAGACGACCACGACCGTCAGCGCCTCGCAGGCGCCCCAAAGTACGATGCCGGCATCGAAATCTGCGGCGACAACACCGGGCGCGAGGGGAACCACGCTCAGGCCCAGCGCGGCGAGCGCCAGATAGGCCACGGGGGCGAGGCGCCAGTTGAGGCGGTCGGGCGCTTCCGTCGTGGTGGTCTGCCGGCTCAGATGGGCGGCGAGGTCGTGCAGCGGGCGAACCGCAGCCGTGCGAACGCGATCTCCGGCGACGAGGGCATTCCCGGCGCGGTCGAGGATGGCGGCAAGCCAAGCACCGAAGAGGAGCAGGAGGAGAACGGAAAGGATCGCGACGGCCTGCATCACGCCGCTCCACGCATCTGGTCTTGGTGCCCGTCGTGGTCGTGGGGCTCCGGCGCGTCTTTCTCCTCCTCGGAGTGGGCTTTGTCCTCCCGTTTCTCGATCGGGCACATCCCCGTAAGCGTGGCGATATCGAAGCTGTTGAGGACGAGCATCGCCTCGCTCCACTCCAGGCCCGGCAACAGATCCACGAGTGTTCTATCTGGCGCTCGCGCTTCGGCGGTCTCGCCGGAAGCCACTTCCCACCAGGCCGCAAGCCGGTCCCGAACGTCTGCGCCACCGACCCGGCCGAGCCCGGGCGGGATCGCTTGTCCGGAGCCGGACCATTTGACCAGACGGCGCAGGCGGCGGACACCGGCGGCTTTGCCGTCGCCGACGGACGCCAGCCTCAGCGCCCTGGCGGCTTGCCCCGTCAGGCCGAGCAGCCGGAGTTGCCGTGCAATCCGCCGCAAAGCGGCGGAAGGGCCAGACTGTTCTTCCTGCGGCAGCGGCGGGCGCAACACCTTGGCAAACTGGATGACGTCGCCCTGTAGCGTGATGCGAAGCTTCAGGCCGGGCGGGAAGACCGGGAGGAACGGTCCGAACTCTGCCGTATAGGGATCGAGCTGAAGTCCATCCCTTAGGTCGTCGCCGGTCATCGCCATGGGCCGGCCGTAGGGTGTGCCGCCCATCATGCCTTCTCCACCCTGGCCGTGGTCGCCCTTGCCGCGCCACGGGTTGGGTGGCGTGTCGGGTTGAAGATCCGGCTCGCTCGGACGCCCTTCCTCGATAAGGCTGCGATACACGCTGGCGATCGTCGCCGCCGCGTCGTCTTCGACCGACACAACTGGCGGGTCCGCAATCTGAATCGCAGGGTCTGTCCGCCAGAATACGGTCGCTCGGGGATGCGGCAGTTGGTCGTGTAGCCGGCACAGGTCGCTGCGATCTTCGTCGCGCAAGGGGCCGGCGACGAGCAGGATGGCTGCGTGGCGCGGGCTCTGTTGAACCGAAATACGGGGATCGAGCGAGAGATCGTCGACTGCCGCCAAGGCGTCAGTGCCAATGGCGGCATGGACCGGTACCGGCCCGCGAAGCGCGAGGCGGCGAAGGGCAGCTACTGCCATTTGAAGATGCCCTCGCGCCAGCCGTAGAGGATGCCGATCGAGAGGATGGCGAGAAACATCCCCATCTCGACCATCGCCTTCGCGCCTTCCTTCACGAAAACGACGGCCCATGGGTACATGAACATCATCTCCATCTCGAAGGCGATGAAGAGAAGGGTCATGGAGTAGTAGCGGACGTGATAGCGCTGCCAGGCGTGGGTCTCAGGCGCGCCGCCGCCCAGGAGAGGAACCTTTTGCGGATCGGTGGTGGGCACATGGGCCGCCTTCCGGCCAATCAGAAAGACGGCCAGAGCGACGAGGGCGGCAGCTGTTCCAGCGATGGTGGCGCCAGCAAGCGCGGTCACGAAATGCCCCTTCGACGATATCGTCTTGACGACTTAACCGGTGCGACCCCCGTATCGTTCCGAGCCTTGGGTTCACTTCTGTGTTTCGAGCGATGTTCGGACCCACCCGGTTCATGCAACGTGGTCGGCCTTCGGGAGTGTGCCCAAGCGCTCTTGGCTTTCGGGCGGCGTGCAATCGCTTTTGAGCGTCTGAGTTCTCTACTAATCGGTCGGTATGGGGCTGGGTCGGCGGAAATTCGGTCGCCTGGGGTTCACTGGCCGTCCGGATCGAGAATGTCTTCATACGCCGCAGCCTTGCCTGCCGCGCTTTCCGGATCGGCGTTGGAGTCGAGCGAGGCAGCGCCAAGTCTTTCGCTCGACGCGGTGTCAAGGCGCGACAGCCCCAGCCAGGCCGCCATCAAATGCAGCTCTTCCAGGAGGACTTCGGCCGTATGTCGCGGCGCATGCGCTTCGAAGCTCGCATTTTGAACGACCAACGCACCGGCTTGGCGGTCCGCCTTCAGGTCGACCCGCGCGACGAGCGTGCCGTCGAGCAGGAAAGGGAGCACGTAATAACCGTGCTGACGTTTGTCGGCGGGCGTATAGATCTCGAGGCGGTAGCGAAACCCGAACAGTCGCTCGGTGCGCTCGCGGCGCCAGACGAGTGGATCGAAAGGGGACAGGAGCGCGGCGCCTGCAAGGCCCCGTCCCGCCCGGGCCTCGCGGTGAAGATAAGCCTGCTGCCGCCATCCGCGGACCCTCACCGGGGTGATCGTGCCCTCCTCGATGAGCTGTTCGATCGGCTCGGCCACATCTGCCGCCGGGATACGGTAATAGTCACGCAGGTCGGCTGCGGTCGCGACACCGAGCGACTGCGCGGCGCGTGCGAGCAGCTCCCGGCGAGCGTCAACGCCGGAGGGTGTTGGTGCTTCGAGTATGGAGCGAGGCAGCGCGCGCTCCGGCAGATCGTATACGCGCTCGAAGGTTCCACCTCGATGGGTCGCCGCGACAAGCCCCGCCCAGAACAGCCATTCGAGCGCATGCTTGGCGTCGCTCCAGACCCACATGCCTTTGCGCGCGGTCGGCTCGCCCAGCTGGGAGGCGGCGAGCGGTCCTTCTGTGGCTATGCGCTCCAGCACCGCGTCGGCTTCAGCGCGCCGCTCCGCCGCAAACGGTTGAAGACGTCGCCAGACACCCTCGCCCCGTCGGGCACGCGCCATCCGCCAGCGCAGCAGTGGCTGGTGGTCGATCGACAGCAGCGACGCTTCGTGGCCCCAATATTCGAAGAAGCGCCGGGGTCGCTGCACCGTGATCTGGTCGAGCAGTGTTCGATCATAGCGGCCGAGCCGCGAGAAAAGCGGAAGATAGTGCGCGCGAACCAGAACGTTGACACTGTCGATCTGGAGGAGCCCGAGACGCGCGATCGCACGGCGCAGCCGCATGGGTGTGACGGCCGTTTCGCGATCCCGCGCATTGAAGCCTTGGGCGGTGAGCGCGATCCGACGCGCCTCGGCCGGGGAGATCTCCGACTTCAGGGTTCCCTCCCGCAACTGTCGATGGCTCCGATCTCCGCGAGGGGCGGCAAGATTTCGGCGGGCACCATTACCTCCGAGAAGCGCACCGGAAGATCCGGATCGTCGTCTTCGCGCGTCATGCGATACGGGTTCAGAAGAAAGGTCTAACGGTCCGAGCTCCAGGGCTACATCGCATTGCGCGCCGTCCGCCTGCAAGCAGAAGCAGCCGACAGTCTCGCACGACGTGGCCCGTCTCAGGCTCCGGCAACACTCATCCTGGCCGCGGACAGCAGCCGGCACCGCCGGCTCTGATAAGATCCGGAAGCAACGATTGCTTTCTTCTACACCGGCTCCGTCATGATCCTGCTACGACGCCTCGAGCGCGCATTGTGAACGTTTCGGATCGTTCCTTGGGGACAGGCCCGCTCGTCGTCGCTGTTTCGCCACCCGAAAATGTTGCGGTTCGGATCGATTCCACGGGAGTCGGTTTTGAATCTCTCGTCGCCGAGCCGAGCGAGGGAAAAGATTTGGCGCTCGTGTCGGAACACGGCGGGCGCAAACGTCCTTGATCCATGGAGATGCCGAAAATGCTCTACACCCTGCTCTGCTACCACGACGAAGCGGTCACCTCGGCCTGGACGGAGGAGGAGGACGCGGTGGTGATGGCGCGGCTCAATGACGTGCATCGCAAATGGGCCCGGCACATGCGGCCGGTGGCGCGATTGATGCCGACCAGCGCCGCGACGACCTTTCGCAAGGACGAGAAGCTGATCATCGACGGGCCATATGCGGAAACGAAGGAGCAGTTGCTGGGCTTCTACGTGGTGGATGTGGACGGTCTGGACCAGGCCCATGCGATCGCGCGCGATCTGGCGGAGGCCAATCCTGGCGGTGCCTACGAGATCCGGCCGGTGATGCTGTTTTATCCCGACGGTGCGGCGATCGACGATGGTGCAGGCTCCTGAACCCGATTGGATCGAGGCGAGGCTGGTCGGGGCGCGTCCGCGCGCGGTGGCGGCGCTTCTGCGCTATTTCCGCGACCTGGACCTCGCCGAAGAAGCCTTTCAGGAGGCCTGTCTGCGGGCTTTGAAGTCCTGGCCGAAGAACGGCCCGCCTCGCGACACGGAAGGCTGGCTGATCATGGTCGGCCGCAACGCCGCGCTCGATCATGTGCGCCGGCAAGGACGATTGAGCGAACTGCCGCCTGAGGCGGCGATCTCCAGCCGCGAAGATCCCGAGCCGGAGCTGGCGGACCGGCTCGATTCCGCCGACTACCGGGATGACGTGCTGCGGCTCCTATTCGTTTGTTGCCACCCCGAGCTGCCGGCGACGCAGCAGATCGCGCTTGCTCTGCGTGTTGTGTGCGGACTGTCGGTGTCCGACATCGCGCGTGCGTTTCTGGTGGGCGAGCGCGCTATGGAGCAGCGGATCACACGCGCGAAGGCGCGCATTGCCAGGGCCGACATCCCGTTCGAAGCGCCGGGGCCAGTGGAGCGCGCGGAGCGCTTCGCCGCGGTCGCGGCCATGGTCTATCTGGTGTTCAACGAAGGCTACACCGACGCCGATCCCGCCAGCGAACGCGCAAACCTGTGCGGCGAGGCGATCCGATTGGCGCGGCTTCTGCTTCGGATGTTTCCTGCCGAGCCGGAAATGATGGGGCTTTTGGCGCTGATGCTGCTCCAGCATTCGCGCTGCTCGGCCCGCTTCGACGACGCGGGAGTCCCGATCCTGCTCGAAGACCAGGACCGGACGCGCTGGAACCGGACGATGATCGCCGAGGCGCTCGTGATGATCGACAAGGCGATCCTGCACCGCCGGCCCGGGCCCTATCAGATCCAGGCGGCGATCGCCGCGCTCCATGCCCGTGTCTCCCGCCCCGAAGACACCGACTGGGCGGAGATCGACGCGCTCTATCAGGCGCTCCAACAGCATGCGCCGTCCCCCATCGTAACGCTCAACCGAGCCGTTGCGGTCTCGAAGCTTCACGGGGCGGGGGCGGCACTCGACGTGATTGCGCCGCTTGCCGAGGCACTGGACGGCTATTTCTACTTCCACGGGATGCGGGGCGCGCTGCTTGAACAACTCGGACGCGCGGCCGAGGCGCGCGAGGCCTTCGGCCGTGCCGTCGCGCTGGCGAATACGCCGGCTGAAGCGGCGCACATCCGAGAGCATCTCGATCGATTGGGCGTCGAGGCGCGGTAGGCAGAAAAAATCGGCCAGGGATGTCGGGATCGGACGCCGCCATTCGTCCTCTGCCCGGATTTCATGTCCGGAATAGGAGGGGCCCCGATGACCGACGACACGTATCAGCTCACTTTGACTCGCGTTTTCGACGCGCCCCGTGACAAGGTCTGGCGTTGCTGGACCGAGCCGAAGCTCCTCGAACAATGGTTCTGTCCGAAGCCGTGGCGGGTAAGCGATGTCGTTCTCGACCTGAAGCCCGGTGGCGCGTTCTCCACCGTGATGCACGGCCCGAATGGCGAGCGCTTTCCCACGTCCGGCGTGTTCCTCGAATTCGTTCCCAACGAACGCCTCGTGACCACCGACGCGTTCCGGCCCGGATGGCAGCCGTCGGGGCGGGCGTTCATGACGTCCGAAGTCACCTTCGAGGACATGGGCGACGGGCGCACCCGCTATGTCGCGTACGCCCGTCACTGGAGCGAAGACGCCAAAAAAGAACACGAACAGATGGGTTTTCACGAGGGCTGGGGCAAAGCCGCCGATCAGCTCGGAGACCTGGCCAAGTCGATCTGAAAGGAGAAGGCCTCATGATCACGGTAACGGCGCTCAAATGGGTTCCACCGTTCGCCGCCGGCCAGGTTCGCGACCACCGCGTCCGCTGGGTGCTCAACGAAGCGGGGTGGGACTACGAGGTCGATCTGATGGACCCCAAGGGGCTGGAGGCCGATCTCTATCGTGCCGAGCAGCCCTTCGGCCAGGTGCCCGTCATGCGGGAAACCGGGCGACCAACCTTGTTTGAGAGCGGGGCGATCGTCCTCGACGTCGCCGAGCGATCAGGGCGTCTCTGGCCGGCCGACGCGGACCAGCAAGCCCTCGTGCGGAGTTGGGTCGTTGCCGCTCTCAACTCGGTCGAACCGTTTCTGATGAACCTTGCCGAAGTCGACGTTTTCTTGAGAGACCCAGAGCACAAGCGGCTTCGCCGGCCGGGTGTGGTCGCGACGGCGAAGCAGCGACTGGAGCGGCTTTCGGCGGCCCTCGGGAGCCAGTCTTATCTGGTAGGGGACATGTTTACGGCCGCCGATCTGATGATGTCATCCGTCCTCAAAATTGCCGGCGGCACGGAGCTGCTCGATGATTTTCAGAACCTGGCGGCCTTTTGCGATCGCTGCTTTGCGCGTCCTGCTCATCGCAAGGCCGTCGCCGACCAGCGCCAAGACATCGCCCAGTACGGGCCGGAGGATATGGGGTGGGACCCGGCCCTGTTCGCATCAGTCAACTAAGATCTAGGGAGACGTCATATGACCGAACTCGTCACATGTCTGTGGTTTGATTACGGGGAAGCCAGCAAGGCGGCGGAGTTCTACGCCGCCACGTTTCCCGACAGCCATGTCGACCGGAACAACACGGCCGCAGCGGACTATCCCGGCGGCCAGGAAGGCGATGAACTGACCGTCGAATTCACCGTGCTCGGCCGGCCCTTCCTGGGCCTGAACGGCGGCCCGCACTTCAAGCCGAACGAAGCCATCAGCTTCATGGTGCTGACCGAGAACCAGGAAGAGACGGACCGCTACTGGGGCGCGATCGTCGGTAATGGCGGCAGCGAAAGCGCGTGCGGCTGGTGCAAGGACCGCTGGGGTTACGCCTGGCAGATCACGCCGCGTCTGCTGATGGAGCTGACCACCGGTGCCGACCGCGACAAGGCCAGGCGCGCGATGGAAGCGATGATGACCATGACGAAGATCGACATTGCCGTGCTCGAAGCCGTGGCGAGACAGGGCTGAGCGAATGCCAGCGGCCGGATTGGCCAGGAGGAGACAGGATATGTCCTATATCGACGGTTTCGTGATCGCGGTTCCAACCGCCAACAAGCAGAAATTCATCGACCATGCGTTAAGCGCCAACGGTGTGTTCATGGATCTCGGCGCTGTTCGAATCCTTGAATGCTGGGGTGATGATGTGCCGGATGGCAACGTCACCGATTTTCGCAAGGCGGTTCAGGCCAAGGACGACGAAACGGTCATCTTCTCGTGGATCGAATGGCCCGACAAGGCCACGCGAGACGCCGCGATGGCGAAGATGAAAGAGATGATGGTGGATCCATCGAAGGTCGATCCGCGGATGGATCCGGAAAAGAACCCGATGCCCTTCGATGGCAAGCGTTTGATTTTTGGCGGTTTCACGCCTGTCGTCGAGCTTTAGGCAAATCCATCGCTCGAAGCGCATTGGTGCCGTCTTGGTCGCGCGTCGCCATCGGTTGCGGCCTTGAACGGGAAATGCGGCTACGGGGAGCCAATCTTTCATCACGTTCAGCCGCCTTGAAATGTAAAACGATCGTTTTACATTGCTTCCTTGGATATTGCCTCCTTGGATGCTGAACGAGGCTCATTATGGACGACACGACCACGCTGACCACGGTCGCGGGGCGGCTGTTCGACCGCCACGGCTATATGGCCACCGGTATGGACCAGCTCACCGAAGCCGCTGGGATGTCGAGCCGGACGCTCTATAAGCGCGCGGGCAGCAAGGCCGAACTGATGGTTGCGGTGCTGACCGAGCGGGATCGGCGGTTCATGCGCCGGATCGAGGTGAGCAGCGTGGATGCGCTCTTCGCCGCGTTGGAAGAGTGGGTGCGCGTTGAGGGTGCGCGGGGCTGCCTGTTCCTGCGCACCCGCGCCGAAACCGGCGGAGAAATCCCCAAGATCGCCGAAGCCGTTGCGACGCACAAGGCGGCGTTCGGCGCCCGGGTGCAGGAGATCGTCACTGCGGACCTCGGGCACGACGACCCGATCCTGGCCGAGCAGGTGATCGTCCTCTTCGAGGGCGCGACCCATGCGGCGGTCTACCGGGGCGCAGCCGCCGTATCGGCGGCGCGGTCGGCGGTGGCGATCCTTGTCGAGAGGGCGCGCCCATGAACCCGGCCCTGCGAATTGGTGCTGCGGCCTTCCTGATGGGGGCGGCAAGCACGGCGTTGTGGTCGTTCGGCGGTCAGCTCGTGTCCGAGCGGCTGGCCTGGGGGCCGACCGGAACGGGCCTTCTCTGGAGCTGCATCGGCGTCGGTGGGATCGCCGGGGCGTGGGCGGGGAGCCTCGTCGCCCGCTTCGGGCTGGACCGCGTCCACTGGGCGTTTCTGGCGCTGATGACGGCCGGCATCCTTGTGCTCGGCTCAACGATGGCGACGCCCGCCCTCGTGCTGGTCGGCGGTGCAGTCTTCGGGGCCGCTTACGTGATGCTCACCGGGGTCTATCTGGTCTGGGGCGTGCGTGCCTTGCCGGAAAGGCCGGCGACGGGGCTGATGATCGGCTTTCTCACGATCGCTATCGGACAGACTGCCGGTGCACCGATTTTCGGCCTGCTCCTGGGTCGTTTTGGTGCGGGGCCGGCAGCGACGCTCTTCGCAGCGCTCGCGCTGTCGGCCGGCCTGTTTCGGGCGCCTGCCCATTTAATGGCCGGGTACGGAGTGCAGCCTGACCGGCAAGGGGTTGCGGGCTGTTGACCCGGCATCGTCGCCTTGCAGAGAGGCAGGACGTGCTGCGTCAGTCATAGCTTCGCTGTCGCGGCCCAGCCATCCGAACGCCTGTGCTGCTTTGCGACTCCCCGGAATAGACTCGATTTAGCGCGAGCGGCGTCGATGCCCTACGGGATGTTGAGATAATCCGGCATCTCCGGGCGCCGGGCATTTGCGGTGATTTCGAAGCGCTCCATCCAACGCTTTCGGGCAACGTTGAGATGATCGAACAGATTCCGGGCCGCGCGTTCCGGGTCCCGATCCAACAGATTCTGCAGGATCTGCAGATGTTCCTTCAACGCCGCTTCAATCAGCTCCATCGGAATTGCGAGAAGCGGATCGGTCAAATAGCGGGTCGGCACGAAGAGAAACTGGGTCCGTTCAAGAGCGCCAAGGATCTCGGTATTGGGGCAGTGGGAGATAAGGGAGCTGTGCAAGTCCACTTCGACTTGATCGAATTCCGCGCTCGCGATCGGCGACCTGCTGAGAGCTTCAACGGCGTTCTTGTGCGCCGCCTCGATCTGCTGCATCGGCACGAAAGGATACGCCAGCAGAAGGGCGTTGGGTTCGAGTAGCCAGCGCAGTTCGTAGAGATATCCGACCCGCTCCGGAGTCACCTGTGCGGCGTACCAGTGACCGGCGCGGTCCTTTTGGACAAGTCCGACGCCGTTCATGCGCGCCAGCACGTCCCGAGTGACCGTGCGGCTGACCCCAAAGTGTTCGCACAGCTTCTGCTCGTTGACACGGACGGAACTGAACAGGACGCGGATCGCGATTTCCTTTTCAAGCTGCGCGTACATCCGCTCCCACTGGCGTGGTGCCTCGAGATGAAGACGGTCGAGCTGCGCCGGTTCCCCTTTCCGTGTCGACGGAAAGGGGCTGACGATTTGATATCCCTGCCCGTCGATCTCCGTGAGCAGCCCGTCATCGCGAAGGGTTCGTAGGGCCTTGCGTGCCGGCGAGCGGCTTACGCCAAATGCAGTGGCGACTTGGGTCTCCATCACCCGCTCGCCGGCCTTGATCCGACCATTCTCGATCATGGTTCTGAGAAGAGTGTAGATGCGCTGGCTCAGGGAGCGTTGTTGCCCAATGGCCTTGTGCGTCGACGGCCCTGCTTCGGTGTCGGCCGCAGAGGCCCGGTTTCGGATCTCCTCCACCATTATTGCACCATCGCCGGTAGCCATTGTGTCAGCTGCGGGAAGGTGAGCACGATGGCGAGAGCAAGAATTTGGAGAAAGATAAAGGGAACGACGGACCTGAAGATCGCTCCAAGCGTGATTTCCTCCGGCGCCACGGCCTTGAGATAAAACGCGGCTGGCCCGAACGGCGGCGTCAGATAGGAAATCTGCATATTCATCGTGAACAGGATGCCGAACCAGACCGGGTCCAACCCGAAGTCTTTGATAATAGGAACGAAGATCGGCATCGTCAGAAGCACAATACCGATCCAGTCGATGAAGGCTCCCAGCACGATCAGGATGAGCATCATCACGACGACGATCGCAAGCGGTGGCAACGGCAGGTCGGTGATCATTCCCTGAAGGAACGACGTTCCCCCGCCCAGGGTATAGATACCGACCAACGCGGAGGCCCCGAAGAACACCCAGGTCAGCATGGCTACGGTGCTGCCGGTCTGTTTGAGCACATCGAAGATCATCGATAGTGAAAACTTACCGTTGATGATGACGACGATGAGCGCGCCAAGCACACCGATGCCGGCCGTCTCCGTCGGTGTAGCGACGCCGGAATAGAGCGAACCGAGCACCGCTACGATCAGAAGGATCGGCAGGATAAGAGCTTTGCCGAGAGCCAGCTTCTCGCGGAGCGGCATGTCGAGTTCCGCCTGGTCGGCCAGAGGCCCTCTCTCGGGATGGATGTAACAGGTGACCAGCACGTAGGCGATATAGAGGGCGGCAAGCAGCAACCCCGGAAGGAGGGCGGCCAGGAAGAGATCTCCGATCGAGACCTGAGCGACCAGCCCGTAGACGATGAGCACGATACTTGGTGGCAGAAGCGTCCCGAGCGAGCCGCCGCTGCAGATGACACCCAGCGCAAGCCTCTGGTCGTATTTGCGGGCGAGCATCGCCGGCAGACACACGAGCCCCAGGAGCACGATCTCCGCCCCGATGATGCCGACCATCGCCGCAAGAATCGTGGACGTGAGGAGCGTGCCGATGGCAAGGCCACCGCGGACGCGTCCGGACCACACGTGAAGCGCGTGGAAGAGGCGTTCGACGACACCCGCCTTTTCCAGAAGGCAGCCCATCAGGATGAACAGCGGGACGGCGATCAGGGCATAGTTGCCCATCAGCGTCAGCATCCGGCTGGGGATCATGTAGAGCGCATTGGGACCAAAGGTCGTCAATGTCACCACGACCGCCGTCAGGCCGGTCGCGAAGGCCAGGGGTATGCCGGTAACCAGAAGCAGCAGCAAGACGCCCAGCGTCAGGAGGCTCAGCCACTCACCACTCACGTGAGATCCTCCCCACCGCGATTTTCAGGCGGTTCACCGCCTCCAGCAACATCAAGGTGGCGCCAACCGGGATCGCCGTTTTCATCACCATCGGGGCGTGGGAATTCCAGCCGCCGCCCGACGTTTCACCGGAGCGAATGGAGGGAATGGCCTGCTTGCTGCCGTAGTAGATGATGACTGCGAGGAAGCAGATCGTCAGAATGAAGGACACGATGTCGAGGATCATGCGAACCCGCGCCGGGAACTGGTTATAGATGACATCGATCCGCACATGCTTGTCCTCGCCGAGGGCATAAGCGCCGGCGAGCACGTAGTGGACGGCGGCGATGGCGATTACCAGCTCCAGCCCCCAGACGGTCGGAGAATGAAAGAAATACCGCATGCCGACGTCGTAGACCGTGATCAGAAAGACGGCGACGTAGGCTGCGGCTGATCCGTATTCGCCAAGCTTGCGATTAAAGAGGCTGATGTAATTCAATTCCGCACCTCCCGAGGCTACGGAGCGCTTGAAAAGGAGCCGGGCCCATCCCCGCATAATGCTTGGAGGCGGGCCCGGTCTTGTTTGGCGGTATCAGTTGTTGATCAGCCCAATATCGCGCATGTAGGCGAGCTGGCTCTGCAGGGCGCGTTCGGCGAGGTCGCTTTGCGATGCGTAGCTCTTCCAAACATCGACGGCCGCGTTACGGAACTTCTGCTTGTCCTCGTCGCTCCAGTTGATGAGGGTCACGCCCTCGCCGCGAAGCCGCTCTGCCGCTTCCTCGTCTTTTTGTTGCATCGTCGTTGCCATATCGTCGGCAAAGGCGCGGACGGCTTCCGTCAGGGTCGCCTGCAGCTCGGGAGACAAGGAGTCCCAAACCTCTTTGCGGATCGTGACGTCGGCAATCGCCATGGAGTGGACGCTTGGGTAGAGCGCGTATTTCGCGATGTCATGGAAGCCGAGCTCTTCGTTCATCGACAAAGTGCCCCAGTCGGCGCCGTCGACGACGCCCTTATCGAGCGCGCTGTAGACTTCCGTTCCCGCCATTTCGATGGGAATGGCGCCGAACTTGGCGAACACGTCGGAGAACATGCCTTTCGACATTCTCAGCTTCAGACCTTTGAGATCCTCGGGGCTTTCGACCGGCTCCAGGAGCGGCAGCGACTCCGCACCCCAGGTGGTGACGCCAATCGGATAGAGACCGAACGGTTCGTAGGCTTCGCGCAACAGCTCCAGACCACCGTGATCGTAGTGGTAGTCCAGGAGCTGCTGCGGCTCCTGATAGGCGCCGACCAGACCGCCAAGGATCGCGAACGCCGGCTCTCGCCCGGTCCAGTAGGCCGGGGCGTTGTGCTGGCCGTCGAGGACGCCCATCTGCACGGCGTCCAGCGTTTCGGCCGTTCCCACGACCGCGCCGGCGGGCAGCGCCCGAATCTTGACCTGGCCGTCGGTCCGCTCGGCAACGTCGTCGGCGAAACGCTCAAAGCTTTTCTGGGTGGCGGTACCCGCCTGCCAGAGGCTCTGCATCGTCCAATTGTAGTCTTGCGCGACGGCAGGCGCCGTCGTCGCGAGCGAGGCGGCCGCCAGCGCGGCCGCTGATGCCATGAGCTTGAAACCACTCCTCATTTTTCGCTTCCTCCTTGCGAATGGGATCGGAACCGGCGGCGCATGCTCTGTCGTCGTGCGGTTCCGCGTAAGCCGCGAACGGCTCATTCTTCGCGCGGCATCGATGGACCGAACTGATCGCATCGGGGCCGCACAGCCTTGCTGTCAGCGGGCGGGTGCGTGCTCGGCCGCGACGATGGTCTGGCGCTGACGGCCGAGCCCCGAGATGCCGAGTTCGACCACGTCACCCGGCTTCAGCCAGATCGGCTCGGGCTTGTGGCCCATACCGACACCCGGCGGCGTGCCGGTGGCGATAACGTCGCCGGGAAGTAGGGTCATGTACCGGCTCAGATCTGCCACCAGGGTGGTCACCGAGAAGACCATCTTTTCGGTGTTTCCGGTCTGCATGCGCGTTCCGTTGACATCGAGCCAGAGATCGAGCGCATTCGGGTCGGCAACCTCGTCCGGCGTCACGAGCCAGGGACCGATCGGGCCGAACGTGTCGCAGCCTTTACCCTTGTCCCATTGCGTCGTTTCCATCTGAAAGGCGCGCTCCGAGACGTCGTTGAGCAAGCAATAGCCGGCAATGACGCTTGGGACCTCCGTCTCTGAGATGTTGCGTGCCGTGCGAGCGATCACGATGCCGAGCTCGACCTCCCAGTCGAGCTTTGTCGAGCCGACCGGCTGCACCGTATCGTCGTTGGGGCCGCAGATTGCCGAGGGGGCCTTCAAGAAGACGATCGGGCTCTTGGGAAGAGGCATGCCCGCCTCTGCCGCGTGATCGGAATAGTTGAGCCCAATGCAGATATATTTGGAGATGCCTTCCCAAGGCACGCCGATCCGGGGATTGCCCTCGACGATCGGATAGGTGGTGAGGTCGAGATCCGCAAGTTCCTGTAGCAGCCCGGCTTCGAAGGACGCCGAGTGGAGCGCAGAGACCTTCGACGAAAGATCCCTGATGGCGCCGTTCGCGTCGACCGCCCCGACCTTCTCGCTGCCCTGATCTCCGAATCTTAGAAGCTTCATCGTGTCTCCTTACAGGCCCACTCGGCCTACTTTCATGGTCACAACAGCGTCGAGCCGGCATCGACCACGAGGGCGGCGCCGTTCATGTGGCTTGCTTCATCGGAGGCGAGAAAGGCGATCGTGTTCGCGATCTCTTCGGGCAACGCGTGCGTCGCCCGCCCGGCGCGGACGATCCCGCCGCTCGCTTGCTGTTCGATGCTCTGGATCATGCGGCCCTCGATGGGGCCCGGCAGGACCGCGTTGACACGTACTCCGCTTCCAGCAACGTCCAACGCGGCAACGCGCGTCAGCCCGAGGACGGCGTGCTTGCTCGCGACATACCCGGCCAGTCCGCCTCGCGCCCGTATCGAAGAGGTCGAAGCGACGTTCACGACGCTGCCGTATCCGCGCCGGGTCATGCGCGGAAGCGCAGCCTTCATGGCCAGGAAGGTGCCTTTCACGTTCACGGCCATGACCTGATCGAAGACGCTCTCGGGATAATCGGCGATCGCTGCGACCGCACCTTCGATGCCGGCACAGTTCACCAGAACGGTCAGACCGCCAAGCGTCCGTTCGACCTCGTCGAGACAGTTTTTCAGAAGCTCGTGGCTGGTCACGTCCGCTTGCAGCGCAACTCCGTGTCCTCCTGCGGCCCCGAGATCCGAAAGGGTCTGCTCCGCGTTCGCCAGGTTGTTGTCGACGAGCGCGATCGCGGCCCCGGTCCGGGCGAGCCGAAGCGCGGTGGCTCGACCGAGATCGCCACCCCCGCCGATGACGAGGGCGACGTTCGGATGTGTCGAGGGTGCGCTTGTTTCCATTCCTCTCTCGGCGGCTTATCGATGTGTATTTTGGATACGTTGTACGATTATGATTTGCGCCGTCAAGTGCATCCGTTGATATCCGGCATGGTTGAGACGTCCCTCCAAACAGAGCAACCAAAGCGCTCGAAACGGTGGATTTGATCGCGCGCCAAATGGATTGACAGTCCATCCCTGTTGCGTACTTTGCATACGAAATTCGCATCGAGGCGCCGGCGAGGTCAGCCGATGCCTATCGGCAAAGAGTTTTGAACGTATGGATGTCGACCGGACTGTCACCGCGATCGAGGATCTTCGGATTTTGGCGCGTCGCCGTGTCCCCCGCATGTTCTACGACTACGTGGATTGCGGGTCTTGGAGCGAGGCCACCTATCGCGCCAACAGCCAAGATTTCGCGCGCTGTAAGCTGAAACAGCGTGTGGCGGTGAACATCGAGGGCCGCACGACCGAAGCGACGCTTCTGGGTGATCGGGCTGCGATGCCGGTCGCGTTGGCACCGGCCGGCCTGGCCGGAATGCAACGCGCGGACGGAGAAATTCTGGCGGCCCGCGCCGCCGGCGCCTTCGGGGTGCCGTTCACGCTGTCCACAATGAGCGTGTGCTCGCTGGAGGATGTGGCGGCGGCGACCCAGCGTCCATTCTGGTTCCAGCTCTATATGATGAAGGACCGGGCCTTCATGAGCGAGCTGATCGATCGGGCCAAGGCCGCCGGCTGCTCAGCGCTCGTCCTGACCCTCGATCTCCAGGTTCAAGGACAGCGGCACAAGGACATCAAAAACGGCCTCTCGACACCGCCGAAGCTCAGCATCGCCAATCTCATCGACATGGCGACGAAGCCGCGTTGGTGTTTGGGGATGCTGCGAACCAGCCGCCGCACCTTCGGCAATATCGTCGGCCATGCGCCAGATATCGATGACACGGCTTCGATGGCGCTGTGGGTCAGCGAGCAGTTCGACCAGACCCTTGATTGGGACGATGTCGATTGGGTCAAGCAGCGCTGGGGCGGCACGCTGATCCTGAAGGGCATCATGGACCCCGACGATGCGCGACTCGCAGCCTCGGCCGGAGCGGATGCCATCGTCGTGTCCAATCATGGCGGGCGGCAGCTCGATGGAGCGCCATCCAGCATTCGGGCGCTGCCGGAGATCGTCGAAGCCGTCGGCGACCGCGTCGAGATTCACTTCGACAGCGGTGTCCGCTCCGGCCAGGACGTGTTCAAGGCGCTCGCCCTTGGCGCCAAGGGGGTGCACATCGGGCGCGCCTACATGTACGGGCTCGGCGCGCTCGGCGAAGAGGGTGTCTCCCGCTGCCTTCGCATTCTTCACAAAGAACTGGACCTGACCATGGCGTTGTGCGGGGTCCGCACGATCGACGCGATCACGCGCGACACCCTCGTCCAATGAGGACCGGTCAGGTGGCGACCATCATCAGGAGGAAGTAGATGTTCGGAAACTTCAAGCTCTATCCCAAAAGCGGGGTCAATCCGCACCATTCGCCGGCCTATCCGCTGGAGTGGGACTGCACTTTGCAGACGGTCGAAGTGATTACGCGGGTTGATCCGGCGAAGATCGACGCCATGCTCGAAGGGTCGGGCTTTGAGCGGGTGAACGACCGCGTCGCCTTCCGCTTCATGCTGTCGCCGGGGCACACCCTGTCGCTGCACAAGGGCAAGATGTTCGACCTGATGATCACGGTCCCGGTTCGCTATCAGGACCTGTTCACGCAGACGCACGTGTACATGTACTGCAGCGATCCGATCGGCATGGTCGCCGGCCGCGAGCTCTTCGGCTACACGAAGAAAGACTGTACCTATCAATTCGAGGAGGATAGCTGGGGCGCTATCCGCGGCTGGGTGAACCGGCGCGGTTTCCAACTCGCCGAATTCTCCTTCATTCCCGACGATTCCGCCCCCCTGGTCCGGCTGGTCGATGGCGACGAGCAGCCCGGCGGCGAAATCCATGTGCGGCGTCTGCCCCATCCCGAACGCCCCGAGCCGGCCTACGAGGATATCGTGTACCGGCGTACGCCGTTGGAGTATTCGGCCCCGGCAACCGGCAAGATCGACCTCAAGCTCTATCCCAGCGAGTTCGATCCGATCGCCGACATGGAGCCGGAGGTGCTGGGCGCCCACTACATGGCCTCGCGCGTTTACGCGGGCGGGTTCGACTTGGAAGATCGTCGGCTTATCAAGCGCCTGACGCCCTAAAGAGGCGCCGGAATGGCTCTGGCGTGCATAGCAAAGCGGGCCCCCACGCCAGAGCCGCGCCCTTCGACCAGATCTATAGATCTGGCGAAACCCAAGCCGGGTGCACCCACTGTCTCGCTCTCGATCAAGGCACACCGTCGCATTGGCAAGCGGTGCAATGCCCAGCCAAAAGTCTGGCTGGACAAACAAGGCCAATGGAACCCAGAGAAGCACTGACGAGCGATCCGTTTGCCCGCGGAGGTGTGCGCCTCAAGCGAAGAAATGGTTGGCCGGAATCGGCAAAGATATTTGCGGCCGAGCACCGCGTTGGCAGGATCCCTGCGAGGACCAACATTGTGCTGGAAGCAGGAAGTGGTGCCGCACGCCGGACTCGAACCAGCGACCCCATCATTACGAATGACGTGCTCTACCAACTGAGCTAGTGCGGCTTACCGGAAGCGGCCCAGGGCCGGCTTCGTCGGCGTTCGGTCCACGCAAATACGTGGCCTGCCGGGGCAGGGCCGGAACGCGTCCCGCGGATGTACCGGCAAGCGGGCGGCATTTCAAGTCGGGTCCGACAATTTCGACACCGGTAGGGTTCGTTTCTGCGCGCCCGGCCCGAGTCACTCCATCGACGGTCCCCGGACGCGTGTCCTTTCACGCTGTGCTGCGGGTGTGGTTAGCGGATCCGCGCGCCGGTCTCGTCGATGACTTTCTCGCCATCCTCCTTGGCGAAGGCCCCGGTCTGCGGGGCATCCAGGAGATCGAGCACCGTTTCCGACGGCCGGCAGAGCTTGACGCCACGCGGCGCGACCACGATCGGCCGGTTGATCAGGATCGGGTGCGCCATCATGAAATCGATCAGCTCGTCGTCGCTCCATTTCGGATCGTCCAGACCGAGCTCGTCATAGGGTGTGCCCTTGCGGCGCAGAAGTTCGCGCACCGGAATGTCCATGCGGGCGATCAGGTCGACCAGCTCGTCGCGGGTGGGTGGCGTCTTCAGATATTCGATGACGACGGGCTCGATCCCGGCATTGCGGATCAGGCCGAGCACGTTGCGCGACGTTCCGCACTTCGGATTGTGGTAGATCGTGACGGTCATCCTCGATCCTCGCTAAAACACTCAATCACGGAGCCGGGCGATTTGCGTAAGCCAGCGCGCGACTGTGCGCCGGCGTTTGGTTTCAGCGCGTTTCCGGACAGAAAATCGGTGTCCACTTTTTCTGGAAACGCTCCGGCCCGCCCCCGCCTCGCCGCGAGCGCAGTGAACGGTGTGTGAGCAGTAGATCGATTCTCACGTTTCCCGGCCGCGCTCAAGCCTTGGGAAAGCGGTGCTGGGTGGCGTTGGCGAACGCGACCAGCGACAGCATCACCGGCACTTCGACCAGCACGCCGACGACGGTGGCAAGGGCCGCACCCGATCCGAGCCCGAACAGGCCGATCGCGACGGCGACCGCCAGCTCGAAAAAGTTCGAGGTGCCGATCAGCGCACACGGGGCGGCCACGTTGAAAGGCACGCGCCAGGCCCAAGCCGCGGCATAGGTGAGTGCGAAAATGCCGTAGGACTGGATCAGGAGCGGGACTGCGATCATCAGGATCAGCACCGGCTTGTCGACGATGACATGGCCCTGGAAACCGAACAGCAGGAGCACGGTCGCAAGCAGGCCGACGACGGAGATTGGCTTGACCGCGCTGGTGAAGTGCTCGACGGCGTCGGTGGCGCTTTCGCCGCGCTTGGCGTGCGCGGTCAGCCAGCGCCGGGTCGCAGCGCCCGCAGCCAGCGGGATCACGACGTAGAGCCCGACGGAGAGAAGCAGCGTCTCCCACGGCACGGCGATATCGGTGACGCCAAGCAGAATCGCCACGATCGGCGCGAAGGCGAATATCATCACGATGTCGTTGGCGGAAACCTGAACCAGCGTGTAGGTCGCGTCACCCCGTGTCATCTGCGACCAGACAAAGACCATCGCGGTGCAGGGGGCCGCGCCTAAGAGGATCAGGCCGGCGATATATTGCTGGGCGTCGGCCGGCGCGATCCAGGGCGCGAACACGACCTCGAAGAACAGGACGCCGAGCGCGGCCATGGTAAACGGCTTCACCAGCCAGTTGACTGCAAGCGTCAGCACCAGTCCTTTCGGGCGGTCGCCGATGTGGCTGAGGCTGGAGAAGTCGACCGCCACCATCATCGGGTAGACCATCGCCCAGATCAGGATCGCGACGGGCAGGTTGACGGAGGCATATTCCAGGTCGGCCAGCGCGCCGAACACGCCCGGAAGCAAGGTGCCGAGGGCGATGCCGGCGAGGATGCAGAGCCCGACCCAGAGGGAAAGCCATTTCTCAAAGATGCCGAGCCCGGAAGCAGGCGGCGCGGCGCAGGCGGAAGCGCTGTCGGTCATCGTCGTCACTCTTTCGGAAGGAGGGCTTACGCCGGCTCGGATGTGTCGGTCTTGCCGATCCGGTCGAGCTGGCGCTGCAGGCTCAATTGGTCGAGCGAGGCCATCGGCAGGTTCAGGAAGATCGAGATGCGGGAATTCAGCATCCGGAAGGTGTCGGCGAAGGCGAAGCGCTTCTCCGCCTCGGTGCCCTCGGCCGCGGCCGGATCGGGCACGCCCCAGTGCGCCGTCATCGGCTGGCCGGGCCAGACCGGGCAGGATTCGGCGGCCGCCTGATCGCAGACGGTAAAGACGAAATCCATCACCGGGGCACCGGGATCGGCAAACTCCGACCAGCTCTTGGAGCGCAGGTCGCCGGTCTGGAAGTTGAGACGCTCAAGCAGCTCCAGCGCGTAAGGGTGGACATCGCCCTTGGGATGGCTGCCGGCGGAATAGGCCCGGAAGCGCCCGGCACCGTCGCGGTTCAAAATCGCCTCGGCCATGATGGAGCGGGCGGAATTGCCGGTGCAGAGAAACAAAACGTTCTTATGGGTGTTCATTGGTTCCTCCGGTGCGTTCGGGCCCGGTCCAAGGGGTTAGGTTATGCCTGCGAAGCGGGTGCGCGGCAGGCGACAAGGTCTTCAGGCGGGAGGCACACTTCCGGATGTCCGGCGCAGCAGTCGGCCATCAGGTAGACCAGTAAGGCCCGCATTCGATCGAGGTCGACCCGGTAGCGGATGCTGCGGCCCTCGCGCTCGGCCTTGGCCAGCCCGCTGCGCACCAGCAGCGCCAGATGGGTCGAAAGCGTGTTGGCGCGCACATCCAGCGTTTCCGCGATCGCGCCGGCGGCGAGGCCATCGGGCTCGGCCTTTACGAGGAGGCGAAACACGGACAGGCGGGTTTCGTGAGCGAGCGCGCCAAGCGCGTCCAAGGCATTTTTCTTTTCCATAATTCGAGAAATATCGAAATAAAAAGATTGTGTCAAGCGCGACGTCTGGCCGGGGCGGTCCTCTCACCCATTGAGGCAAAGCCACGCGGGTTCCGGATGCCGCGTTTCACCGCGTGCGTTTGGGCTCGCCTTGCTTCTTCGGCGCTGCGCTATTGCGTAATCATTCCAGCTCCGGTGCGCGAAAAGTCGCCGACGGTACACCATTTCCGTGCGCAAAGCTGGCCCGATCAAACGATCGGCGGCTCAAGAGTCACGTCTATGGTTGCAGCCTATTCGTCGTTGTGCTGTTGGTATTCTCAATCGGCCGCGTCGCCATAAGATTCAACTAGGGGCAAGCATGTCTTTTCATTCGAAGACGTTTCTCGCGCGGCAGACGAATTGTTCAGTATTGCACGATCATCTTCATGGGGGCGGGCATGCCTGCGGCTGCGGCGGGCCGGCCGCGCTGGCCGTCAGCGAGAAGGTGACGGCGGATTTCTCCCGCCGCGCCCTGCTGGTCGGGGCGGCGGCGGCCTCGGTCGCGCCCTTTCTCGGCCTGAAGGCGGACAA
>NZ_JABJVY010000037.1:0-37120 GCF_040750475.1 Amorphus sp. 3PC139-8 | reverse complement strand
CTTCTGGGGCATTCCTGCATCCTCCATCTGGCTCGAAAGCCTACTTCAGGGAGGACCACTTTTCAGGGGGCAGGCCAGCGGCGGTGCCGAGTTCCGGCTTCCGAACGACCAGCTGCGGCTCACCACTTTTTTGTTTTGTTAGCGAGCATTGGCTGGCATTGAAAGGGTCTGGACATATCTTTCTGTATTCGGTAAGTATTGAATAAACTATTCGTGCCCGTATTGCGGTTTTTGCTCTGAGTTCCCATAACATGGTCAGGATGTAAAACAGTCGTATGCGGGAGGCAAGATGTACGTTGTCCCACATTTATTCGCATCACCTCGCCAGAGACTGGCGGGGGTGACGGCTCGTAAACGGGCCAACCTGTCCGGCATTCGCCCCCTGACGGGGGCTCAAGCCGGGACCGGTCTTGCGGACCCTTGCGGTGTCCGGGAGGTGCGTCATGGGGCGTAGGGCGCTTTGCCGCCGAGGCCCTCCAGGCCGCCATCCTGCACGTGCGGCTGCCGGGTCCTCAGCGCGCCTTTATCGCCGAGTGCGCCGAGCGCGGCGGCACGTCCGTGGCCGACTATGTGCGCGGCGTACTCGCGGGTGTGCGACGCCGGCCGTACCGGCGGCGGTTCGAGCGGCTGAAGACCGACGCGAAGATCCGGGTGCGGATGACGGTGGCGGAGCTGGACCGGCTGCGGTCGCTTGCCCGGGAACGTGGCATGAGCCTTGGGCGCTATGTGCGCCTGGTGCTGTCCGGGGCCCGGCCGCGGGGTCGGTCTGCGGCTCCGCAGGCTCTGAAGCAGGTCGTCTACGAGCTTCAGTCCATGGGGGCGAACTTCCGCCAGCTCGCCGCGGGCCTTGGCGATCCCGACTATCTGGAATGGCGCACCCACGTCGCCGTGATCCTCGTCCGCGACTGCGTTCGGGCGGTGGACCAGGCCGAGGCCATGGGAGAGTTGCTAGGTACGATCAACTATGCCGGTCATCTGCTGAACGGGCTGGCCTACCGTGCCAATGCTGGCCACGCCGTGACCGAGGTTGAAGAGGCCGACGTACTAGAGGCCGTGGCCGCTGCGCTCAAGCCGCTCGAGGACTGCGTCTGGGCGGCAGAGGCCGCGTCCGGCCGCTAGGGCCGGCTCTGGGTAGCGGGCGAGGCGATCGGTCATGCGGTTCAAAGTGGGCAAGCAGCAGCCGGCGAGCTTCCGGGCGGCCGCCCTCTATCTGGCAGGACAGACCCGCAAGCATCGCGAGGCAGAGCGGGCGCGGCAATCGGAGCGCGGTGGAGGAGGTCCGGATGGTCGGAGCGACGACGGTCGCCTTGGCGAGACGTCGAGCCCGGCGTCCCGGGGCGAGCGGGTGCTCTGGGTGGAGGAACGCGGCCTTGGCACCACCGATCCGGAACAGGCCGCCCGTATCATGGCGATCACTGCCGAGCGCTCCCAGCGGGTGCGCCAGCCCGCCCTCCACTTCATCGTGGCGTTCGATCCGAAGGACGCCCGCCGTGGCCGTGTCGATGCGGAGTCCATGCGGGAGATTGCCGGCGAGCTCACCGAGAAGCTCGGGCTGAACGACCACCAGATGCTGATCTATGCCCATGGCGATCGCAAGCATCCCCATCTCCACTTCCTGGTGAACCGCGTCCATCCCGAGACGGGCCGGGCCTGGAGCCAACGCAACATCGGGCTGAGGCTCACCACGCTCTGCCGCGAGATCGCCGAGGCGCGCGGCCTCAATGCCCTGAAGGAGCGGAACCGCGAGCAGGAACGCGGGAGAGACAGCGATCGCACCGGACCCGTCTCCGATGGCGAGTATCGCACCGCGCAGCGGGAGGGCCGGGAGCCGAAAGCGCCGTTCGACCGGGAGGCGCTCGCCGACCTCAAGACCAGCCTCGCCCCTGCCTTCCGCGACGAGACGAGTTGGGCAAGCCTGAGCGGCCGGCTGGCCACCCAGGGCTTTTATCTTCGCGCCAAGGGCCAGGGCCTGATCGTCACCGACGGCCGCGCCTATGCCAAGCTCTCCCAGCTCGGCAAGACCATCCGCCTGAAGGAGCTGGAAAACCGCTTCGGCGAGCGCTTCGCCGACTACTATGCGCGCGAGGCAAGAGGCCTCGTTGCCGGACGCGAACGGGACGGACGGGGCGTTGATCGCAGATCGGAGAATCGCTCCCACCAAGCCCGCACGGATCGTGACCACGCCGGGAGCGGGTCGACGGGCAACGAGCGCGGCGACCTGGACAGCCTCCACCGTGTTGAGGCCGCCGACTTCGAATACCGACGCTGGGCGCTCCTCGACGAGACGCTGACGGCTTCGGAGCGCCAGATCCAACGGACGGACCGCACGACACGCAAGCAATCCTTCGAACTCGATCGCAACCGTGGCCGCGAAGTCGTGACCTACGACCGCATGCTCGTTCATATGAAGCGGCTCTTTGCCGACCCGGCCAAGGCCCACGCGCGCTGGACGGCGCTGGAGCGGGAGCTCGGCGTTGGTGACGCGGCCGAGCTGGTCGGCAAGACGCCCGGCCTTCTCGGCAGCATGAGCCGGGATACGAAGGTGGGCCGATCAGGCCGCCCCACGGCCAAGAGCTGGGAGGCCCTGCAGAAGGCCCGGACCCGATGGCGCGACGCCCAGGCGGAGCTGGAGGACACACGGTACAAGATGCAGCAGGCCCGCCACGCCGCCGACCGGGTGCGCTCGAACTTCCGCCACCTCCAGGCCCAGGTCGGCGAGCGCGATCTGGTCAAGCGCTACCTCCGACGCTCGATCCGCCTGCGCGCCCGCGCCCTCGACCGGGTCAATCATCGCATGTTCGAGAAGAGCCGCCTTGCCGACGAACGCATCGAACAGCTCCATCGGGCATGGCGACGACACGACGAAAGGGAGAGAGAACGCAGGAGGGGACGTGGCCGGTAACGCGGAGCGCCGCGGGGATGGTGCGGGCGAGCCACCGTGCTGCCATGAAGTCGAAAGAGACTTCACCATCAGCTGCACTCCGCGCCGGTAAGAGGAGAATACCGATGCCCTACTGCGTTCTGGGAACGGGTCCAGGCGGGGAACTCTGGATGGAGGCGGCCGAGACCGCCGAGGTCGCCGTAGAGATCTCTCGCTGCATGGACTGCGATGGTGGCCACAGCCTGAAGGTCATGACGCCGGAGTACGACGTTTTCGATCCGGATCTGTTCGAAGCGTTGACCAGAAGCGGGCTGAAGCACACTGGCGGCCAGGTGATCGCCGCACCGGTCACGGCACACTGAGCGCCAGGCGGATTTGACCGCTCTGCGGCTGGAATCCGCTGGCTGGCCTACTGTTCCATCGGCGGCCGCCCCCAGAACGCGATTTTCTCCGCGCGGTCGACCCAGCCGACGATGAAGCGCAGGATCCGCTCGCCCTGATCGGTGATGGCGATCGCCGTGCACCGGCGAAGCTCGGTGCCATCGGCAATGCTCGATACCTCCCGGATGGAATGGAGGCCGAAGACCACGAGATCGTCGTGCTCGGCCGCAAAGCCCGCCTGAACGATCCGTCGACCCTCGTCGGCGTTGCAGGCCGGTAGCTTCGGCGGCGGCTTGGCGGTGGCCAGGCCGATCGTCACGCCGAAGACGGCGGCCGCAACCGCGATCATCGTGAACAGTTGCCAGGTGGCGGCGGTGTTGGGATTGGCGTTCGGGTCCATAGCGGTCTCTCCCTATTTTGCTTTCGTGGTGTCTAGCTTTCGCCCTTGCGGGCTTTCGCCCCGCGCTCGGCGAGCGCCTTGCGCGCCCGGAACGGGTCCTCGGCGAACCAGCGGTTCTTGCGCGCTTTAATTGGCGGACAGGCCTGGACGAACAGGAGCTGGTGTGTGGTTGGCAGGGCCATGACTTCGTCCGGCGTCATCAGCTTGCGCGCCTGCAGTCCTTCGCTCGTGGAAAAGTGGTTGGGCAAAAGCGACAGCGGTCCGGCCGTCGCCCGACTGATGCTGGGAGCGACCACCGTGCGTGTGCCGAGCATGTTGGAGAGCTCGGCGGCGGTCGCGTAGTCGGTAACGTTGAAGGCCTGGCGCACCGCGCAGTTGGCGATCATGGAGCGCCAGCGCGGATAGATCTGCATCAGCTGATCGAGGTCCTGGAAGAACAGCCACAGGCTGGCGCCATAGCCGGCGAGCCAACCGATACCGGCCTCGATCGGCTCCATCCGTCCAAGGGCCGCGGTCTCGTCGAGGAAGAAGACGACGGGGTCGCGCCGCGCCGTGCGGGCGCGGGTGGTAGCGACCAGTGCCAGTCCGACGAAGAGACGCACGAACGGGCGATAGGTCTCCAGGAGCTCCGGCGGCAGGACCAGATAGAGGCTCGTCGGTCTCCGTTTCAGATCCTCCATCATGAAGTCGGAGGCTTCGGTGGCCCGGGCAAGCATCGGGCTCTTCCAGATTTTCATGTGCGTCTGGGCGGTGGAGATCACGGCGGAGCGCTCGCGGATCTCCTTCTGGGAGAAGCCCCGTGCCATGGCGGCAATCCCGGGATGGTCGAACGCGAGGATCTCCTCAAGAAGGTCCTCGAACCCATCCTGGTCGCGCATGAGAAGCGTCCAGACGTGGCTAAGTGTCCGCTCCGACCCGCTGCGGGCGTGAGCCACATACAGAAGCAGGCAGGTGATCAGCGCCTTGGCTTCGCTGTCCCAGAAGGTCTCCGGACCACTGGAGGTCACCAGCATGTCGGTGATGAGGGTGGCGTCGTCGATCTCTTCCGCCTCGCCAACCCGGATGAAGTCGACCGGATTGAACCGGGACGTCTCCACCTGCCGATCAAAAGGGGCGACGGCATGCACGCGGCCAATGCTCTCTCGAAAGGCAGCGCTCGCCGCATGGTTCTCGCCCTTCGGATCGATGACGAACACCGATCCCGGATGGTCGAGAAGATTGGGAATGATGGAGCCCGCGCCCTTGCCGGAACGGGTAGGCGCAAAGGTCAGCAAGTGCCCCGGCCGGTCGAAGCGCAGGAACGTCCGCCCCATCCGACCGAGAATGAGACCGCGGCGGCTGCGGAGACCATGGAAATCCAGGTCGCGCCTTGTTGCAAAGCGGGCCGAGCCATGGAGTGTGGCCCATCGTCGGTGTCGGCGGATCCGCAGCCAGAGCCCAGCGCCCAGACCAACACCGAGCAGCACCACCACAGGCACCAGGCCCCAGGCAAACACCAGGAACAGGCCGACAAGGACGACCAGCGTGCGGCCGAGAAGCCGCATCGGGGCACGCACGAGCAAAGCCCAGAGGAAGGCCAGAGCGCGCATCGGCGACGCCTCCTTCGTTTATTGCAACCACCTGCTTATGGGTGGCGGCACGAATGGAGGCGGCTTTTGCTTGCGGAAATGGGAGAACTGCGAGAGGCTTGAAGATGTTGCCAGCCGAATACAGGCGTCGCGTTCCCGTCGTTTATTGCAACCCGAGCGGCTGGCAACACCTCTTTATGGGCGGACAGGCCCGATCAACACCTGACATCTCCCGAAAGTGAGTATGTTTTCTACCTCGTCGGGGGGAATCTTCTCGACGATGGTGTTGAATGCCGCTCGTCGTTTCTAAGTTCGTTCAAACTGCTATCAGGGGACGGCTTGCTCCCGATCGGACTTGCGCCGTCGTCGCCCCGCTGATTGACACCGATCAACCCACCGCTGCCCGATCCGCGCGAGTGTCTCGGGACTGGCGGTGCTGCCGGAATCCGGCCGCGCTCGCCCAACATGATCAATCGTCTTCACGGAGGGAAGCGTCATGGTGGACGAGGCTCACGTCGTGCGGCTCGAGGCGCTAAGGCGCGGCGACGTCGCCCGCGTCGGCGGCAAGAACGCCTCGCTTGGCGAGATGATCGCCACGCTCGCCGAAAAGGGCGTGCGGGTTCCCGGCGGCTTCGCGACGACGGCCGACGCCTACTGGGACTTCGTCGCCCACAACACCCTGGAAACGCTGATCTCCGACACGCTGGCCGAGTATGATGCCGGCACCCTGTCGCTGGCGGAGGCCGGCCAGACCATTCGCGCCGCCTTCCTCAGGGGCAGCTTTCCCGACGCCACGATCGCCGCCATCGAGACTGCCTACGACGAGCTCTGCCGCCGCGCCGGCCGCGACGACCTCGACGTCGCGGTGCGCTCCAGCGCCACCGCGGAGGACCTGCCGGACGCCAGCTTTGCCGGCCAGCAGGAGACCTTCTTGAACATCCGCGGCAAGCGCGCGCTGATCGACGCCTGTCGGCGCTGCTACGCCTCGCTGTTCACCAACCGGGCGATCAGCTACCGGATCGCCAAGGGCTTCGACCACATGAAGGTCGCGCTGTCCGTCGGCGTGCAGCAGATGGTGCGCTCCGACACCGGCGGGGCGGGCGTGATGTTTTCCATCGACACGGAGACGGGGTTCGACAAGGTGGTGCTCATCACCGCCGCTTGGGGCCTCGGCGAGAATGTCGTCCAGGGCGCCGTTGACCCGGACGAGTACCAGGTCTTCAAGCCGCTGCTTTCCGACCCGGCGCTGACGCCAATCGTAGAAAAGGTGCGCGGCGCAAAGTCGGTGAAGATGATCTACGCGAACGAGGATGGACGGGCGACGAAGAACGTGCCCACCTCCAAGGCCGAGCGTGCCGCCTTCGTGCTCGACGACGACGAAGTGCTGGCGCTCGCCCGCTGGGCCTGCCTCATCGAAGGCCACTACGGCGTCGCCATGGACATGGAGTGGGCGCGCGACGGCGAAAGCCGCGAGCTCTTCATCGTCCAGGCCCGACCGGAGACGGTGCATTCGCGTGGCGACAGCAAGGAGCTCACCTCCTTTCGGATCGGCTCCAAGGGCCGGACGCTTTCGACCGGCCTGTCGATCGGGGCAGCGATCGTCGCCGGCAAGGTCTGCGTCATCGCGACCGCCAAGGACATCGACCGCTTCGTCGACGGCTCGGTGCTGGTCACCCGCACCACCGACCCGGACTGGGTGCCGGTGATGAAGCGCGCGGCGGCGATCGTGACCGATCTCGGCGGCCGCACCTCGCATGCCGCGATCGTCAGCCGCGAGCTCGGCCTGCCGGCGATCGTCGGCACCGGCGACGCCACCCAGGTGCTGCACGACGAGCAGGAGGTGACCGTCTCCTGCGCGGAGGGCGACGAAGGCTACGTCTACGAGGGAACCGCGGCCTTCGAGGCGGTGCCGCTCGACCTCGATCACGTCCCCGACACGCGCACCAAGGTGATGCTGAATCTCGCCAACCCCGGTGCAGCGTTCCGCTGGTGGCGGCTACCGGCCGACGGCGTCGGGCTGGCGCGGATGGAGTTCGTGGTCGCCAACCACATCAAGGTCCACCCGATGGCGCTCGTCCACTTCGACACGCTCGCCGACGAGGAGGCGAAGCGGGCGATCGAGGAGATGACGGCCGGCTACGCCGACAAGGAAGAGTATTTCGTCGATCGCCTGTCGCGGGGTCTCGCCCGGATCGCCGCGGCACGCTTTCCCGATCCGGTGATCGTGCGCATGAGCGACTTCAAGACCAACGAATATGCGGGCCTGGTCGGTGGCGCAGCCTTCGAGCCGAAGGAAGAGAATCCGATGATCGGCTTCCGCGGCGCCTCGCGCTACTACTCGCCGCGCTACCGGGAGGGCTTCGCGCTGGAGTGCCGGGCGATCGACCGGCTGAGGGGCAATATGGGCTTTTCGAACGTGATCGTGATGATCCCGTTCTGCCGCTCCGCCCGGGAGGCCGACCGGGTTCTTCAGGTGATGGCGGAGAACGGCCTGAAACGCGGCGAGGACGGGCTGCAGGTCTACGTCATGTGCGAGATCCCATCGAACGTGATCCTCGCGGCAGCCTTCTCCGCCCGCTTCGACGGCTTCTCGATCGGCTCCAACGACCTGACCCAGCTCACCCTCGGCGTCGACCGCGACTCCGCCGAGCTCGCCGAGCTGTTCGACGAGCAGGACGAGGCGGTGAAGTGGATGATCCGCAACGTTATATCGGAGGCCCACAAGGCGGGCGCGAAGGTCGGTCTGTGCGGCCAGGCCCCGAGCGACCATCCGGAATTCGCGGAATTCCTGGTCGAGTGCGCGATCGATTCCATTTCGGTGAGTCCCGACAGCTTCGTCGCCGTGAAGGCGAAGGTGGCCGAGGTGGAGCGGTGAACCCCGTCCAGCCTGAACAGAGGGGCACGCAGCGGGAGGAGGCTGCGCGATGAACGAACGCGATGCCCGGGGATCGCACGCGGACATGCCTGCCGGGCTGGAGGCGGTTCTGTTCGACATGGACGGCGTCATCACGATAACCGCGCAGGCGCATGCGGCCGCCTGGAAACGCCTGTTCGACGAGTTTCTGCGCGCCCGCGCGGAGGCGGGCGGCGACGCGTTCCGTCCGTTCGATCCGCAGCGTGAGTATCGGGAGTTCGTCGACGGCAAGCCGCGGCACGCCGGCATCAGGAGCTTTCTTCACTCGCGTGGCATCGAACTTCCCGAGGGCACGCCCGAGGATCCGCCTGACGCCGAAACCGTGCTCGGGCTTGGCAGGCGCAAGCAGGACTACTTTCTCGCGTGGCTCAAGAACAACCAGGTCCGCAATTATCCGGGAACGCTGAAGCTCATCCACGACTTGCGCACGATGGGCATCAAGGCGGCGGTCTTTTCCTCAAGCCGCAACGCGGAGGAGGTCCTGCGCAACGCCGGCGTGCTCGACCTGTTCAATGCCAAGGTCGACGGGAACGATCTGGCAGCGCTCGGCCTTTGCGGCAAGCCGGATCCGGCGATGCTTCTCGAAGCGGCCTCTCGGCTCGGCGTCAGTCCTGGCCGTACTGCGGTCGTCGAGGACGCCATCGCGGGCGTCGAGGCGGGGGTGCGCGGCGGCTTTGCCCTTGTGGTTGGTGTCGACCGCGGCGCCTATGGTGATGCCTTGAAGGAGGCGGGCGCGCACATCGTCATTGGCGATCCGAGCGAGTTGTTCGTCGGCAAGGATCGCCGCATCGCCGTAAAGACTACCGGCGATCTGCCGGCTGTCTGGGACTGCGAACGGGAGCTGCGCGCGCGTCTGTCGGGCCGCCCCCTGGCGGTCTTCCTGGACTACGACGGCACGCTCACACCCATCGTCGAGGATCACACCAAGGCTTTTCTGGCCGACGACATGCGGTCCGCGATTGCGGAACTGGCCAGGTCTTGCAAGGTCGCGGTCATTAGCGGTCGGGACCTTCAGATGGTTCGAAAACTGGTCAAGCTCGACACGGTCTTCGTGGCGGGAAGTCATGGCTTCGAGATCGCCGGCCCGGGTGGGGTGGGCGACCGCCTGCAGCGTGGCACCGAGTTCCTGGCCGAACTCGATGAGGCGGAACGGCGCTTGCGCGAAGACCTGTCAGAAGTAGCCGGCCATTCGGTCGAACGCCAGCGGTTCTCCATCGCCGTTCACTACCGCCATGCATCGGACGCGGACAGGCCCCGGATCGAAGCTGTCGTCGACGAGGTGCTGTCGGAATGTGGCGGGCTCCGGAAGGGCCATGGCAAGAAGATCTTCCGCATCCAGCCCGATCTCGACTGGCACAAGGGCCGCGCGGTGCTCTGGCTGCTGGAGCGGTTCAGGCGGGATGATCCGGATCTCCTCCCGGTCTACGTGGGAGACGACATCACCGACGAGGACGCATTTCGGGCGCTGGCCGGGGTCGGCCTCACGATCGTCGTGTGCGATCATGAGGAACGGCGAACATCGGCGGATTATGCGCTGGCGGATACGGGCGAGGTCAGGCGCCTGATGGATTGGCTCACGGTGGCGACCGCTGGGACGCCAGATCGAGGGGAGCGGGGCGATGAGGACTGAGCCGCGCGACTGGTCGCTCGTCTACGAGGACTACCGGCCCGAGCAGGAAGGATTGCGCGAGGCTCTGTGCACGCTTGGCAACGGGTATTTCGCGACGCGTGGCTCCGCCGCCGATGCCTCGGCCGACGACATCCACTATCCAGGCACCTATATCGCCGGCGGCTACAACCGGTTGGTGAGCGAGGTCGCGAACCGCCACGTGGAGAACGAAGACCTCGTCAATATGCCGAACTGGCTGCCGCTGACGTTTCGTGTCGACGACGGCACCTGGTTTCGCATGGACGATGTCGAAGTCCTGTCCTTCCGTCAGGAGCTCGATCTCAGGCGGGGCGTGCTCAAGCGCGATATCAGGTTCCGGGACGAGGCGGGCCGCACCACGCGATGGCGCGAGCGCCGTCTCGTCAGCATGGCCAATCAGCATCTTGCCGGCCTTTCTGTCGAATTGACCGCGGAGGACTGGTCGGGGCGTCTCACGGTCCGCTCAGGCCTCGACGGGGACGTGGTCAACAGCGGCGTGCCGCGCTACCGCGCTCTGGCCAGCCGGCATCTCGAAGTCCTCGAACTGGACCATCTTGGGGCCGACACCCTCTTCCTGCGCTGCCAGACGAGCCAATCCCTGATCCAGGTCGCGCTGGCGGCGCGCACCCGTCTTTACCGTGGGGATCGCGAAGCGGAAGCGGAGTATCAGACGCAGACCCTGAAGGGTCAGATCTGGCAGGAGATCGCCTGTCCGATCGGGCAGAGCGCTTCAGTCAGGATCGAGAAGATCGCTGCGCTTCATACCTCACGCGACTGGGCGATCAGTGAGTCGGGGCTCGAAGCGAAAAGAACGCTGGGCCATGCCGGGTTCTTCGACGCATTGCTCGCCGCTCAGGAGACGGCTTGGCGGCATCTGTGGGATGATTGCGACATCGAGCTTACGGACGGCGTGGCTGAGGACACGGAACTCAAGTTGCGCGTTCACATCTTTCACCTGCTGCAATCCGCCTCGCCGCACACCATCGATCTCGATGTCGGCGTCCCTGCGCGCGGTTGGCACGGTGAGGCCTATCGGGGCCACATCTTCTGGGACGAACTGTTCATTTTCCCATTTCTCAGCCTCCGCATTCCGACGCTTACGCGCGCGCTGCTGCACTATCGCTATCGCCGGTTGCCGGAAGCGCGGCGCGCAGCACGCGCGGCCGGCTTCCAAGGAGCGATGTTTCCCTGGCAGAGTGGCAGCAATGGGCGGGAGGAAACCCAGCATCTCCACCTCAACCCGAAATCCGGCCGCTGGAAACCCGACAACTCGCATCGCCAGCGGCACATCAATTCGGCCATCACTTACAATGTCTGGCAATATTATCAGGCCACGGACGATCACGAGTTCATCTACGCCTATGGTGCCGAATTGTTTCTCGAGATTGCCCGTTTCTGGGCCAGCATCGCCACCTACAACGCCGCGATCGACCGCTACGAGATCAAGGGGATGATGGGGCCGGACGAATACCATACGGCCTATCCCGGCGCCGACCCCGAGATGCAGGGCGGCATCGACAACAACGCCTATACCAATGTCATGGCCTCCTGGGTGCTCACGCGTTCCCTCGATGTCCTCGAACTCCTGCCCAAGGCGCATTGCATCCAGCTGTGCGAACGCATTGGCCTGGACCTGATGGAGACCGAGCGCTGGTACGACATCAGCCGGAAGCTCCGCGTGCCGTTCCACGATGACGGGATCATCAGCCAGTTTCAGGGATATGAGGACCTCGAGGAGTTCGACTGGGAGGGATACCGGAGGCGCTATGGCGACATCCATCGACTTGACCGGATCATCGAGGCGGAGAATGACGACGTAAATCGCTACAAAGCCTCCAAGCAGGCCGATGTGCTGATGCTGTTCTATCTGTTCACGGCCGACGAGCTATGTCTCATATTCGAGCGGTTGGGCTATCCGTTCGAGCCCGCGAGCATCCCCAAGAACATCGACTACTATCTCGCCAGGACGTCGCACGGCTCCACGCTGAGCAGCGTCGCCCACTCCTGGGTGCTTGCGCGCTCTGACCGTCCGCGCTCATGGCGTCATTTCCGGCGCGCTCTCGACAGCGATATCGCCGACGTGCAGGGCGGTACCACCCCGGAAGGCATTCATGTCGGCGCCATGGCCGGGACCATCGATCTGATCCAGCGCTGCTATATCGGCATCGAGATGCGCGCCAACGCGCTGCACTTCGACCCCGCGCTTCCCGACGATTTACGCCAGATCAAGGTGCGGCTGCGCTATCGGCGGCAAGTATTAGATATTGAGGTCGATCACGACACGCTGCGGATCGGCAGCCGATCGTTCACCTCCGCCCCGATCAAGGTGGCGTACCGCGGCCACTATCGGGACCTGGCGCCAGGCGAGGACTGCCAGTTCCGGCTGATCAGACCGGAAGAGCGCGATCGCGACGAGAACCGGACCATGAGTGCCGCAAGGGCCTGAGAAGTATGAAAAGGCGGGCCCCTTGCCCGGCTCGTCACCGGGTCGTATGGCTTCGTCTGCGGGTCCTTGCGCATATAGGCCAGGTAAGGAACGGCCACGGTGACGTAGGTGGCGCCGTTCGCCTTGAGCGTTTCGACAAAAAACAGCAGCCTGCAGAGCTTATCGTTGACGAGACCCCATCCGCTCCGTGTATGGCATCCTTCCCACTCGAAGCACCCCCGGTTGACCCACGACAGTACGCCGCGGCTCCTGCGAAAGGCCGTCAGCCCTGGGCAAACGTGTCGAATGCCTTGAGGGCTTCCCCGCCATAGACGACAGAAGGCCCGCCGCCCATGTGAATGGCGACGGCGATCATCTCCGCCACTTCCGCGCGGGTAGCGCCGGCCTCATGCACTGCCTTCGCGTGGTAGCTGATGCACCCGTCGCAATGGACGGCAATGGCGATGCCGAAGGCGATCAGTTCCTTGGTTTTCGGCGAAAGCGATCCCTCTCCGTGCGACGCGTGCCCCAGCGCCAAGAACCCGGCCATCACGTCCGGTACGGCACCACTCAAAAGGTTCAGACTGGACTCTACGTCGGCGGCGATTTGGGCGAAGTCCTTGCTCATCTTTCGCTCCCTCGATTGCGCGACCGAACCACGGTCAAATTTCACGCTGGTCGGGCCCTGTCCAACTCACGACACCCCGTGCGGACATCGCCGGCGAAGGCGATCTGGCCGGACATAAAGGGCCAGACTGCCGCTGCGGCTGTTACGGGCTCGGCACGTGACGGGCGCCGCTGGATGCGTTGCAGCCGGCCTCTCCGGGCGCTTCGACATGATGCGGCGGAAAGCGGACGTGCCCACTCACGCTGGCGACCGCCTCTTCAGCGCTGGCTGCTTCGACCTGCCACTCCTCCGTCGCCTCCGTCTCGTCCTCGCGCCACGTCGCCCTTACACGCCATGTCGCCATCGAGCTTGTCTCCTGCCGTTCGTTCCGCGGACCGACCGATCAGCGATTCGTCTTGGTCTTGTCCGAATTGGTGGTCGGCTCGAGCATCGCCAGCGGATCGCTCGCCGGAAACGTCTCGTCGAGCGCTTCGTCGAGCGTCTCCTGAAGATGGTCCCCGCCGACCGTGCTTCCGGGATCGGGCAGCGTGTGAATGTGGACGTCACGGCCGGAATGCCTGGACAAGATCTCGACGGCGCGCGTCTCGTCCCGGGCAGTCCAGGTCCGCACCCAGAGAAGCAGCCCGCCGTGATCGAGCTGTTCTTGCAAATGCTGCGCGTGCTGGGCGCCCAACCGGCCGGCGAGCAGCGCACCGAACAGGCCGCCGACGCCGCCAGCAAGCGCCGCCGCAGAGATCACAAGAGCGAGCGTGCCGCCGCTGGCGACTACCGCCCCGGCCGTCACCGTCGCGCCGATATACATGAGCCCGCCGACGAGGCCGCCTTCGGCGTCTCCGATCGATTCCGTCGAAACATAGCAGCAACGCGGAACGATCGGATTGTCCTCGAGCTCGGCGATCTTCTGAAATTGGTAACCGAGCTTCTCGTTAATCGCGGTCTCCGCTGCCAGCAGGCTTAACGCGGCGCGGTCGAAGCCGCTGCTCAGCAGTTCGTCGATCACATCGCGAAGCGCTTCGGCACTCTCGAATACACCAACGGCTTCGCGAATGGCGGCGGCGTTCGGGCTGGTCGTCATCTGCCGGATCTCCTCAACTGACCTCCGACAAGAAACCGCATTTCCGCTGAGCAAACCTTGAGATCGCTCAATCCATGTATGGATGGCTCCTGCGGGTCAAGGGTGTCGGATCGGGTTTGGTGAACAGGTCGGTTGCGGCCATGTATACGGCGCCTGAATGTGCAACGGGATCGCTGCGCGCCCTGATGAATATCCGCTTGGAGAACAGGTCCCACTCAATCCAAACCAGATATGAACATTTGCTGAACATGCAGAAAGGTTGATTCGGGTCAACCCGGCGGAGCCGAAAGGCTGACAGTGTTGCCGAAAGGTTAATGCGGTTTGTTCGGGGAGACTGTGATGCGGCTTTTCGTCGTCTCCAATCGTGTGGCCGTATCCACAGGTCAGAGTGCGCCCGGCGGGATGACGGTCGGTATCGAAGGTGCGCTCAGGGCACACGGCGGCGTGTGGGTCGGCTGGAGTGGAAAGGCGTCAACCGACGGGAGCGTGAGCTCCAGGTGCGTCGCTCATGGCAACGTCGATTACGTGACCCTCGACCTGCCGCCGGAGAAATTCCAAGGCTACTACGCCGGCTTCGCCAATCAGGTGCTTTGGCCGCTCTGTCATGGCCGGCGTGATCTCGTCGCGTACAGCTCAGGCGATTTCGAAAGCTACCTGCACGTAAACGGCCTGTTCGCGGACGAGCTCGTGCGCCGCCTCGGTCCGGACGATCTGATCTGGATCCACGACTACCATCTCGTGCCGTTGGCCCGGGCCCTCAGAGCACGCGGAGTCGGGAGCAGGATCGGCTTTTTCCTCCATACACCCTTTGCGGATCCCGATGACCTCTTCGATCTCCCGGTGCATGGCGCCATCGCCGAAAGCCTAGAAGCCTATGATCTGCTCGGCTTCCAGACGCGCGGCGATCTCGAGAGCTTCCGGACCTTCATTTCCCGCAGCCGCGCATCGAGACGCCTGGGATCTGTGCATCTCACCTCGCCGCCGCGCGCGGATGTGTTTCCGATCGGCATCGAGACGGCCGAGTTCGAATCCACGGCACGTGCAGCGCAGATCGTCGACACGCGACTGTCGGCGATCTTCGACAGGTTAGGCTCCGGCATCGCGGCCATCATCAGTGCCGACCGTCTGGACTACAGCAAGGCTATCCCGGAGAAATTCCGCGCCTTTGGTGCTTTCCTGGAACTCCATCCGGAGTACGAGGAGCGCGTCTGCCTCGTCCAGGTCGCACCGATTGGCCGAAGCGAAATCCCCGCCTATGCTCTCGAGGCCGCAAGAACGAGGTCGGCCTACAGGGACCTGAGGGCTGCGCACCAGCGCGCGGAATTGCCAGTGGCTGAACTTCTGACCGAGAGCGTGGACCGGCCCAGCTTGGCAGCGGCGTTCCGGCGGAGCCGTGTCGGGCTCGTCACGCCTTTCCGGGATGGTATGAACCTCGTCGCGAAAGAGTACGTGGCCGCTCAGGATGCTGATGATCCCGGGGTTCTCGTTCTCTCCAGCTTTACGGGTGCGGCCGAAGAGCTTTCTGGTGGAGCCCTACTCGTTGACCCTCGTGAGGCTCTCAGTGTGGTGCGCGCGCTTCGACAGGCTCTCGAGATGGGGATCGAAGAGCGCCGGGCGCGCTGGAGCAAAATGATCTCCGTGATCTGCCGGAACGATGCCGCAGCCTGGGCAGGGAACTTCATAGAGTCGCTCAGGGGACGCAGGGAGGCACCGCACCTGCGCAGCACGTCCATTGCGCCGTCAAGAGACGCGCCGCGAGCCAGGCTGGATTTCCGCGCGGTGCGGACGGCGCAATCAAGCTGGGAAGTTCAGGCGGTTTCGGACCGGGCACGACATCTGGTGGTCGGACGCGCTGCGCCCGGCGACGGTGCCAGAACTGCCTTCGTGACCAACAATGCTGGGGTTAACGAGTTCCTGTTGCGCGTGAGAAGCGCGGGCTACACGACGGAACTTCTGGGTCCGAACGGCCCGGTAAAGCTCTGACCTAATGGCCTGCGATATCACCGCCCACTATAGAACGGCGGGACATCTTGTCGCTTCCCGGAGTGAGCGACGTCACCAGCCAGGTCGATTTACTCAGTTCCAACGAAACGAAAATTACGCCAAGATCGACACGGACAGCGGCCGGCGTCTCAGGTTGAACGGATAGATTCTCGAAGGTCATCTCCTGTTGAGCGAGTGCTTCGATGCAGCCTCACTCTGCCAGAGCTGCGGCCGCTGTTCACTCCTCATGGGATCCTCGGGCGGTGCCGGTTGCGGCAGGAGTTGTAGGCGATGCACCACTGGCCGCAGTCCTCGCAGGCCTCGACGTGACCGCCAAGGGCTGCGGTGCGGCAATGCTCGATCGCAGACATCACCTTGAGCTGATGTAAGCTCAGATGACCTGCATGTGCGGCCCGGTAGGCTGGCCCGGCGGCACGGAAGATGTCGGCGACCTCGATCGAGCCGCGCACGGCTCAGCCGCCGGGCGAACTCTCCCCCGGCTTGAACAGCCCGAGCTTGTCGAGCGGGCTCGTGACCGTGCGCACCGTCCGGGTCGCGACCTTGGCGTAGAAAGCGGTGCTGTTGAGCTTGGCGTGCCCGAGCAGGACCTGGATGATCCGGATGTCGGTGCCGTCTTCCAGGAGGTGGGTCGCGAAACTATGGCGCAGCGTGTGCGGTCCGACCCGCTTGGCGATGTCGGCGGCCTGGGCCGCCTCGACGACGATGCGATAGAGCTGCCGCGTGCTGATCGGCTTCATTGCGTGCTGCCCCGGGAACAGCCAGCCGTCGCGGTGCATCACACCCTGCTGCCGCCCGACCTTCCACCACTGACGCAGCAACAAGAGTAGGTCTTGCGACAGCATGGCGTTGCGATAGCCCCCGCCCTTGCCGCGCTCGACCCTGAGCAGCATGCGCTCGCTATCGACGTCGGCGACCTTCAGCGTCGACACCTCGGCAACACGCAGGCCCGCTCCATAGGCGACCGACAGCGCGGCCTGATGCTTGAGGCAGGTGGTGGCGTTGAGCAGCCGGGCGACCTCGTCGCGGCTCAGCACCACGGGCAGCTTGCGTGGGTGCGGGCAACCGGACGAGCTTGCGCGCCAGGTCCGGACGGTCGACGGTCTGGGTGAAGAAGAAGCGCAGCGCCGACACGATGCTGTTCATGGTTCATGGTCGGAACGGGAACGCCGTCTTCCTGCTGCTCGATCTGGAACCGGCGCAGGTCGTCGGCGGTCGCCGTGTCTGGTGGGCGCCCAAGGAATGTCGCCAGGCGTCCGATATCGCGGAGATAGTTGCGCTGCGTCTCCTGCGAGAAACGCCGCATGTTCATGTCGTCGATCAGCCGCTGGCGCAGCGGGCTGACAGGGGCATCGAGAACGGGATAGGTCATGGTCAGGCTCCTTGTTGAAGAAGCCCGTCATGCTCTGCCCGCGCCGCACGGCGCTCAATTCAAACGCTACGACCGGGGCTGTGCCCTCTACCTCAACCGCAGGCGCCCTCCCGCGCAGCGGGTTCGTTCTTTGGCCAGCTTCGCTCATTCGGATTCGTGCCCGTTTGCGACATTCGAAACACGGATATGGGGCGCGAAAGCTGCGATACGTGAAAGCATGCAAATCGAGAGTTCACCTGTGGAGATGCGTTCGCGCAGCACTTGGCATTGGCCTTCGCATAGCGAGGCGCATTTGTTTCTCGGTTTCGATCAGGGCGAAGAATACGGCGCCGGTCCCGACGATCAGCAAGCCGTCGATAAGCGGCACGGCCTGGGTTCCAAACACCGCTTGCAGCGGCGGCAGGTACGTGATGACGAATTGTGCGCCCGTCACCGTGGTGACGCAGCCCCAGATGACGCGCGTGCCCCTCGCCGCGGCCCAGGTCAGGGAGGTGCCGTGGATGTTGCGGATGAAGAATAGATGGAAGATTTCCAGCGCAACCAGCGTGTTCATCGCCATGGTCTGCGCCAGCGCCACCGGATAGCCCTTGTTGATCGCATAGAAATAGATGCCGAAAACCGCGATCAGGAAGAGCCCCGAGACCAGAACGATGTGCCAGATTAAAGCCCCTGTTAGCAGCGGTTCGTCGCGCGAGCGGGGCGGGCGGCGCATGGTGCCGGGCTCGGAGGGCTCAAAAGCGAGCGCGAGGCCGAGGGTCACTGCCGTGATGAGGTTGATCCAGAGGATCTGCACCGCGGTGATCGGCAACGCCATGCCCGCGAAGAGCGCCACGACGATCGTCATCGCCTCGCCGGCGTTCGTTGGAAGCGTCCAGCTGATGACCTTCTTGATGTTGTCGTAGACGGTCCGCCCCTCGCGCACGGCCGCCGCGATCGACGCGAAGTTGTCATCTGCCAGCACCAGTTCCGCTGCCTCCTTCGCAGCTTCGCTGCCCTTCCGTCCCATGGCGATGCCGGCGTCGGCGCGCTTCAGCGCCGGGGCGTCGTTCACCCCGTCGCCCGTCATGGCGACTGTCAGACCACGGGACTGCAGCGCGGTGACGAGCCGCAGCTTGTGCGCGGGCGAGGTGCGCGCAAAGATGTCGGTGGTTTCTGATGCTGAAGCGAGCGCGGCGTCGTCCATCGCCTCGACGTCCGCACCGGTCAGCACACTCTCATGGTTCTGCAGGCCGATCCGTGCGGCAATGGCCCGGGCCGTTGCCGCATGATCGCCGGTGATCATCTTCACGCGGATCCCGGCGGCATGGCACTCGGCGACAGCCTGAATGGCTTCGGCACGCGGCGGGTCGATCAGGCCGATGAGGCCGATGAGCGTCAGGCGTCCCTCGAGGTCGATGGTGTTCAGAACTGTGTTCGTCTGCGGCACGGCACGCGCGGCGACCGCGATCACCCGCTGCCCCTCGGCGGCGAGCACTTCCACCATCTCGTGCCAGTGCGACTGGCGCAGCGGTTCGGTCCCGCCATCGGCCGCGCGCTCGTCAGCGCAGAGGGCTAGCACCGCTTCCGGCGCACCCTTGACATGAATATGCGCGTGCCCCTCGTGGTCGTGATGCAGGGTGGCCATGTAGCGATGCGCCGTGTCGAAGGGAATCGCGTCGGTCCGGCTCCATGCGGGGAAGGGCTCCGCCCCCGTGCCCGTAATCTTGCCCGCAAGGGCGACGAGCGCGCCCTCCATCGGATCGCCCTCGACGCGCCAGCCATCCGGCGTCCTGTTCAGCACCGCGTCGTTGCAGAGTGCCGCGGCGCGGGCGAATTCCATCAAGACGGTGTGTACTTCGGGGCGGACGTCGGACTCGCGCCAGCGCACCGTGCCCTCGGGAGAATAGCCGTTGCCGCTGACGGAATAGACATCTGCGGCGGCAGCGAGCGTCGCCGCCATCATCTCGTTGCGCGTCAGCGTGCCAGTCTTGTCGGAGCAGATGACGGAGACCGAGCCCAGCGTCTCGATGGCCGGGAGCCGGCGAACGATGGCGTTGCGCCGCGCCATGGCCTGCACGCCGACGGCGAGCGTGATCGTGAGTACCGTCGGGAGTCCCTCGGGAATCGCCGCAACGGAGAGACCGACAACAGCCATGAAGAGTTCGGAGAACGGCAGATCACCGACGAAGTGGCCGTAAGCAAGAAGCGTGCCGGCGACGATCAGGATGAACACCGTCAGCCAGCGGGCGAAGCCGTCCATCTGGGCAACCAGTGGCGTCGTCAGGGTCTGGACCTCGGAGAGCAGTCCACTGATCTGGCCGATCTGGGTACCGGCCGCCGTCGCCACGACCACGCCGCGACCGACGCCCGCAACGATCATCGTTCCGGAAAACAGCATCGAGGTACGGTCCCCAAGCGAGGCATTCTCGGCGACCGGCGCCGTGCCCTTGTCGACGGGCACAGATTCCCCGGTCAGGATCGCTTCCTCGACCTTGAGGCCGCGTCCTTCGATCAGCCGCAGATCAGCCGGAACGCGGTCGCCTGCCTCAACCAGCACGATGTCGCCCGGAACCAGGTCGGCCGCGTCAATGCTCCGCCGCTGGTCGTCGCGCAGCACGGCCGAATGCGGAGCAAGCATGCCCCGGATCGCAGCCATCGCCTGCTCGGCACGTCCTTCCTGCACGAAACCGATCACTGCATTGGCCACTACGACGGCGAGGATCACGCCGGTGTCCACCCAATGCTGCAGCACCGCCGTGACCGCTGCCGAGGCGAGCAGCACGTAGATCAACACGTTGTGGAAATGCGTGAAGAACCTCAGGACGACGCTGCGCTTCGGGGGCTCCGGCAGACGGTTCGGCCCGTGCTTCGCCAGACGACGGGCAGCCTTCTCCGATGTCAGGCCACCGGGGGACGCTTCAAGCGAACGAAGCGTTTCATTGCCTGACCGTGCGTGAAAGAGATCGCCTTGCAATTTGGTCATCCGCTCGCTCTAGATGACGCGTCGTAGGGCACCGTCGTCCGCGCCCTACGAAGCCTGTCTTTCTTCGGTATCGATGGATGGGATCTCCGTGCGCGCGTGCTCGGCAGCACCGCAGAGCATGTCGACCGCCCGGTCGGCAGCGTCCTGGAATGGCTCCAACACGATGTCGGCGCCCGCGGCGAACAGCTCCTCGGTATCGCGCGCCTGATGCGACGCAACGGCAACCCTGCCGCGGAACCCGGACGTTCGCGTCAGTTGGATGAGGGTGGTGCGCGTGTCCTCGTGGCTGAGCCCGGTCGGGTGGATCGGAACCGTGGAGACGATCCACTCGGCCCCCGTCAGCGGCAACTCGGCCACGAATTCCGGATCCGTGGCATCGCCGAACTCCGTTTCAAGACCCAACTCGCGCCAGCGCCGCACAGCGAGCGGATTGAAGTCTACACCAAGGACGCTGATGCCGCGCTTCTGCAGACGCATCCCGATGGCGGTGCCGAACCGCCCGAGCCCGAAAATGATCACGCTGTAGCCGGTGTCGTGATGGGTGCCGGATTCGGACGGCTCACGCGGCGTGCTTCTGCGCTCGAAGATGCCCAGCAAGGGCTCGCACACCTTATAGAGTTGATGCGAATAGGTGATCATGTAGGTGGAAACGGCGATGGTCACGAGCCCGACCATGGTGACCAGGCCGAGCGCTTCCTCCTGCACATGGCCGAGCGAAACCCCCATTGCCACGAAGATGAGCGAGAATTCGCTGATCTGCGCGACAGTCAGGCCGGCGAGAAACCCGGTGCGCTTGCGGTAGCCCATTGCTCCCATGATCGCGAGTACGATCAGTGGGTTCCCGATCAATACGAAGAGCGAAAAGACGATCGCGCCAACGACGTGCGCGCCGAGCAGCGACAGGTCGAGCGTCGCGCCCAGCGCGATGAAGAAGAAAAGCAGCAGGAAATCTCTCAGTGGAGCGAGACGCGCCGCAATCGTTTCGCGATAGGGCGTCGACGCCAGCGAGACGCCAGCGAGAAGGCCGCCGACCTCCTTGCCGAGCCCAACGAAATCGCCGATCGCCGCGAACATCGCCGCCATCGCAATGGCGAAGATCACCAGGAGTTCGGGCGCGCGCGCGAGACGTTCCGTCAGCGGATTGGCGGCATAGCGGACGAACAGAACCACGAGCGCCACCATCGCGAGACCCGAGGCGAGAACCGTCAGCACCGAGCCATCGCCGTGGCCGCCATTGCCCTCGGCCGCGGCGCCGATCCCGATGGCCGACAGCACGATCATCGCGAGGACGACGACGAGGTCCTGCACGATCAGGAAGCCGAGCGCGATCTGCCCGTGCAGCGAATCGATCTCGCGCTTGTCGGACAGAAGCTTCACGATGATGATCGTCGAGGAGAACGTCAGGGCCACGGCGACGTAGAGGCTGGTGACGTGACCGAGCCCGAGCGCCAGCCCGATGAGATATCCGAAGATCGAGGTGAACGCGACCTGACCGAGGCCCGTCAGGAGCGAAACCGGCCCGAGCGAGCGGATGAGCTTCACGTCGAGCTTGATGCCGACGAGAAACAGCAGCACGGCGATCCCGAGCTGCGACAGAAGGCTGATCTGCTCGTCCGACCGCACGAGATCCAGCGCCGAAGGCCCGGCGACCAGACCGACGGCGATGAAGCTGACGATGAGCGGCTGCCTGAGGATTATCCCGAGGAACCCGACCACCGCGGCCATCACGAGAAGCGCGGCGATTTCCGCGAATGCGGACTGGACGAACACTTCCATCAGATCTTCCGTTCCTCCGTTTCCTGCGCGACGGCGTCGCCCGCCCGTTCCGCCTCCCCCCCGCCGGCAGTGGTCATCCCCGCAGGCCGTGTGGCATGGCCCTCAAGGAATGCGCCGAGATCGCGGTCTGCGATCCGCCACCCCTTCCCGATGTCAATCGCCCGGAGATCGCCGGCCCTGATCCAGTGTCTGACCGTGGCTTCGCTGACCTTCAGACGGTCGGCAACCTCCCGAACGGTCTGATATTCGTCACGTGACATCGGAGGATCTTCTTTGAAGCGGTTTTCCGCAGAATAGTGAAGTATGGCTCCGCTTCGTTGATTTGGCTCAAGGCAAGTGCTTGTCGTGCATGGTTCGCTACCCCAGCGACGGGTCGAGGACGCACGCAATGCAGACCATCATGGTGGCCACCGATTTCTCCGAACGGTCGGAACGGGCGTTGCGGCGGGCGATCCTTCTTGCGCGGCAGTTCGGCGCCAGTATCACTCTCGTCCACGTGGTCGATGATGATCAGCCGCGTCGGATCGTCGAAAGCGAGTTCGAGGCGGCCTCGCGATTGCTCGATGAGCTGTCGGGTACGCTTGCAGACGTGGATGGCGTCCGCTGCGACGGGCAGCTGATCGTCGCGGCGCCTTTCGTCGGCATCGACCAGGCGACCAGGGACCGCGCACCGGATCTTCTCGTCATTGGCTCCCACAGGCGGCAGGTGCTTCGTGACATCTTCATCGGAACCACGGCCGAACGCACGATCCGCTCGGTTTCGTGCCCGGTTCTCATGGTCAACTCCCCACCGGTCGGTCCCTACCGCAATGTGCTGCTGACGACGGATCTGTCCGATAACTCCCGATCAGCGATTGAACGCTTCGCATCGCTCGGGATTGCCGGACGGGCGCGGACGGAGGTCGTCTATGTCTTCGAGGCTCGCGCACTCGGGCCCGCCATGAGCCACACGATGCCCAAGGACGATAAGGAACACCGTCTACAGGGAGAACGCGAAGACGCAGCACTCCAGCTGTCCCAATTCATGAGTGGCTACGACCTGGAAGTGGCCGAGCAGATCGCACGCCATGACACCTCCGGCCCCGCCAACGAGATTTTGACTGTGGCGAAGAACACCCAAGCGGGGTTGATCGTCATCGGGACGCAAGGGAAGAGCGGTCTTGCAAGGCTGCTTCTTGGCAGCGTGGCAGAGGAGGTGTTGAGAAGCACCACCACGGACGTGCTGGCGGTGCCACCAAATCACGACCAATGAGGTCCGGACAGGGCTCGTCAGCGACCTGTCAATTTGTCCTAAAGCAGCACAAAATGCCACTAAGCTTCCGAAATGGAGAAACGCCACCGATCAGAATGCCGAGATCTAGGGGCCGGTCGCCGGCGGCTAACCGTGATCCAGGGGCGTTGACGGGCGCCAGCCTCAAACGAATTCGGATTCCGGAGGTTGAACATGGCTGTGCACCTCAGAAACCTCTGATAGGGATTTGGCGATCTCGATCAGCTGATCGACCTGCTCCGGGTCTGACGCATGACCGTGGAGCATGACGATCCCGTCGATGACCGTCATCTCAAGACGCGCATTCAGACGGACCTTGCACTGACGGATTTGATTGAGAATGCGCTGACGTGTGGCGAGATCGCCTGGCTGAAAGGGTGGGCGGTCCGGCGATGCAGACAGCGCTGACAACAGATTGGCCCGGTTAACGATTCCGATGACCTCTCCATCACAAACGACGGGCAGCTGTCCGTAGCCTCTACGGTCCATATAGCCGACCGCCTCGCTGAGATGCGTTTCGGGCGCAACTGTCGCCACGTCCTTGCTCATCACATTTGCGACCTTGCGTTGCCGCGCCTCGGTAAAGGCGTCTGAGAGCAGGTCGCTGCGCAAAAGCAACTCCAGCCATCGCGGCCGGGGCTGATCGGCGTCGGGCTCCCTGCGCGTCAGGAGATCCCGCTCGGTGATAATGCCGAGGAGCTTGCCGTCTTCGTCGACCACCGACAATGCGCCGACCTCATGCTCGAGCATCCGAAGTGCTGCAACCTGAATCGTCTCGTCGGGAGCGATGCTCACCACTCCGATCGACATAATGTCCGCCACCTTCATCTGCACATCTCCCTGCCTGCTCGAAGCTCACGTCTCGTGTCGTTATTGTCAGCCTACGGGTCGGGAAGGACACTGGGCGCCGCGACTTTGATGGCTCGGTGGCGGCGGATTTCCTCTCCGAACAGGGATGCGACAGGAACGATCTGCAGCCGGTCGCGGGCCGGCCCGTCCAGCCGGATCGACCCGATGGAATCGCTGACGAGGATGCGGGAAATGGACTCGCTGGCGAGCGCCTCGTTTGATCCTTGCGCAAACAGGCCGTGGGTCGCCACCACAGAGACCTCGCGTGCGCCATGGTTGCGGCACGCCGCCGCGACCCGCGCCATCGTCGTCCCGGAGGCGATGAGATCATCAACGATGATGACGTGTCGGTCGGCAACATCGCCGGCGAAGAGGTCGCCGCTGACCACGCCCATGCTCCGTTGCTTGTCCATGATCCCGCGCGCGACCTCCCGCTCGAGCCTCGATTCAAGCGCTTCGCGAAAGGCCTCGGCGCGTTTCGCGCCGCCGAGGTCGGGGGAAACCACGGCCACCGGATCGGTGCCGACGATAGCCGCCAGACGGTCCACGAACGGCTCGATCGCCGACAGATGCGTCATCGGCAGTCGAAAGGCATTCTGGAACGCGGCCAGATTGTGCACCTCCAACGCAATCAGCCCATCGGTCCCCACAGCCTCGAACAGACGCCCGACAACCCGACTCGACACCGGATCGTATGGCTTCGTCTGCCGATCCTTGCGCATATATGCCAGGTAAGGAACCGCCGCCGTGACATGCACGGCGCCGTTCGCCTTGAGCGTTTCAATGAAGAACAGCAGCCGACAGAGCTTGTCGTTGACGGATACCCCGTCAGCTCCATGCAGGCTCGTGATCACGACAGCATCCCGGCCGTGCACGTCGACCAGCGGACGAGCCTTGTGCTCTCCGTCCTCAAACAACCGCTCCTCCAGGGGCGACAAAGCGGTTTCCGCCTCTGCCGCGACCTTTTCGGCGAACTCCGCGTCCCAGGCAAAGGCGAATACGAGTGGCCCGGTTACCGGCATTCCCCGACGCCGCGGCGCGTGGAGAGAGCTGACGGTGACCGGCCTGGTGACAAAAGCGCCCAGGATTGCGGATTCGCCGCCTGCCTCGTCGTTTACGGGAAGGGCCAGCAGCTCGACTGCCGACTGCGTCTCCGCGCTCCCGCTGGCGTGAAAATCGGCAAGGAGAGGCTCCCCGCTTTTATGGACGAACTCGAAGATCCGGCGGAACCGAGCGGCCGCCCGCTTCTGCGGTGCCTTCGAGAGAAGATCGCCGGGGGCGAGTGTCCCAAGAAGCGGCTCCACGGCGGAGCAACCGGCAAGAAGGGTGAAGTCTCGACAGCCGTCGTTCGCGAGGAATACGAAGGCGGCTTTCCCCAACTCGGTGTGAAGCAGGCCGCCGATGTCTTCGAGACTAGGCGTAACGCGACCTCTTTGCCTATTGCGCCACTCTTTCAAAAGGCGTTGAAGAACCGGAGATGCCGGTTGCGGGCCACTGTCTATCCGTTCGAACAGGCGCTTGAGAACGGGCTCAAAGTCGGCAAAGCACTTCATCTGAGATCGTCCCTGGGTAGCTTATGTATTGTCGCGACGATCTTGCTTGAAATCGGGCCAGGCCGACTATGATTTTGCTCAATAAGCGGTTGCAGCCCCTGAGCCGCCTTACCCTGGGATGCGCATGTGATCGGCGTGCGTTCTTTATTGCTGGCGAACCAGACGGACGATCGAGATGGGTGGTTTCGCCGCGCAGGGCCCCGCAATAGATGAGAAGGTCGTCTTTCTGTAAGCCTCCGGCGAGGGGCCGCGGCGGCGCCCCTCAGACGAAATCGCGCGGGATCCGCCGGTCCCAGCTGTGGCAGAACACGCGACGCTCGCCCTCGGCATCGGTTTCATAGGCATCGAGATCGGCGCAGAGGTGAAAGTCATCCGCTGAAGAGGTGAGCACGGTGCGGGTCTCTGTCCGCACCCCCCAGTCGCCCCGCTTGAGTGATCGGGTCCAGCGGGTTTCACCCTTGACCGAGCCGAAGTCGTCGCCGCACGAGCTGTAGCGCTCTTCGCCGCGGGACCCGACCATGAGATCAATCCTGTCGAAGTGCGATGACCCAGAATCATTGATCACCTCCAGGACGGATTCGTCGCTTGCCAGATCTCGCACCACCCGCCAGCGGTGCTCGTCCGGCGAGATCATCGTGCGAGGTTCGGGCACGGCACCTTCCGGCGGTTCGAATGCCCGCAACCGAGCATCGTCGGCCGAGGGCGGCCGAACCGGCAGAACAAGGCGGCTTGCGGCCGGATCCACGGTGAGCCGGACAGGCTGTGGCGAGGGCCAGGCGAGCGGCCAGTAGGAGGTCGATAACGACAGACGGATCCGATGTCCGGCCGGAAAGGTCTGGGCGATCTCGTTGAGTTTGACATGGACGCAGTAGGACTCACCCGGCACCAGCGGTTTCGGATCGGCGCTGCCATCGCGGTGGGTGAGGTTCAAGAGGCCGTAGGTGACACGGGTGGCCTCGTCGTTCGGGCGGACGTCGGAAACGCGAGCCGCGACCATCGCGACCGCCTGGTCCGCGGCGAGCTCAAGCTCGACCACCGGGGCACCAAGTATCTCGATCGGCTCGGTAAGTGGCGCGCTTTCGAACACCAGCGCCCCGCCGTCCTCCTGGCGCTGATCGTGCGCAAGGTCCGGTCCCGCGGCGTACGAGCACCACTTGCCCGCAAACACGCCGAGCGTGAGGGGGGACTGGATCGAGAGCCTCGGTTCCGAGGCACCGTCCGTCGGCTCTTCCGCCGGAATCAGGCGCGCCGGGGCCAGCCGATAGGACCGCTCCTGCACCCTAGGCGATGGCCAGGACGTTTCCGCCACCCATCGCCCGGGACGGTGAGCGTAGCTCGTCGTCGGCGGTACGCTATCCTGCATCCAGACGCGCAGCATCGGCTCGTCGGCAAGGCCGCGATCGATCCCCTTCAGCCAATGATCCCACCAGCGCCGCAGTTCCTGCAGGAAACCGATCGCCGGACCGGGGACGCCGAAATGGGGATAGCGGTGGCTCCAAGGGCCGATCAGCCCCATGCGCGGCACCTGGAGATGCGTCAGCATCCGGAAGACCGCGTTCGAATAGCCGTCGGCCCAGCCGCTCACCGCAAGGACCGGGCATTGGATCGCGGAATAGTCCTCACACACGGAGCCGTGGCGCCAATAGTCGTCCCGCCGCTGGTGCGAAAGCCATGTTTCCAGCCAGAGCCCGCTGCCTTCGAGCCGCTCCATCCACATCTGCCGCCAGCGGCCGCCGACGAGGGCGGGGTCGGGCGGGAGGCTGTTATAGGCGAACATCACCGAAGCCCAGGACAGATTGTCGCCGAGCAGGCATCCGCCCATGTGATGGACGTCGTCGGCATAGCGGTCGTCGGTCGAACAAAGCGTCGCGATCGCCCTCAGGGCCGGCGGTCGCATCGCCGCGATCTGCAACGCGTTGAAGCCGCCCCACGAAATCCCCATCATGCCGACCCGCCCGTCGCACCAGGGCTGGGCCGCGAGCCATTCGATGACCGCGGCGCCGTCGTCCAGCTCCTGTTGGAGGTATTCGTCCGTCAGCACACCGTCGGATTCGCCGCTGCCGCGAAGGTCGACTCGGACGGCCGCATAGCCGTGTCCGGCAAGATAGGGATGGGTGACGCTGTCGCGAACGGCGGTCCCGAACCGCTTGCGGTAGGGAATGAACTCCAGAACCGCCGGCACCGGCGCATCCAGTGACTGTTTCGGACGCCAGATACGGGCCGCCAGCCGGATCCCGTCCCCCATCGCAATGAAGACGTTTTCCTCCTCGATGACATCTTCCGGAAAAGCGTCGATCGTCTTCATGTGAAGGCCTCGCGTATCGGCGCGACATGGATGGGCAGCAGGTCCAGAGCCTGGCGATAAGCCGCGAGCAGAGACGGCTGGTCCATAGCCCCCAGGAACACCTCCATGAGTTCGTAGCTGTAGCTGTCCTGATAGGACAGATGCGCAAGCCGCATGTCTTCGTGGGCGAGAACGCGCACCATCCCGTCGGCAAACCGCCGGTGAAACCGGTCGAGATCGTCTGCGGAGGGGACCTTGTCCACGACACCGTCCTCGAAAACACGGACCATGAACTTGGCCGCAAGCGCATGGGCGCCGGCTCGATGGGGCAGGTCAGGACACCGGCCGAGCGCGATGTCGATCGGTACCTTCTGATGCGTCTGACCGTCGACCATCAGGAACATCGGGGCGTGCGATTTCGAGAGCCGCGTATTGACCTCCAGGATCCAGAGTCGGTCCGACCCGGGCGACCAGAAGAACTCGGCGTTGAAGGCGGCGTTGTCGTAGCCGATATGCTGCAGAAAGCGCCCGATCGCAGCCGCCATCCGGGCCTGGACGGCATGCGGCAACGTTGTGGGATACTGGTAGCGGGCAAAGGATGAGCGGTGCTGGCCCGACCGGATCGAATCGATGACGCCGTAGACGGAAGCCGCACCGCCGTAGACAAAGCCCTCCAGCGTGCACTGAAGGCCCTCGGAGATGATCTCTTCGGCGATCATGTGATGCCCGCCGATCCCGGCGAGCTCTGGCGGGACGTTCACCATGTCTAGGAACTGGTCGAAGGGACGGCCGAAATGGCCGATCCCGGCCCGGATTGTCGGCAGGTGCGCCGCAAAATCCTCGGCATTGTGGATCTTGAAGCCGAGAAAGGACGAGTGCGCCTTGATCGGCTTGATCCAGAACGGGAACGGCAGATCGATCTCTGCCAATGGATCGTCGGCGAAAGGATCGAAGGCCGAAAAGCCCGGCGTCATGTCGGGAATGCTGCGGGCCTGCTCCAGACGGCTCCAGTATTTGTGCTCGCAGGCGGCGACAGCCTCGAGATGCGGCGCCGGCAAGCCGTGCCTTTGCGCGAGAATCGGGGTGATCACCGACGTCGGAAAGTCCCAGTAGCCGATGATGGCGTCGATCGGACCATCGTGGCACGCAAGCCGGCGCTCCGCGGTCTCAAGCAGAAGGTCGAGGTCGATCTCTCCCGAAACGGGGCGAACTGCCTCCGCGTAGCCGAGGAGGTCCTGGAACACGAACCGCTCGGAGCCGTCGAGATCCTGGAGAAGCCTCTGGTTGAACGGCTCCAGCCCCACGACGAAGACGGTCTTCGCCGCCTCCTGTGCCCGATGTGTTGATCCAGACTTGCTCATGTCTCGGCTGAACTGCCTCGGCCTCGCGTCCAACTGCCTGAGGGTTCCGCAGGCATGACACTGACCCTATTGAGGCCTCGCCCCGCTTTCCTTGTGCGAGATCAATGCTGGCGAAATCCGCGTCGTCGGTCGCGATCCTGGCTAATCGCGACCGAGCCATTGAACCTCCGTCCATCCTACAAACGCCCTTTTTGATCTATCAATGAAAGCCCGGATCGAATAGATTGCTTGGAGTAAGGTCAGGATAGACGGAAGCATATCAAATCGGACCCAATCCAGGTCTGATGCGGAATCCGGCCTCCAAGCCGCGCGACGACCTTCTTGGTTAAGCTTGATAGCCCAGCGTATATTCATAATATAAATCAGGTATATCGCTCCGAAATATGGCATTTAAGTATTTTAAGTTTCTAGAAATAAGTAATTATTGTTATATTTGATCATATAAAGAGAGCACGAAAACAAGAAGGGGATCAGTCAATGACCCGAAGACTTGGACTGGTGTCACAGAAGGGTGGGGTCGGCAAGAGCACGCTCGCCCGACTGATGGCCCGAGAGTTTGCAGAGTGCGGCTGGCGCGTCGCCATCGCCGACCTGGACACCGCACAGATCACAAGCACCGAATGGGCGTCACGCCGCACCGAGGCCGGACGCCTGCCAGCGATCTCCGTCGCACCCGCGCGCACCGCCAGGGAGGTGCTGTCGAAGAATGGCGAGACGGATCTGCTGATCTTCGATGCCCCACCCCATTCCATGCAGGGCACCAAGGCGATTGCCCAGGCGTCGGACCTGGTGGTGCTGCCGACGGGGCTCTCTCTCGACGACCTTCGCCCGACGGTCCTGCTTGCCCATGAGCTGGTCGGCACCGGCATTGCCGTTGAGCGGATCGCCATTGCGCTCTGCCGGGTCGGCGATCGGCCCCGGGAGATCGAGGAGGCTCGAGAGTACGTTGCCGATGCAGGCTATCTGGTGCTGTCGGGCTCGCTGCCCGAGCGCACCGCCTATCGTCGCGTCGCCGACCAGGGTGGTGCCCTGACCGAGGTTCTCTTCCCGACCTTGCGGGAGCGGGCCGAAGAGCTTGCCGCGGCGATCGCGGCCCGGCTCATGGCCGTCACGACCAGCGAGATGGAGGTGGCCTGACGATGGCGCTCGATCTCCCTCCACCAAAGATAAAGACGTCTGCGAATGCGGCTGACGGGGCCGCTAGGGCTGGTCTCCCCGGCAAGGGCCGGCCGCCGGGGCGTGAGGCGGTTCGCGAGACCCTCCGGCGCCCGGACCCGGCCGAGACCGTCGCCCTGAACTTCAAGGTACCGGCTGGCTTCAAGCGCGACTTCAAGCAGGCCGCCCTCGACTACGGCGTCACCCAGTCAGCCCTTCTGCAGGAGCTTCTGGCCGAATTCCGCGCCCGGCGCGGTTGAGGGGGGCGGGATCGATGCAGGAGCTTGTCCGCACCCAGATCGACGGTGTCGCGCTCGATCCGGATCTTGCGCAGCGTCTCGATGCCTTGGCGCCCGGGCGGATGCGAGACATTCTCGCGCGCTCGCTTGTCGAGGAGCAGCGGGAGCGCGACGCAAGTGCGGCCCGCCAGGCGGCGATGAGCCCGGTCGCCCGTCGGATCGATCGGACCCGCGAGGCGATCGCAGCCCGTCCCCTGGCCGATGCGGACCGCCACCACATCCACAGCGTGATTGCGCTCTGCGGGCTGCCCTATCGGCGTCCGAAGGACGACCACCAGGACGTGGTGCGTGAGTATGGCCGCAGCTCGCTCGTCGTGCAGCCGGGCTACCTGAAGGATCCCTATACCGGCGCCATGGTGCGTCAGGGTGTTCCGTACGGCCCCAAGGCCCGGCTGCTGATGCTCCACATCTGCACCATGGCGGTGCGCCAGAACACGCCGACGATCGACCTCGGCGATTCCATGAGCGCCTTCATCCGCGACCTCGGCTTTGCCGTGACCGGCGGGCGACGGGGCACGATCACCCAGTTCAAGGAGCAGCTCAACCGGATCGCCGCCTCGCGGATCCAGCTTGGCCTGTGGAGCGGCACCGAGGCGCGCACCCTCAACAGCCAACCCATCAGCTCCTTCGACCTTTGGCTTCCGAGATCGCCGGACCAGCGCATGCTATGGAACTCGACGCTCACCCTCGACGAGGTCTTCTTCCAGTCGCTGAAGGCGCATGCGCTGCCCGTCGATATCCGGGCTCTCCGAGCCTTTGCCCATTCGGCGCGTCAGATCGACATCATCCTGTGGCTCTCCTACAGGCTTCCCACAGTGAAACGTCCCTATCGCCTTGCCTGGCGGCCGCTGGCCGATCAGTTCGGCCGGGACGTGAAGACGTTCCGGCGGTTCAAGCAGGACTTTGCCGAGGACGTCGCCCAGATCCGGGCCGCCTTCCCGAGGCTGCGCATTCGCCTGGACGAGCGGGGCCTCCTCATGACGCCCAGCCGCACCGACCAGCTGTTCGTGCCGCCGAAGGGCAAGTAGCCGGCCGGAACGGTTGCTGAGGGACGATGGCGGCAGGGGGCGGTGGTCAGGAGACGGGCTTTCGTTCGAGCACGAAAGCAAGAGGTCTTGCTGGAACGACAGCCCGAAAGCACGTCGGCACGACAGCACGCTTTGAAGATCCGAGCCTCAGTCGGCCAGAGGTCCCACCACCGTCCCCACGATGGTTGCCTCATGCCTGCCTGCCACGCGAGCAGGTGGCAGGCGGTAAGCGGCTGGCGACGGGCCTTCGTGTCGGCGCGCGATGTCGGCCTTGCTGACGCTGGCCATGAATATGTACTCGGACGCCGCCTTCGCCAGCGACCGAGGCAGTGTGTTTTGGCAGAGCGTCACCCCAATGCCGAGGCGCCGTCCCCCCAGAAACCCCCACGCAGACTACGGTACACCGACGTTCAATCGCAGGTGCGGAATCCGCGAGCTTCAGGAGCGCCAGCGCAGACTATGGTACCCACCTACGCAGACCACGGTACGAATTTGAGTGCATCTACGCAGACCATGGTACGCGGCCACGCAGATGACGGTACGGTCATCACGCAGAGCAGGGTACGCCGAACAGGCGGAATTCGTTGATGAGCGCGGTGTCTGGCAAGCCGCATATAGTTAGAACAGATATCTTCTACCTATAAGAAACCAGATAGTCTCGCATATGCGGCAGATATTGCTTTTTGTCATTTGAAATGAAAAGGGCCCGCTTTGCAGCGGGCCCCAGGTTATGGGTCAGGCGGCGCGAGATCCCTCAGCAAGCCAAGCCTGAAAACCGTCAACGTGGATGTAGATGCGTCCTCCAACACGAACAATGGCACCAGACTGATCAAGGCCGTTGGCGTCCCGGTGGAACAGCCACCACCGCATCTTGCCTTCTGTCATCCAGGTCGCCTCAGCGACAATCTGTTTGACCGTCCGCAGCTTCGTGTGGTCGACGCGACCATCTCCTTCGTTCATCGGTCCCTCGTAAGGTTTGGGAAAGAGAAGAAGAAAGAAAGGGCCGCGAGGCCAGCGACGACAGAACGCGTCGCCACTGGAATATATATCCGAAATCGCACTGAAATTCAAGGTTGAGCCGCGCCGGTCTGATCCTCCTTCCCCAAATGACCGGAGGCCGGGACGATCACGCTATCGATTTACGATGCCGATGCCATCGGCGAAGGCGGAGGCCGTCCTGCGGAGACGTAGAGTTCGCGACGTTCACCTGGGTCGACCGGTTCAACCATCGCCAGCTGCTGGAGCCCATCTGCAACATTCCACCGGCCGAAGTGAGTGTGCTGCGCAAATGGATCAGGGAGCTCGCTGCCGATCCGCATTATGGCTTTCGACAAAAATGATTTCGAATGCACATTCTGGAGCGGTGCACCCTACAGGAGCCCTGCCGGCCGGTGGGCCAGTGTCAGCGAGCACGGGTACCGTCCGTTTCGGTGTCAGCTGCGCGCTTTCGCTTTGGCTCGCGCTCGTCGTCGCCTGACGCGAAGAGGTCCTCACCGAGGCTGTCCACCAGCCCTTTGACATGGCTTTCCGACAGGTGCGCATAACGGCGCACCATCTGGAGCGTCCGGTGGCCCAGCACTTCGGCGATCTCCACCAAGCTCGCCCCTTTCATGGCCAGGTAACTCGCGGTGGAATGCCGCAGATCGTGAAAGCGAAAGTCGACGAGGCCGGCCTTGTCGCGGGCCCCCTCCCAAGCCGTCCGGATATCGATCGGCTGCAGGCCATCTGCGCGCGGGAAGAGCCATCGGGTTGGTGGATTGTGCGGCAACGCATCGTAGAGACTGTTGGCCTTGGTGATCTGCTCGGTCAGCAGTTCTCGGAGATGGCGGGCAAGGGGTGTGGCGCGTGTGTCGCCGTTCTTGGTGTCCCGAAAGACAGCCGTACTACGTCGCAGGTTCACGTCCGCGAGCGTGAGGCCCAGGATCTCGCTTTTGCGGGCACCGGTCGAAAGGGCGAACACGACGATTGTGAAGAGATAGTCGTTGTTGCTCGCCTGACAGGCCGCAAGCAGCCTCGTTCGCTCCTCATCACTCAGGAAGCGCGAGCGCTCATCTCGGATGTTCGTGATCGCATTCACGCCGTCCATCGGGTTTTGAGTGGCCCAGCCCCAGGATTTGGCGTTCTTCAGCAGGACGCCCAGCATGTCGCGATAGAGCTTCTGGGTCTTGCGGCTTTTCGGCCTGGGCGCTGCGGCGCCACGCTTTCTCGGTTTGCGGCGCATATCACCGGCGGCAGCCAACCTGCCCAGTTCCTCCGAGATCAGATCGGGGGTAATGTAGGACAGGGCGTACCCACCCAGAACCGCCTCCCAGTGTTTCAGATAGCTCTCGGCTGCGCGCTGTGACGTGGCCGCCTTGTGGGGCAGGATTTCCCGTCGATAGCGTGCGATTACATCCGAGAGCGTTTTGCCTTTGGCATTGGCGACAACATTGCTTACTTCGCCACGGCGGATCGCAGCCTCAGCCTGCTGCGCCCAGCGCTTCGCGTCCGTCAAACGCTTGAACGATTTCTGCCTCTCCGGGAATCCTTGGATCCGAACGCGCACCCGATAGTAGGCGACGCCAGTGTCTGTATACTTGCGCTTCTCGATGGTCGCCATGGGCACCTCGGAGCTTTGGAAATCGGGACAATTCCGGGACACTGAATATCAAATTCAACCCCCAATTGCCAACAGCGCCCAACAACCAAATCCCATTAATTATTTGAAAAACAAAACGAATTTAATTGACAATTGTTGGCGCTTATTGGCTTGCGGAAAGCTGACACCTGAAGTGCTCAAGCGGCGCGAACACGCCTGCTTTGTGTTCGCCGACAACGCGCGCCGTGCAGGAACAGCGGGCCAGGCAACTGTCCGCGGCCTCGAGAACGCGATCGGGGTCGCGACGAAGTGGGCTCCATCGATGGTCGACACGGCCTTCTTTCGGGACCAGCAGGAGGGTCCGTGGAAAATCCTTGCGCGAGATCTGGCTGCGGTGCGCAGGCGCTTGGAGGCCGGCGATGAAGTCGTTTGGCCTGCAGACGGCATCGGGACGGGGCTGGCTCGCATGGGAGAGCACTGTCCCCGTCTGTACGAGAAGCTCTGCGTGACGGCGAGGGATCTGTTTCGCGATTTCGGCCAGCCGACTGCATCGGTCGTCGTTTGCGGTGGGGAGGAGGCCGACAAAGACATGATCGAGCGGGCACTTTCGGCAGCTCGGCTGCGTGAACTGCCGATCCACGAGGTCATCGAACGAGGCAATTTCGGAACCGACGAGATCGCCGGGGAATGGGCGGGGATCAACGGAGTGCGGACGTCGGTGCAACCGGATTGGGAGCGGCATGGAAAGGCCGCGGGCCCCAAGTGCGTCGCACACGTTCTCAAGAAGCTAGAGGCGCGGCGGCAACAGGCCGGTGTCGAAGTCGCGGTGATTGCCTTCCCTGGCGGGCGGGAAAGTGAACTCATGATCGAGCAAGCGTTCCGCGTCGGGATTACCGTCCTCGACGGTGCCGAGATCGCGGCAGCGGCCGAAAACAGCGATGTGGCGCCCTCTCCCTAGCGTCGGAGCATGTGTTCTCTCAGTGACAGTCCCGCCGAATCGGAGTCGGACAATCCACCGTGGCAAACAGAGACGTTGCAATCAGGAGCTTTGCGCCTCCATTCTTCTTTTTCGTTTTTCGCAGACTTGGAGATGCAGGATGATGAGGCACTTTCTTGCGACCGCTGCAGCCGCGTGCTTGGCGGCGACGGCTGCCCCCGCAGCTGACCTTCCCGCCCCGCCGGCGGCCGAACCGATGATGGTGGACTACGTTCGTGTGTGCGACGCGTTCGGGGCGGGATACTACTTCATTCCCGGCACGGACACGTGCCTGTCGGTGCGCGGCCGCGTGCGGGCGGACTACGTGGGAGCCATCGGGGACACCGCGTTCGGCGTTCCCGCCTGGCGCGACGCGAGCACGACCCAGTTCAATGTGCGCGGCTACCTCTACATGGACAGTCGGACAAACACTGAGTTCGGACTGCTGCGCGCCTACGTGGAGACGATCGTGGGTGTCGGCGACAGCATCTATGGCGGCGGATCGACGACGGATATCGAGCTTCGAAACGCATTCATCCAGCTCGGCGGGTTCACGTTCGGACGGACCCAGTCGTTCTACGATTTTCCCGTCTACTCGACACTCGGCGGATATCTGACGCCGCTTCTGTCCGACGTTCGGACGAACCTGGCGGCCTACACCATGGCCTTCGGAAACGGGGCGGCCGCTTCACTCTCCATCGAAAGCCCGGCAACGCGCGACGTGGGAATCGCTGAGTACGGCACATTCTCTGCCTACGATGCTGCGGGCGGCACGAAGTATCCGGACATCGTCGGCTCGCTCCGGCTCGACCAGGGGTGGGGCGCGGTCCAGGTCATGGGCGCTCTGCACGACAGCCAGATCGACTGGTATTCGGCGAGCCGCGGCTACGATTCCGTACTTGGATGGGCCGCGGGTGCAGGAGCGCTCGGAAAGATGACGGTCGGCGGCGGACAGATGATCAGCGTCAACCTGACAGGGACCTACTCGCAGGGCGCGATCAGCTACGCGTTCAGCGATGCCACCGGCGTGGCGAGCTTCGTCGGGGGGAACGCGGCGTTCGGCGTGGCCCCGTTCTCCAGCGGCGCAGTCTATGCGGATGCGGCGTTGGATCCTGTGACCGGGAAGACCGAGGCCGTCACTGCATGGTCGCTCAGCGGAGGCGTGGGGGCAGAGTTCTCCCGTTTCGTCGACGTGGCCCTGCAGGGTGGCTACGCGGATGTCAGCTACGGCCTGACGGGCGGCGTCGGTGACTTCTCGATGTGGTCCGGCCAGGGCTATGTCGGGTTTTCGCCGGCCGGGCCCGAGGGCATGGACCTCGGCGTGGCTGCGGAATACCGGTATGTCGAACCCGACGCCGCGAGCGACTATGATGGCCTCGCCGTCTATTTCAGAGCTCAGCGCACCTTCTGACCGCTTCTCCCCCGCAAGCCTCGTTCTTCAGGGCGGGCTAGGGGCCGGTCTATCGCTGGTTCTCGACGTGCTCGCGCATGGCGCCGGTCTCTGGTCACGAGGTTCGAAATGACCGGCGGCGCGAAGACACGACGCCGTCCCGACCGAAATGAGAAGTTGCGAAAAACACAATCGGTTCGTAAAAATTGCGTATGGAGCAGATGCGCGCCAATGTCTATCGCCTCTACCCCACGCCGACCCAGGCCGCCGCGATGGCGCGCATCGCCGGCGCGTGCCGCTTCGTCCACAATCTCGCCCTCGAGCAGCGACGGGACTGGTGGCGGCA
>NZ_JABJVY010000036.1:37500-39723 GCF_040750475.1 Amorphus sp. 3PC139-8 | reverse complement strand
CGATGCCGCTGATCACTCGGCGATCGTCGACCCGCGGCTTGCCGCGCGTATCGGTCGGAAGCAACGGCTGAAGCCGCTGACCTGACCCCCTGAAACTCAGCCAAAAATAGCTAGCGTCCGCCCATGGAAGGACGGACGAATGAAGCGATCAAGGTTCACGGAAGAGCAGATCATTGGGATCCTGCGCGAGCAGGAGGCGGGCGTGCCGGTGGCGGACCTTTGCCGCAAACATGGGCTGAGCTCCCCGACGTTTTACAAGTGGAAAGCTAAGTATGGCGGCCTGGACGTGTCGGAGGCCCGTCGGCTGAAGGCGCTCGAAGACGAGAACGCCAAGCTGAAGCGGATGCTGGCCGACACGATGCTCGACAACGTCGCGCTGAAAGACCTGCTGGGAAAAAAGTGGTGACGCCCGCCGCCAGGCGAGAGGCCGTGGCGCACCTGCGTCAGGCCTATGAGATGAGCGAGCGGCGGGCGCGAGGGTCATCTGGTGAACCGCAAGCAAGCGCGTGCAGCGCCTGTATCGGGAGGAGAAGCTCACCGTGCGCCGGCGCGGGGGGCGTAAGCGGGCCTTAGGCGAACGGCGGCCCATCGAGCCGGCGTTGGTCGCCAATCAGCGGTGGAGCCTGGACTTCGTCGCCGATCAGATGACGGACGGCCGACGCTTCCGGATCCTAGAGGTCTTCGACGACTGCACTCGGGAGTGCCTCGCCCTGGTGGCTGACACCTCGATCTCAGGGCGCCGCGTGGCCCGTGAGCTCGACGCCATCATCGCCTGGCGCGGTAGACCGAGGACGATTGTCAGCGACAACGGCACAGAGCTGACCTCCAATGCCATCTTGGAGTGGGCGGACGACCGCCAAGTCGGCTGGCACTACATCGCGCCAGGAAAACCTCAGCAGAACGGCTTCAGCGAGAGCTTCAATGGCCGCCTCAGAGACGAATTTTTGAATGAGACCCTGTTCCGGTCACTGCCGGATGCCAGGGCGCAGCTCCAAGCCTGGCGGCAGGACTATAATGAGGTGAGGCCTCACTCGAGCCTCGGCTACCTCACGCCACAGGCGTACGCCAGCGCCCTCTCCGGAGAGCCCGGCCGGCGCCCTGCGAACTCTGACCACTCCGCGCGCCGGCCTCTTGCCGGCCAACTCAACCCCGGACCAAATCACCCCGAGACTCTCGTTATCGATGGATGAGAAACGGGGGGCAGGTCAGCGGGTGACGGCACGATCGAGATCGACAATAATACCGTCGAGCGCTCCATCCGCCCCTTGGCGCTGACGCGGAAGAACGCGCTCTTTGCCGGTTCCGACGGCGGCGCCCGGCACTGGGCCGTCATCACCCAAATCATCGACGGCCATCCCAACAGTGCCATCGACGATCTCATGCCCTGGGTCTTCAAGTCCGAACCCGATCTCGCCGACGTGACCTGAAGACGGCGCTTACGTCCAAGTTGCAAACGACCCTACTGCACTCACCTCGTGCAGGATCTCAAACCGCCGCCAGCGCCGCAACATGGCCCCGGCTGGCCGCTTACGGTTGTTCGCTGGACCGAACCGCCGAGCCCGACCGCGCCACCTTTACGCAGACTGGCGGCTCAAGACGAGTGGATCATCGAGGGTGGAAATAGCCGGACTTATGGAGATCGTGTTCAACGAGCTGAAGCAATCATTCGGCTGGTTCCGCCGATATAGCGGCGGCTTTACCGTGTGCTCCGTCGAGACCGCCTGCGGATCGAGTTGCTTTGTTGGACGCTTCGATACGACAAAGTATTCGGAGCGAGGAATATTCGCGCAACTTCAGAGTAGGACGGCAAAGGAACCTGCATCGAGATCCGATCGAATAAGGACATGCAGCGCTCGCAGAAGGTTGGAATTGAGTACGCCTGAAACCCACCAAGCATCCGTGAATTGTCGCAGCCTCGAAAGAGCTCTCAGACCGGACTTCCATACAACTCCGCGGTCCACGCTGTATGCTTACGGTACCTCTTACGTCATTTGAATGAGCTGATACCCAGGCAATGGACATGTCGCAAAGTAACGCACGCACTAGCTCACCGCCCACACCCTCAATCAGAGGCCGTAAGCGGAACTAAAACAGTAATGCTCAACAGAAATAATCACTGAGAAGGTTTTTCGTGAATCTGTTTTATCTCGTTGATATTGAGTTTGTTTTGATTGTGCTCAGCGGGCCTGGCGGCGACCTACTCTCCCGCGTCTTGAGACGAAG
>NZ_JABJVY010000036.1:0-25000 GCF_040750475.1 Amorphus sp. 3PC139-8 | reverse complement strand
TGCGCTGATCGGCGCTCTCGACGGGCGCTACTCGATTACCCTGCCCGCCTCCGCCCACGTCGCCACGCTCGGCGATGCCACCGGCGTCGGTCCGGCCGCCAAGGGCGACCGAATGCGACCGACGGCGGAGGAGATTTCCAACAAGCAGATCATCGAGGTCAGCACGGTTACCCATCTCGGCAACCGCAATCTCATTAAGAAGCAGCCTTATGCCCTGGTCACGGCGAGCCTGGTGACCCGCACCAGCGACATCGTCGACGACATTCCGCCGTTCAACCCGCTCTCGATCTTCGCCGACACGACCGTCTTCCCGAGCAAGGCAGCGACCGACGCGATCTATGATGCTCAGGTCGACGGCGAAATCACCATCACCGAGCACGATTTCCCGATCGGAACCGAGGTGGCACTCGCTGAAGGCGCCCAGCTCTCGACCGAAGAGGCCGAGGCGCAGTTGCGCGAGCAGCAATGGTTCGACGGCACCGCCTCCATCGAGTTTGCGGCACGCTCCCTGGCCTCCGATCACCGCTTCGACTTCGGGTTCGCCGATCCGCGCACCGGGGATGCCGCCATCAGCATCACGCCGGAGAACGTATCGGAAGTCGTCAAGCGCGCTGAAGACGGCGGCGATGGCATCGCCTCCGACGAAGTGGTCGCCCTGGTCGCATCCGGCGACACCCTCGCGGACATTCTGAAAGAATACGGCGCCACCGAGGACAGCATAGAGGCGATCGAGTCGGTCCTGCAGGACGACTGGAATGTCGCCGAAGTGTCCGCCGGCCAGACGGTCCGCATGGAGATCGAACGGTTCGGCTTCGACGACAATGCCGGCAGCCGCCCGGTCCGCGTCTCCATCTATAACGACGCCGAGCACCTGGCGACCGTCGCCATGACCGACGACGAGGAGTTCGTCGCGGCCCAGCCGCCGGCCGACGTCATCCCGATGGTCGCGACCGCGGCCGATGCCATCAATCCGCAGCCGCGGCAGGGACGCGCGCCAACGGTCTACGATTCGCTCTATCAGACCGCGCTGGAACACGACGTTCCGGAAAAGCTGATCGACAATCTGGTGCGGACCTATTCGTTCGATGTCGATCTCAACGGCCACGTGCGGCCGGGCGATCAGTTCACCGTCCTCTACGCTGCGCACAAAGAAGCCGAAGACGCCGATTCGCCGCCGGAAATCCTCTACACGTCGCTGACGGCGGGCGGCGTCGAGCGGCGCTTCTATCGCTTCCGCACCCCCGACGACAGCTCCGTCGACTTCTATGACGAGAACGGCAAGAGCGCGCAGAAATTCCTGATGCGCAAACCGATGGCACGGGGCGTGTTCCGCTCCGGCTTCGGCTATCGCCGCCATCCGATCCTCGGCTATTCCAAGCTGCACAGCGGTGTCGACTGGGCCGCCCCTCGCGGCACGCCGATCTACGCCTCGGGCAACGGCACGGTCGAGGAAGCGGGCTGGAAGGCCGGCTACGGTCGCTGGACGCTGATCAAGCACGCCAACGGCTACGAAACCGGCTATGCGCATCAGTCCGGCTGGGCAGACGGCCTTAAAAAAGGTGTCCGCGTCACCCAGGGCCAGCTTATCGGTTATGTGGGCTCAACGGGCCTGTCGACCGGTCCGCACCTTCACTACGAGGTGCACGTCAATGGCCGCCCGGTGGATCCGCTCCGAATCCGGCTGCCGCGTGGGCGTGAGCTGACGGGCGAGATGCTGACGGCCTTCGAGCACGAGCGCGAGCGCATCGACGCCCTGATCGAGCGCGAGCTGCCGAGCGAGACCCGGGTCGCACGGAACTAGCAATTTCAGAAAAGTGGAAACCGGTTTTCCGTCCGGAAACGAGACAAAGAAAAAGGCCGGCAGAGCACCGCCGGCCTTTTCTTTGTTTGTGAACGGACCGTTCCGTCAGGCCGCGGCGCTGGCCGCGCGTACCGGCTCGAACACCAACCGCTCGCCTGCCGGCGTGATCTTGACGGTATCGCCGCCCTGGATCTCGCCCTGCAGGATCTTCTCCGCGAGCGGATCCTGCACTTCCTTCTGGATCACCCGCTTCAACGGCCGAGCCCCGTAGACCGGGTCGTAGCCCTTGTTGGCGAGCCATTCGCGGGCGTTCTCGTCCAGCTCCAGCTCGATCTTGCGCTCCTCCAAGAGCGCCCTGAGACGCTTCAGCTGGATGTCCACGATCCGCGTCATCTGCTCGCGCCGCAAGCGGTGGAACAGGATGATCTCGTCAAGCCGGTTCAGGAACTCCGGCCGGAAGTGTCCGCGTACCGCCGTCATGACGAGCTCGCGCACCGCTTCCACATCCTGGTCCTCGGGCTGGTTGGCGAGATATTCCGCGCCCATGTTCGAGGTCATGATGATGAGGGTGTTGCGGAAGTCGACCGTCCGCCCCTGACCGTCGGTCAGCCGACCATCGTCCAGCACCTGCAGCAGGACGTTGAAGACGTCCTGATGGGCCTTCTCGATCTCATCGAACAACACCACCTGGTAGGGCCGCCGGCGCACAGCTTCGGTCAGTACGCCGCCCTCCTCGTAGCCAACATAGCCGGGAGGCGCACCGATCAGCCGCGACACGGCATGCTTTTCCATGAACTCCGACATGTCGATGCGGACCATCGCCGTGTCGTCGTCGAACAGAAACTCCGCCAGCGCCTTGGTGAGCTCGGTCTTGCCGACGCCCGTGGGACCCAGGAACATGAACGAGCCAATCGGCCGGTTCGGATCCTGCAGCCCGGCGCGCGCACGCCGCACGGCGGTGGAAACGGCATGCACCGCCTCCCACTGGCCGATGACGCGCCGCTCCAGGGCATCTTCCATCCGCAAGAGCTTGTCGCGCTCGCCTTCCAGCATCTTGTCGACCGGAACACCGGTCCAACGGGAGACCACCTGCGCGATGTGATCGGCGGTGACCGCCTCTTCCATCACGTCGCCCTTCTCCTCGGTCTCCTCGACGACCGCGAGCTTGCGCTCCAGATCCGGGATAATGCCGTAGGCCAGTTCGCCGGCCCGGCCGAGATCGCCGGAGCGCTGAGCCTTATCGAGATCGATACGGGCCTGGTCGAGCTGGGTCTTGAGATCCTGTGCGCTGGAAAGCTTCGCCTTCTCCGCCTGCCAGCGAGAGGTCATCTCCGCAGAGTGCTCTTCCAGGTCGACGAGCTCCTTCTCCAGCTTGGTCAGCCGATCCTTGGAGGCCTCGTCGGTCTCCTTCTTCAAAGCCTCGCGCTCGATCTTGAGCTGGATGATGCGCCGATCGAGTTCGTCGAGCTCTTCCGGCTTGGAATCCACCTGCATGCGCAGCCGCGCAGCCGCCTCGTCGACCAGATCGATCGCCTTATCCGGCAAGAACCGATCGGTGATATATCGATTCGACAGGGTGGCCGCCGACACGATCGCCGAATCGGCAATCCGCACGCCGTGATGCAGCTCGTACTTCTCCTTCAGGCCACGCAAGATCGAGATCGTGTCCTCGACCGTCGGCTCGGAAACGAAAACGGGCTGGAAGCGGCGGGCAAGTGCAGCATCCTTTTCCACGTGCTTGCGGTATTCGTCGAGCGTGGTCGCGCCGACGCAGTGGAGCTCACCGCGCGCAAGCGCCGGCTTCAGGAGGTTTGAGGCGTCCATCGCGCCGTCCGCCTTACCGGCGCCGACCAGCGTATGCATCTCGTCGATGAACAACACGATGTTGCCGCCGGCGGCCTCGATCTCCGACAGGACGCCCTTCAGCCGCTCCTCGAACTCGCCGCGATACTTCGCGCCGGCGATCAGCGCGCCCATGTCGAGCGCCAGAAGCTGCTTGTCCTTCAGGCTCTCCGGCACGTCGCCGTTGACGATGCGCAGCGCGAGACCTTCCACGATCGCCGTCTTGCCGACGCCCGGCTCGCCGATCAACACCGGATTGTTCTTGGTGCGACGCGACAGGACCTGGATGGTCCGGCGGATTTCCTCGTCGCGGCCGATCACCGGATCGAGTTTGCCGTCGCGGGCGTTCTGCGTGAGATCGCGGGTGTAGCGCTTCAGCGCCTCATACTGACCTTCCGCGCCCGCGGTATCGGCGGTTCGCCCCTTGCGCAAATCGCTGATCGCCCCTTCAAGCGCCTGCGGCGTGACGCCGGCCGCCTTCAGGATCTTGGCGGCTTCGGCATCGCTCTCGCTGGCAAGCGCGAGCAACAGGCGCTCCACGGTGACGTAGCTATCGCCCGCCTTCTTGGCGAGTTTCTCCGCAGCCTCGAAGACCTTTACCGTCGCGCGCGCCAGATAGAGCTGGCCGGCGCCGGCACCTTCGACCTTCGGCATCTTGGCAAGGGACGCATCGACGGCCTCGAGCGCCTCGTCGGCGCGGCCACCGGCACGCGTGATCAACCCGGCGGCGAGCCCTTCCGGGTCGTCGAGCAGAACCTTCAGAATGTGCTCGGGAGTGAATTGCTGGTTGCCCTGGCCCATAGCCAGGGTCTGCGCCGACTGCAGGAAGCCGCGCGCACGATCGCTGTATTTTTCGAAGTCCATTCGGCTCTTCTCCTTCCCACAAGCGCCGTCATTGCGACCGACGCCGTATCCCGCACCGTTGCCTTCAGCGCCATGAAGGCACAGGGAACGGCTTGAGACCTTGCGCTCGATCATCCGACCGCGCCGTTTCGGGCACGATTGCGGGACGATCTCACACCAAGACAACGGCCCCAATCAGGCGACCGCTACCGACATATAGTGTTGCGATAATGCAACAAAAGAGGTCCGGAAAGGAAAATCGGCAGCCGCTCTCAGCCGGAGTGGCAGCGAGGACATCGGCCGAATGAAGCGCAGGGCCGATGCTCGCGCTCTTGTCGCTGTCGCGCCGGCGATCGCGAAACATCGGTGCCCGATTTTTCGCCCAGCGCTCCAACAAAAAGGGCGCGGTTCACCCGCGCCCCTTCGATTATCAAGCGTCCGACGCTGCGGTCTCGCTATCTTGAGAAGCAGAGCCGTCGCTTCCCTCCGCCGCCGTAGTGGCACGCTTGGTGCGCGTCCGCGGGCTGCGGGTGGTTCGCGTCCGGCGGCGTGGCTTGGCCTCGGTGGCCTCCGCCGCTTCCACGGGCTCGGCCGCCTTCGCGTCCTCGTCAGCCTTCTCGGCGATCACCGGCGCCTCGGCGTTCTCCGGAGCTTCGACCTCCGCTTCGGCTGCCTCGGGCTTGGCGGCGGCAGGCTCGGGCTTGGCAGAACCGTTGGCCTTCCGGCCACCGGACCGCTCCGACCCCTTACCGCCGGAGCGCTCGCTCGCGGTCACGGTCTCGCCGTCGTTCGCCGGCGCCCTTTCGCCGTCACCGCGGCGACCGCGCTGGCGGCCACCGTTTGCGTTCTGGCGCTCATAGCCGGAATCGCTCGGCTGCTCCGCCTGGCCCGGATCCGTTCCGCCGGAGCCGTTGTGGGCGCGCTGCTCGTAGCCCTCGGAGAGATCCTCCTCACGCTGCACGGCCTGCTGCGGCTGGTTCGGCCCCTGCGCGGCGGCCAAAATCCGGAAATAGTGTTCCGCGTGCTGGAGGTAGTTTTCGCCCATCACGCGGTCCCCAGACGCTTGCGCATCGCGCGAAAGCTGCAGGTATTTCTCCGCAACATGAAGGGCGGTCCCTCGGATCTTCACATCGGGACCGTTCGATTCGAACGTCTTCGTTAGCGGGTTCGGTCCCTTCCGGTTCCGGCCGCGCAGTCGCTTGTTGGAATTTCCTTGTCTCATCCGATCGTTTCTCGTTCGGAAGCATGCGAGACCCAGTCGTTTGGGGACTCGCTGTATCCGGCTTCGGCGCCGTTGCCCAGATCGCCCGCCCTCCAACTCGGAGGTTGGAGCGCCTGAACCCGTCGAAGTCGAGCGTTGCGGTCAGCGGCACATTTCCGCCGGCCGATCGCTCTTGAGCGGGACGAACCATTGGGCACCGGTTGTTCGCCCATATCCCGCCCACACACCTGAAGGTCGATCACGCCTGCGCTCCTGAACCGGAGCCGCCCGAGGGCTTTCGTGACCGAGAACCGCCCGGGACGATCCGACCCGGAATGGCGGCTTTTGAGCACGCTCGGCGCAACCGAGCCGTCGAACGCATCTCAACCCTCAGCCTGGTCGCAATTTCGAACGGAAAACCCCTTCCGGCCTTTCCCGAAACTGCCCAAGTTCCTGTATTCACGGCCTTTTCCATGTGAACGGGCGTTCCCATCCAATTCTCGAAAGGCCCTCGCGGCGCATCAGGCGAAACATCTGCATCATCCGATGCTTTCGTTCTTATCCCTGTCGCGCCGGTCATTGCGCAAAACCAGCACCCTTTGTTGCCCGCGCTCTCGCTCGCGGCGATCTCGGATCTCGGCGAGCCGAAATCGGAAATACGATCGATTCCAACAAGGTAGAGCGGCGAGCGAGCGGAAAACGGAAGCCCACTTTTCCTCGTCCCGCTCCAGCCCGCCTTCTCCGACCAGATCCTCACGACCGGCGGATCAGAAACGACCCAGTTTCATCCGTTTGGTCATGCCCGTTTCGTCCGGATCGGCCCGATCCTGGCCGGACATGCGCCGCAACACGAGAGTGAGCGTACAATCCACGCCTCGATCGATCGAGGACGACGCGCTCGGCCCGAATCGTCTCTTCATCTCGACCCTGCACCTCGACCAAAGACGGATCTATGAACGGTCTTCGACAATCGGCGCAGTCGATGATGATGCGATGATCTGCAGCCTCCTCATGGGTGCAAGGCCAGAATGCGACCGCCATAGGCAGTCGATCTCTTGTCGGGCATCCACTTTGCGATCACCTGAATCGGTGAGGGTTGCCCGCAACCCCGTCGGCACCCGGAACGTAGCGATTTCCTTAGCGATTTCCAAGTGCAAAAATCCATTTCCGGCGCCGCAATTGGTGGCACCGGGCGCGCTGTTGCCTCATCGCCACGTCGCCAGCACTGCCCGCGGCCGGCCAGCGAGATCGGGACGAATCCCAACCGTGGCGGCACCGGCCTCGTTGCACAGGTTCGCCACGGCATCCGCTTGGCCGATCCCCACTTCCAACACCAGCGCGCCGGCGGATGCCAGCAGAGACGGCGCGGCCGGAACGAGCCGGCGATAGGGGTCCAGTCCATCCGCACCACCGTCCAGCGCAAGCCGCGGATCGTGGTTGCGCACCGCCGGATCGAGCCCAGGAATATCGGCGCTCGCGATATAGGGCGGGTTGGAGACGAGGAGATCGGCGGGACCGGCAACCGCGTCCGCCAGATCGCAGACGGCGAACCGCGCCCGTTCCGCCAACCCCAGCCGTTCGGCATTGAAGCGGGCGGTTTGTGCCGCTTCCGCGCTCAAATCGGTGCCGAACCCAGTCGCGTTCGGCAACGCTGCCAACAGCGCCAGAAGGATCGCGCCCGTACCCGTTCCGATATCGACGATGGTGACAGCCCGGTCCCGATCGCCCACGTGATCGAGGGCCGCGAGCACAACCGTCTCCGTATCGGGTCTCGGCTCCAACGTCGCCGGCGACAGGACGAGATCCAGGCCGAAGAAATCCCGCCGACCGCGAATGCGGCCGACCGGCTCTCCTGCCGCCCGACGCTCGATCGCGACACCAAACCGCTCGGCATCCTCCGAGGACATCGGATCGTGTTCGGCCAGCACAAGCGCCGTCTGGCTCAGATGCAGCACATCTGCCATCAAGAGCCGGGCATCCAGACCGGCCGTATCGATGCCTGCGGCGTCTAGCCGCGCCCGGCCCGCCTTAAGCCGCTCTCCGACTGACGGCTGATCAGCCATCCTGCTCCGCCAGGAGCGCGGCCTGATGCTCGGTGATGAGCGCGTCGATGATTTCGTCGAGCGCCTCGCCGGCCAGGATCTCATCGAGCTTGTAGAGCGTCAGGTTGATGCGGTGGTCGGTTACCCGGCCCTGGGGGAAGTTGTAGGTGCGGATCCGCTCCGAGCGGTCGCCGGACCCCACCTGCCCTTTTCGGGCCGCCGCGCGCGCCGCATCGCGCTTCTCGCGCTCTGCCTCATAGAGACGCGCCCTCAGCACCTGCATCGCCCGAGCCCGGTTCTGGTGCTGCGATTTTTCCGAGGAGGTCACCACGATGCCGGTGGGCAGATGGGTGATCCGCACCGCCGAATCGGTGGTGTTCACATGCTGGCCACCCGCACCGGAGGCGCGCATCGTATCGATGCGGATGTCGGTATCGGGGATCTCGAAGTCGAACTGCTCCACCTCCGGCAGCACCGCCACCGTCGCCGCCGAGGTATGGATCCGGCCGCCCGATTCCGTTGCCGGTACGCGCTGAACCCGATGCACGCCCGATTCGAATTTCAGTCGCGCGAACACACCACGACCAGCGAAAGAGGCGATGATTTCCTTGTAGCCGCCGGCCTCGCCTTCGCTCGCCGACAAGACCTCGACCTTCCAGCCGTGTTTTTCGGCAAGTCGCTGATACATGCGGAACAGATCGCCCGCGAACAGCGCCGCCTCCTGTCCGCCGGTTCCAGCACGAACTTCGACGATCGCGCTCTTTTCGTCGGCGACATCGGTTGGCAGGAGCCCGATGCGAATCGCCTGGGCCAGTTCCTCGATCCGCTCCATCAACTCCGGGCGCTCGGCCTCGGCGATCTCGCGCAATTCCTTGTCGGTGGAACGATCCGCCAGCATGGCGTCGATGTCTTCGAGCTCCGCGCGCGCGGCACGATAGGCCCGGATCGAAGCGATCAGCGGCTGCAGCTCGGAATATTCGCGCGACAGCTCCACATAGGTGTCGGCTTCGGCGCCGGAGGCCATGCGGCTTTCCAGCATTTCGAAGCGATCGACCAGGGATTCGAGCTTTTCCTCGGAGAACATGGGCTTTCAGATTTCTTGATTCGAGAGAGCGAGGCCGGTCCGGACAATCCGTCGACGCTTCGCTAAAGCGGAATATCGTGATCCTCGGCGTAAGCCGAAAGGAAGGATCGCATATTGCCGGGCCAGCGACCGGGTTCCAGGCGCGGCAACAACCGTGCCCTGAGCCGGCCCACATCCAGGCTGCGGGCCATCGCCTTGACCGGACCGATCGCCGCCGGCGGCATAGAAAGCTGCTGATAACCGAGGCCGAGTAGCGCCATGGCGTCCAGCGGCCGTCCGGCGAGTTCGCCGCAGACCGTGACGGGAACGTGCGCGCGCTCGCATTCGTCGGCGATCCGCTTCAACGCCCGAAGAAACGACACACTCAACGGATCGAACCGCCGCGACAGGCGCGTGTTGCCTCTGTCGGCCGCCATCATGAACTGGAACAGGTCGTTGGAGCCGACCGAGATGAAGTCCACCGCCGACAGGATCTCCTCCAGCTCGAACAGGAGCGAGGGCACTTCCAGCATGACGCCGAGGCGAATCGCGTCCGGCGTCGCGTAGCCGTGGCGCTTCAGGTGCCGGATTTCCTTGTCGACCAGCGCCCGCGCCGCGGTGAATTCCGTCACCGAGGAGACCAGTGGGAACATCAGCCGCAATTCGCGCCCCGCGGCTGCGCGCAAAAGTGCGCGCACTTGGATGCGCAACAGGCCCGGCCGGTCGAGCCCGAGACGAATCGCCCGCCACCCCATCGCGGGGTTTTCCTCCTCCACGGAGCGAATATAGGGCAGGATCTTGTCGCCACCGATATCGAGGGAGCGGAACGTCACCGGCCGGTCGCCGGCGGCCTCGTAGATGCGGCGATAGAGCTCTTCCTGCTCGCGCACGCGCGGCAGGCTGTGGGCGACCATGAACAGGATTTCGGTGCGGAACAGGCCGATGCCCGCTGCGCCCGATTCCTCCAGATGCGGCAGGTCGACGAGCAGGCCGGAGTTGATCATCAAGGTCAGCTCGCGGCCGTCGCGGGTGATCGCCGGCGCATTGCGCAAACGCCGATACTGGGCCTGGCGCCGTGCCCGGAAGCGGACCTTTTCGGCATAGGTCCGTTCGATGTCCGTCATCGGCCGGAAATGAACGAGCCCGGTTTCGCCGTCGACGATCACGGCATCGCCTTCTTCCACCAGCGAGACCGCCCCCGGCACCTGACCCACGGCCGGAATGCCGAGTGCGCGGGCGATAATGGTGGCGTGGCTGGTCGGACCGCCCTCCTCCAAGACGAGCCCGCGCAACTTTTCGCGGTCGTAGTCGAGCAGCTCCGCGGGGCCCATGTTGCGGGCGACGAGAATGGCATCCTGCGGCAGGCCGTTGATGCCGCCATGGGGGCGGCCGATGATCTCGCGCATCAGCCGGTTGGCCAGGTCGTCGAGATCGTGCAGCCGGTCGCGCAGATAGGGATCGACCGAGCGCAGCATGCGCGCCCGGGTGTCGGACTGGACCCGCTCGACGGCCGCCTCCGCGGTGAGACCGTTGCGAATCGCCTCTTCCATCTTGCGCACCCAGCCGCGGTCCTGCGCAACCATCAGATAGGCTTCGAGCACCTCGCGATGCTCGCCATGATGGGCGATCTCGCGCCGCGACATCATCTGGTCGAGCGAGAGGCGCACCTTCTCAAGCGCGCTTTCGAGGCGGCCGAGCTCGCGATCGGCGTCCTCGGCGATCAGGTTGGTAACCACCACACGCGGCTCGTGCAGCACGGCGTGGCCAAGTCCGACCCCGTCGGCCAAGGCCGCGCCGTCCATATGGATCGGACGACGGAGATCGAGCGCCGGCCCTTGCTTGGCGAGGGCCTCGATCTCGCCGGCGGCGATCATTTCGGCAATGACCATCGCCGTGGTCTGCAACGCCTCGACCTCTTCGTCGTAATAGGTCCGGTGCGCTTTGTTCTGGACCACGAGTACGCCGAGAGTGCGGCCGGCGCGTAGGATCGGCACGCCGAGAAAAGCGTTGTAGATCTCTTCCCCCGTCTCCGGCTTGTAGGCGAAGGCGGGATGGTTCTGAGCGTTGGGCAGGTTAAGCGGTCGCGCCTCGGCCGCGATCAGACCGACGAGGCCCTCGCCGATGCGCAGGCTGGTCTGGTGGACGGCCATCGGATTGAGGCCTTCCGTCGCGTAAAGCTCCAGCACGCCGTCGGCGCGCAGAGCATAGACGGAACAGACCTCCGCCACCATGTTGGCGGCGATCAGGACGACGATCTTGTCGAGCCGTTCCTGCGCATCGATCGGCTCCGCCATCACTTCGCGAAGCCGTCTCAATAGGAGGCGCGGACCGGCGAGAGAGCCTCGCATCGTGCCTCCCCGGAGCCAAGATTACAGAACGCCCGCCACACCTGCGGGAGCGAGAGCGTTTCCAGAAGTGGACGCCGGTTTGCCGTCCGGAAACACGTATAAGCAAAGGCCTAAAGCCTATCTGCCATTCTCATGAAAAGCAGAACGGCTCTACATGCCGCTCCTCCGATCCGCCTCGGTCCAACGGCGCGGCAAGTGGGGCAGTCGCGGCCGAACCGCGCTCCCCCCTGATTAGATCGACCGGCCTGCTCCGCACGAAGAATGCGGCAATCGGCGGCGCACCAAAACGGCCGGTCAATCAAGAACCAGCCGCAGGTCAGGCAGACGTCGCTTTATCCAGTTCATATACCGAATGCAGGGCGCGCACCGCAAGTTCCGCGTAGGCGGCGTCGATCAGCACGGAGACCTTTATCTCAGAGGTCGTAATGGCGCGGATGTTGATGCCCTTGTCGGACAGAGCACGGAACGCCGCCGCGGCAACACCGGCATGGCTGCGCATACCGACCCCGATCACGGAGACCTTCACCACGTCCTGAGCGCCTTCGATACTCGAATAGCCGATCACGTCGCGATTATCTTCCAGCACCGAGATCGCCCGATCGTATTCGGTCTGGGGCACGGTGAAGGTGATGTCCGTCGTCGAGCCGTCGGGGCTGATATTCTGGACGATCATATCGACGTTGATATTGGCCTGGGCCATCGGCCCGAACACCGAAGCCGCGACGCCCGGCCGATCGGCGACCCGGCGGATCGAGATCTGCGCTTCGTCCTTGGAATAGGCGATGCCGGTGACAATCTGCTGTTCCACGATCTCGTCCTCGTCGCAAATGAGGGTGCCCACGGGCTGATTGCCGGCCGCCCGGATCGCCTCGGGATCGTCGAAGCTCGACCGCACGAAGGTGCGTACCCCGTGGATCATGGCGAGCTCGACCGAGCGCACCTGCAGAACCTTCGCCCCGAGCGAAGCCATTTCCAGCATCTCCTCGTAGGAGACGCGCGGCAACCGGCGCGCAGCCGACACGATCCTGGGATCGGTGGTGTAGACGCCGTCAACGTCGGTGTAGATGTCGCACCGGTCGGCATGGATCGCCGCGGCGATCGCCACCGCACTGGTGTCGGAGCCGCCCCGGCCGAGGGTGGAAATGCGGCCGTCCGGCGCAATGCCCTGGAAACCGGCGACCACGGCAACCTGGCCACCTTCGATCCGTTCGATCAGACGATCCCCCTCGATGCCGGTGATTCGCGCCGCGCCATGAGCGCCATCGGTCCGGATCGGGATTTGCCAGCCCTGCCAGGAGCGTGCATCGATCCCCATCGACTGCAGGGTGAGCGCGAGCAGGCCGGTCGACACCTGTTCGCCCGTGGCCACCACAGCGTCGTATTCCCGCGCATCATGCAGCGGCGAAATCGCGCGGCAATAGTCCACGAGCTTGTTGGTCTCGCCAGCCATCGCGGAGACGACGACGGCCACTTTATGACCTGCGTCGACCTCGCGCTTGACGTGACGCGCGACGTTTCGGATGCGATCAAGATCGCCGACGGACGTTCCGCCGAACTTCATGACCAGTCGGGCCATGGTTCACTTACCGGCTCGTTGGTGAAAAGGATGAAGGACGCCCGATAGAAATCGGGTTTCCCGACCGAAGTGGCGCGGTAGATATCATCGTGTCGGCGCGGCAGCAACTCGTGCGGCGAAACGCGCGCCGGATCGAGCAAGGAGTACGGACTGTGAGCGACAGCACCATCGACCAGGCGGAAGTCGACCACTTCTCCTCGCTTGCCGACGAGTGGTGGGACCCGCGCGGAAAGTTCAAGCCGCTGCACCGGTTCAATCCCACCCGTCTCAGCTACATCAAGGAGGTCATCGCGCGCCATTTCGGCCGCGACGTCAACGATCCGAAGGCGCTTGCCGGCCTGCGACTCTTGGACATCGGCTGCGGCGGCGGGCTTCTTTCGGAACCGATGTCCCGACTCGGAGCGGACGTCGTCGGCGCCGACGCGGCCGCCACCAACATCGAGGTCGCCCGGATCCACGCCGAGCGCTCCGGTCTGTCGATCGACTATCGGGCGACGACGGCGGAAGCACTCGCCGATGCCGGCGAGACCTTCGACGTGGTGTTGGCGATGGAGATCGTCGAGCACGTCTCCGATCCCGCGTTCTTCATCTCCGCCTGCGCGCAGATGGTCCGGCCCGGCGGCCTGCTTCTGCTAGCCACAATCAATCGCACGCCGAAGGCCTACATGCTGGCCATCGTCGGCGCGGAGTATGTGCTCGGCTGGCTGCCGCGCGGCACCCACCAATATCAAAAGCTGATCAAACCGGCGGAGCTGGAGCAGGCAACCACCGGTACCGGCCTGTCGGTGCTGGAGACCGTCGGCGTCGTGTTCGACCCGTTGCGCGACCGCTGGGAAAGATCCGCGGACATCGACGTCAACTACATGATGCTGTGCGCGAAACCGAGCGGGGCCTGACCCGATGTCGACATTGAGGGCGCCCCGCCCTCGCCTTCGGTTTTCGGCATATGCCTGGGTCGGACTTGCGCTCTTTGCGCCGATTGCCCCCGCTGCAGCCGATCCGCTCTATCCGGTCGCCGCAGTCGATACCAGCGTCCTGCACCCCGTTCCCGATTCCGTCAGGGCGTTCGCCGCGACGATCGTCGACCTCTCTTTCGACGGGCGGCTGGATGCCGGCGCATCGGCCGACCCCGACCCTGAGCTCGACGGGCTTTCGCCCAAGGCGTTTCTGCTGTCTCGGGTCTCGCCGGAGTTCGTGTGCGACCGAGACTTCGGCGGCCTGTGCGGCGCCTCTGGACCGCTGGCGCCGATCTATGACTTTCTCCGGATCTGGCTTTTGGAGAACGACCGCGAGATCCCCGATTTCATCTACGAGGAACGCTACGATACCATCGACGCAATGCCGCTCGATGTGCTGGATCTCAGCCTGTCGGATGCATTCCTGCCGCTTTTGGGCGGCGATCTGTTCTTTCGGCCCGCTCCCTATTCCGCGATCCCGAAATATGATCGCCAGCTTTCGAGCGGGCGCACCCTTGCGACCGCCACGGAGCTCTGTTTTCCGTCGATCGTCCCGATTGCGGGTGGCACCGACGAGTTGCAGATCGCCCACGCGATCGCCGGCGGCGGCTACGAACTGATGGTCGCCTCCTATCTCTATGGCGTCGGCGGATCGGAGGAGGAGGCCGCCCCGCTGCGCGCCCTGCCCAAGCCTTCCGCGCCGGTGACCAATACGATCGGGGAAGCCGTCGTGTTCGTTCCCGGGGCCGACGTGATCGAGACCTTGATGCCCCGCGGCGATCTGACCGGATGGGTCTACGTGGTGCCGCCGGAAGGCCCGGGCGGATTCCTCGATATCTCCGCCTCCGGCCTCCATCCAGTGTCCCCGGTCGGCCAGCCGCAGATCTGCTACTCGGTTGGCGACACGGTACGCTTCAGCGCCCATGTGGCGGCCGGCGATTGAGCTCAACCACTTGAACCTGGAGCCCGTTCTTGTCGCTCAGATGTGTCCATCTGCGCGGAAAAGACTTGAGCTATAGCGCTCCACATTTTGCCCGCGTCTGCGAAACCAGCGCACGACCGCGCGCCGGCCGGTCAGGCCGGCGCCCGCGCAGCCGTGAGCGGAGCGAGCCGGCGTGAGCGATAGATTTCAACGCAAAGCCGGACGCGAAACCGGTTCCCACTTTCGCTGGCTTTGCTTACACCAAAGCGCGACCGCGCGCCGGCCGGTCAGGCCGCGCCCGCGCAGCCGTGAGCGGAGCGAGCCGGCGTGAGCGATAGTTTTCAACGCAAAGCCGGACGCGAAACCAGTTCCCACTTTCGCTGGCTTTGCTTACACCAAAGCGCGACCGCGCGCCGGCCGGTCAGGCCGCGCCCGCGCAGCCGTGAGCGGAGCGAGCCGGCGTGAGCGATAGTTTTCAACGCAAAGCCGGACGCGAAACCGGTTCCCACTTTCGCTGGCTTTGCTTACACCAAAGCGCGACCGCGCGCCGGCCGGTCAGGCCGCGCCCGCGCAGCCGTGAGCGGAGCGAGCCGGCGTGAGCGATAGTTTTCAACGCAAAGCCGGACGCGAAACCGGTTCCCACTTTCGCTGGCTTTGCTTTAGTTCACGCGGGCCCAGGTGGTTTTAAATTCCGCCAGCGTCTGGCCGATCTTGCGCCCATAATAGAAGCGCTCGACGATCGCGGAGGCTTGTTCCGCCGGGATCGAACCGTCCAAAGGCACCGCTTCGGTGAAGCGCGCCAGAACCGGGTCGAGCGCAGGAGCTTCCTTTTTCGGATCGAAGGCGGCATCGAAGGTCGCCTCCACCACCTGATCGAGCTCGTCGAGCACAGCTTTGGCCGGCCCCGCGCCCTCGCGCGCCGTCACCGCCGAGGCGCGTTCGAACAGGCCGAGATACATGACGAGCGCCTCCATCAGCACCGTCACTTCGCTGAGCGCGGCCGACCCGCCCCGCGCAAACAGCCGCTCCGCCTGCAGCGAGGGGAGTTGGGCCCGGATCGCGCTTGCATCCGCTTCCAGCGCCGCGGTGTGGTCGACACCGATCGTCGGCTGGGCCGCGGCCCGCCGGAACACGGAATGGCAGCGGCCGATAAAGGCCTGCACGTCCGTCGCAAGTCGATTGCCGGAGAAGGCCGGCGCCACGGTCCAGGCGACCGCCAACGCCACCCCGGCGCCGAGAAAAGTCTCGTAGGCCCGAGACAGCATCACGGGGGCGCCGACACCCTCGATCATGTGGAGGCCCAGCACGACCAGAAAGCCGATCAGGCCGGAGGCGACGGCATAGCGGATGTCGATCACCATCACCGCCGCCATCATCGCGATGAAGATCAAGGTGAGCTCGGTCGCCGGGCTTGCACTGATCAGCGGAAACACCGCGATCGCGACGAGCACGCCGACGGCCGTGCCGAGCGCGCGGCGAACCGTGCGGGCGACCGTTTCCCCAACGGTTCCCGTCAGCACCAGGGCCACCGTCAGCGTCGCCCAATAGGCGTGCTGGAAGTGGAAAGCATAGTTCAACCCCGTGGTGATCGAAGCGGCCACGATGCCCTGGAGGCCAAGCCGGAAGCCCATGGCAGCACTGCCTTTTCCGCCACTGCTGACGGCTGGCGGCCTATCTGCCGGCTCGTTACGCACTTCCACGGTATTGAGGGCCATCGCGACCCGGATCACTCCGGTCAGGAGCCGCATAAGCTGCACCTTGGTCGGCGAATCCAGCGTCTGGTTCTTGATCAAATCATCTTGTGCAGCATGAAGGCTGTCGACGAGGGCCGGATCCGGCGCCGTGTCGCCGCCCGCGAAGCGGCTGAGCCGCTCGGACAATTCCGAAAGCGCGCCAGCGATCCGCTCGCGGACGAAGCGGGAGGCAACGGCCGTATCGCTGATTTCCGACAAAGCGTCCGTGACCGCCTCGCCCGCCAGAACCACCCGATACGCGGTCGCGACATAGTGCGCGTATCGATCGGCCTTCGATGGCCTTTCCGCACTTGCCACTTCCATTGCCTTGGCAAGCGCGAACCAGCGGCCGCGCAGCGTCATGGAGGGCCGGCGCGGGCGGGTCCCGAATTTCAGATCCTGCGCGATCTCCGCCAGATTCTCCGCTGCGACTTCCCGAAACCGGATAATCCGAGAGCGGAACACCCGCACCGGGGATGGGCGCCAGGTGGCGAAGCGAACGAACAGTCCGGCGAGCGCGCCGACCGCACCCGCGACCGGAAACCAGAGGCCCAGCCCCCGGTCGGGATCGATCAACACGGCGAACATGGTCAAAAGGATCAGGGCCGTCCCGATCCGCATGCCGGCGGGACCGTAGCGGCGGATATAGAGCCCGCCACCGATGACGGCGATCCAGATCAGATGCAGCGTAAGAACGCCGAAACCCCACGTGCCCGGCGCGGCCAGGCCGATCAGGAGGAGAAAACCGACCCCGACGCCGGCAATCTGCAGCGCGTTCTTGAATTCCGTGCGCCGTTCGCCCGCGGGCACCAGAAGCACGATATGGGCCGCGAGCATCGCCGCAATCGCGGAGATGGCAAACACCCTCTTGGGCGCCGAGAACGCCCCGGCATAGGCGGGCCACTCCCGGCGAACCCAAGTGCCGATCAGTTGGTCCAGCCAAGCCAGCCCCTGGGTCGCGAGCAGATAGCCGGCACCAAGGCCGAGCGCCAGCGCAGCCGCAAGATGCAGACCGCGAACCACCCGAACGCCGCCCGGATCGAATTCGCTGTAGCGCTCCAGCAGGTCCATGCCTCGCGCCATCGCTACCGTTTGTCCGCCGCCAGGAACTGACCGATCCGGTTGAGCGCTTCGCGAAGATCGGTTTCCGATGCCGCGTAGGAGACCCTCAGATAGCCCTCGCCCAAGATGCCGAAATCGGGACCGCCGATAAGAGCGACACCCGCTTCCTCCAGAAGCCGGTTTGCCAGCCGCTTCGCCTCGAACCCGGTGTCCCGGATCGAGGGAAAGGCATAGAAGGCGCCGCCCGGCATCCGGCATGAGACGCCGGGAAGCGCGTTCAGGCCCTCCACGACTAACCGACGACGCGCATCGAACGCGCTCACCATCTCGCCAACGGCATCCTGAGGGCCGGTCAATGCGGCAAGCCCGGCATATTGCGACGCGGTCCCCACGCACGACCAGGCGTTCACCGCCAGCTTGCGGGCACTGTCGAACAGGCTCTCGGGCCAAATGCCGTAGCCGATCCGCCAGCCGGTCATCGCATAGGTCTTCGACCAGCCATCGAGCAGAATGAGCCGGTCGGAGATCTCGGGATAGTCGATCAGCGAGACGTGCTCGGCCCGATCGTAGAGGATCCGGCTGTAGATCTCGTCGGAGAGCACGGTTGCCTGCGGATATTCCGCAAGCCCCGTCACCAGCGCCTCGATTTCCGCACGCGGAGTCACGCCGCCGGTCGGATTGGCCGGCGAGTTGACGATGACGAGCCGGGTCTGGGGCGTCATCAGGGAAAGAGTCTCGGCGGCGGAGAAGGCGAACTCGTTTTCCTCGCGGATCGGAACCGGCACCGGCCGCGCGCCCGTGAACTCGATCATGGAGCGATAGATCGGAAAGCCGGGATCGGGATAGAGGATCTCCACGCCCGGCTCGCCCAGCATCAAAATCGCGGCGAACATGGTGACCTTGCCGCCGGGCACGATCAGGATCCGGTCGACATCGACTTCGGTACCCGTACGCGCCAGGAGGTCGGCGGCAACCGCCTCACGCAGCGGCTGGATGCCCGGCGCGGGCGTGTAGCCGTGGTGTCCGTCGCGAAGCGCCTTGACGGCCGCCTCGACGATATGCGGCGGCGTCGGAAAATCCGGCTGCCCGATCCCGAGATTGACGATCGAGCGGCCGGCGGCCGCAAGGGCGCTGGCACGGGCGAGCACGGCAAATGCATTTTCCTCGCCGAGACGCTCAAACGCGGCGATGGGCTTCGGCATGGTTCCTCCCCGCTGACCACCGGACTGTCTGTTGCGGCCGGTTCGCTCGGCCGTCAGCGCCAGCAATAGACTAGAATGCCGGCCCCGGAAATCCGGCCATCCGGTGGAACCAACCTGATGACCAAGAATGTGTCTTGCGGGGAAAGAAGGAGAGGTCGTCTATAGGGTCAAGACCCATAAATCTGCAGGATACGGCGCCTGAAATGGAAAAGAGATGCAAGGAGAGCCGCGATGGGCGGGGCCTTCTGCCCCGCCAGCCGGATTGACGGCGCAGGTGGAAACCGTTTCGGCGTCCGGCATCGCGTCAGCTATGGGGATTATCTGCCCGTTCTTCCGGCTCGTTTTCGCCGCTCGGCCTGTTCGAGAGCCAGATGAAATACCAGCCGCCGAAGCGGCGTACAGGGACCTCCCCCAAGCGCTCACCTTCGCGGAGCCAGCGCCGGGTTTTCACCTTCAGAAGCCCGTTCGGCAAAGGAATCCGAAAATGCGGCATGGCTGCAGACACCCCTCACAAGCCCATGCACCCGTAGCCTCCCTCAACCGCGGGAAGCAGTAATACTCAAACACACAAACGGAAACCCTTCAACAAATCCATCATAAGATACGAGTTTATCATAGTTATTTTGATCTGTTTGTTGCGCATTTTATTTTCAATCGGCAACAATTTGATCAACATGCCCGCGAAAAAGGCAGAAAATCCCAAGCCGGACGGCACCAACGCAGGCCGACCACAGCAATCTTGTGCCGCGATCTCCGTCCGCTACGGCTGCTCCAGCGCTTACGCGGCCAGCCTGTCACTGCCTTGTCGAGACACCGTAACCGGCTCCGCGCGCAATCTGACGATACCCAGCCGCCTCAACGGACCTTTGGCCGAGAGCGCTTCGCTGCGTCGCCGCGTGCGCCTCCGCCGTCGGTCCTGCTCAAGCAAACGCGCGTTCGAAAGCCAGACGATATACCACCCGGAAACACGCCAAACCGGAACATGGCCCGCGCGTTCATGATGATGAAGCCAACGCCGGGTTTTCACCTTGAGAAGCCCGTTCGGTAAACGAATCCGATAGTGCGGCATGGCTGCTACAACCCCTTCACGAGCCCATGCACAAAATGCACCTTCTACCCCCATAGAAGGCAGGTCATTTAACGCCCTAAACTACATTAGCTCAACAGAAATATTCTTACATTTTAACAACAAATAGTTCTCACCAGCGCGAAAAGGCACAAATCTCAACCCGAAAAACAAGCGATAGCGGCATAACTCGCGGTGACACACATACTCTTGAAAATCGAACAGGCGATTTCGTCCCGTGACGGCGTTACCCTTTTCCGCTGGGTTCTGGCCCTAAAAGTAACTCGCTGCGCCCACACCCAACCGAGGGAGCTTAAGAGATGAGAAGTCGGCGCCCGCTTTACGCCGCCCTTGTCTGCGTCGTCGCAAGTCTGCCGTTCTCGGCCAGCGCCCAGGATGCCGCCATCCTGTCCGCCGAGGCTCGGTTTCATCCGGTCATCGCCGAGCGCGGAATGGTCTCAAGCCAGGAAGCGCTTGCCACCGAGATCGGAGTGGACGTGCTCAAGGCCGGCGGCAACGCCGTCGATGCCGCCGTGGCCGTCAGTTTCGCCCTCGCCGTGACCCTGCCCCGCGCCGGCAATATCGGCGGTGGCGGCTTCATGATCGTCCACGCTTCGAAAACCGGAGAGACGGTCGCGATCGACTACCGGGAAAAGGCGCCGGCAGCCGCCACCGAGGACATGTTTTTGAACGATGCCGGCGATGCCGACTCGGTCAAGTCGCGCTTCTCCGGGCTTGGGGTCGGCGTGCCGGGCACCGTGCGCGGCCTTGCACTCGCCCATCAGCGCTATGGCTCGGGAACCCTCACCTGGGCGGACCTGATCGAACCTTCCATCGTGCTGGCCCGAGAGGGCTTTCCGGTCAGCGACGATCTTGCCTCCTCGCTTTCTTCCAACTGGATTCGCATGCATCTGGCGCGCGATGACGAGGCGACCCGGATCTTCTATGGCCCAACCGACGGACCGCCTGCCGCCGGCACCATCACGACGCGGCCGGACCTTGCCGCAACCCTCCAATCGATCGCCGACGATGGGCCGGACGCGTTTTATTCCGGCCCCATCGCCGAGGCGATCGTCGCCAAGGTGAACGACGCGGGCGGCCGCATGAGCCTTGACGATCTCTCCGGATACGCTGCGGAGGTGCGCGCACCGGTAACCGGACGCTACAAGGGGTACACCATCGCCTCGATGCCGCCACCGAGCTCCGGTGGCGTTCACCTGATCCAGATCCTCAATATCCTGGAGGGGCTGCCCATCGCCGAAAGCGGCCTCAACGCCGCCAAGACCATCCACCTGATGAGCGAAGCGATGAGCTACGCCTACGCCGACCGCTCCATGTTCCTCGGCGATCCGGACTTCGTCGACGTGCCGGTCGGGTGGCTCACCTCCACCGACTACGCCGAGGAGATCCGTGCCAAGATCGATCCGGATCACGCCACGCCTTCAAGCGAGATCCGTCCCGGCACGCCGCCGGCACCCTATGAGAGCAACGAAACCACCCATTTCTCGGTGGTGGACGAGGCCGGCAACGCCGTCTCCAACACCTACACCCTGAACTTCTCCTATGGGGTGGGTTTTGTCGCCGATGGAACCGGCATCCTACTCAACAACGAGCTTGACGATTTCTCCGCCAAGAAGGGCGTTCCCAACGCCTACGGACTGATCGGCGGCGAGGCCAATGCCGTGGAGGCGAACAAGCGGCCGCTGTCATCGATGACACCGACCATCGTCTTCAAGGACGACAAGGTGTTTCTGGTTACCGGCTCGCCGGGCGGCAGCCGCATCATCACCACTGTGCTCCAGATCGTCGTCAACGTGATCGATCACGGCCTCGACATCGCAAGCGCGACGGCCGCGCCGCGCATCCACGATCAATGGCTGCCCGACGAGATCCGCATCGAACAAGGCATCAGCCCGGATACGATTCGCCTGTTGGAGGAGATGGGGCACACCGTGGCGCTGAAAGACGCGATGGGTTCCACCCAGTCGATCCTGGTCACGCCGGAGGGCACGCTGCACGGGGCGGCTGATCCCCGGTCGGCGGGCTCGCTCGCCGACGGCTACTGACTGGCGAGCGGCGTAAAGGCTGTTATGGACTTGGAACAGAGGCTGCAGGCCATGATGCCTGAAACGGCAAAGAAACGCCGGGAGATCCGCGATGGACGGCATCTCCCCGGGCCGAGTGGGTCGACGAAGTAGATCACAGCCGTTTCGGCCTCCGCCGAGTAGTTTCCAGCGACGCTCCTTTCGCATGAAGCGTCGTTGCGTTGCTCTCGGACCTCCGCCATAATCCATTCTAGATTGCAGAGGGCGGGGGCCTGATGGCGGAACGGGACGCAGCGACCCGAGCGGGCGAGCTGCGGTGGGAGCGTGAGCGCCCGGCCGCCGGGCCAACATTTCCGTCACGCCACAGAGGCGCTCGTCGCCATCCAAACGAGCCACCGAGGAAGCCCGACAGAGCGAAACGGTCCGAGGATCTCTTCGACATACTCGGGCGGTGTCGGGATGCATCCGAGTTCCGCGTCGAGCCTACCTTCGCCCTCGCACTCGTTTCGAAGCTGGTGCAAGGCCAACTGGGTCCCGTCCGGATTGGTCACAACGTAAATGGCCCTGTCGTCGCGTTGCCGGTGGAGGCCGCTCACCAAATCGCGCCGGCGCGGCTCCGTGCTCACGTCGCAAAGGCCCCCGATCGCGTGATCCTCACCACCGAGGCCGCTCTCCGTACCGCTGTCGCAGAGACGATTTCGGGCCTCGATCCGGCGGTCTTGCTCGCGTATTTCCTCCCGAAGAGAAAGCCGGCTCGCCGTCCGGAAATATGTCAAAACAACGAGCTAGCACAGGTCTGCGAGGCAGCGAAAAGCAGAACGGCTCTCGCGGCGGCCAGGGCCACCGATCGCCATACGGAGACCGATCTGGAGCCGGACGAAGCGGCTGCCTTTGCGGCCTGGGTGGGGCGCCCCTACGCCAACAAGCTCGCCGTGCAAACGCCGCGGGCGTATGCCGCCAGCGTGGCAGAGCGTCCCGATCGCGCCCGCGAGATCTTGGAGGACGGCCGTCCCCTGCTCGCGTTCGCGCCGACCCGCGCAGAGCTGCCTTTCCTGGCCGCTGCCATCTGTAGGGGCGGCAGACAGGTCGCCCGCCTGGTGGTCACGGATCGGACAACGATCGCCCGTAGCGACGCGGCCGCAACCACCGTCGAGCGACCGTCGGCGGCCCAATGGTCGTACGGTATTCCGGCCGGGCTGACGGCCGGCCAAACGCTGTCGCCAACCCAGCGCTGGGTATCGGTTCTGGTCCTGATCGCGGCTGGAGTGCTCGCCTTCGTCTATCCCCTGGCGCTGCCGATCGCCCTGCAATTGTTCGTAACGGTGGTGCTGATCGCGCTCTCGGCCGCCCGCGGGGCGGCCAGTCAGGCGGCCTTCGTGGCGCATTTCGCGCCACCCCGGTGCCCGCTCGAAGACGCCGCGCTGCCGCGCTATTCCATCCTTGTGCCGCTCTACAACGAGGCCGCCGCCGTTCCCGGTCTTCTCGCCAGCCTCGCGCAGCTCGACTATCCCGCCGAGAAGCTGGAGGCGATCCTGCTGGTGGAAGCCGACGACACAACAACCCAGGCTGCGATCCTCGCCCAGCGTCCACCGCCCTGGGTCCGTGTGGTGGAAGCCCCGCCAAACGGACCTCGGACGAAGCCGAAGGCGCTCAATATCGGGCTTGGCCTTGCCAGCGGCGATCTGATCACGGTGTTCGATGCGGAGGACCGCCCAGAACCGGCCCAGCTTCGCTGCGCGGCCGAAACCTTCGCCGCCGGGCCGGACCGGCTCGCCTGCCTGCAGGCCAGGCTTGCCATTGACCATGCCGGCGATACCTTTATCACCCGCATGTTCGCGGTCGAATATGCGTGCCTGTTCGACGTGCTTTTGCCGTGGCTTGCCGCCAAGCGCTTCTTCTTCCCTCTCGGCGGAACATCCAACCATTTCCGGCGCGAGGTGCTGGTCGCCGTCGGTGGCTGGGATGCCTACAACGTCACGGAGGATGCCGATCTCGGCGTTCGGCTTGGCCGGCTCGACTATGAGATGAGCGTCATCGACGCGACCACCTTCGAGGAGGCCCCACTCGGCGTCCGCGCCTGGCTGAAGCAACGCACTCGCTGGCTGAAAGGCTGGATGCAGACCTGGCTGGTCCATATGCGTCGCTTCGACCGGTTTGCGCGCCAGCGCACGTTGGCCAAGATCGCCGTGTTTCACGCCCTCATCCTGGGCAGTCTTCTCGCGGCCCTTGCCTTCCCCGTCTGTCTTGCTCTGATTGCCGCCCAGGCAACCGGGCTGCTTGCCTTCTGGCCCGGCGACGCATTGGCCGGGTGGGCGCTGTTTGCGGCCAACAGCGTGCTGTTCGTCGCCGGGTTCACTGCCACCATCGCCCTGTCGCTGCGCGCGATCCGGCTGCGGCGACTTCCGCTCTCTCCCGCAGCCTTGCTTTGGCTGCCGGTCTACTGGCTCCTGATGGCGCTGGCTCTCGGGCTCGCCGTCATAGACCTCTGCCGCCGCCCCCATCATTGGGCAAAGACCCGCCATGGCCTCGCGCGCCGGCCGCAGCAGACTGGTCTCGGCGGGATGCGCTCGCGCCGGATCGCGCCGCGTCACGTTCACGTCAAAGCCGCGCGAGATGCCCCTTTGACCAAACCACACATGGTATGACGCCTTCGGAGCCGATCGCCCGGGCGCGTTCCAAACGGAGCACGTATGGACCCGATCGGAGCGCAGGGAGGCACACAATGGCGCATGGCACCACCGATATCGCGTCGCCGGCGGAATCCGGCCTGTTTCCGCCGCTGACAGCGGCCACGCTCATCACGGCGATCCTGGGCGGCATTGCCGCCGATCTCGTCTGGGAGATCTGGGCGCGCGGCATCACGCCCTTCCTGGTGGGCGGACCGCTTCAGCCCGCGGCCTTGGTTCAGGGCGTGTTCGGCTTCTCCAACTGGGCGCTGGCAGAACTCATTCACGCCGTGGTCGGCATTGTCGCCTATCCCCTCGGCTACCTCTTCATCGCCCGTCCGCTGCAGCGCACGATCGTTCCCGGCCTGCCCTGGTGGCTGACCGCGCTTGGCTACGGAATCGGACTCTGGATCTTCGCCCTCTATATCATGGCGCACTTGTTTGCCGGACAGCCGCCCTTCCTGGGCTTCATTGCGTTGACCTGGGCGTCGCTTGCCGGCCATCTCCTGTTCGCGCTCACTCTGGGCGCCGTGGTGGTCTCGCGGCGCGCTTAGATGTGGAGTCTCAACAGGTTGTCTCGGGATAGGGCGAGGCGACTGATGGGTGTTTGGTCATCGATCCCACTGTGGGGT
>NZ_JABJVY010000035.1:0-46282 GCF_040750475.1 Amorphus sp. 3PC139-8 | reverse complement strand
CTTCTGGGGCATTCCTGCATCCTCCATCTGGCTCGAAAGCCTACTTCAGGGAGGACCACTTTTCAGGGGGCAGGCCACATTGCTGGGGACCCAGCGCACCAAGGTCGCCCCGCGATTGCCCCATACCGCCAGCGACGTCGTCTCATTCGTCTCGTCACGCATCGCAACCATGATCGGGTAGGCGATTTCGACGACATCCAGGCGGCGAATGGAGGCGAGTCCCAGGTCGAGCGCGAGCGGTCCGAGATCGTATCGGCCGTTCATGTCACTCTGGGAAATCAGCCCGGATTCCATGAACCCGACGAGATAGCGATGCGCTTTCGCGGGGGCCATGTCGGCCGCGTGCGCGAGCTCCGTGAGCGACATCGCTCCGTTGCGGGACGACAGCACGCTCAACAGTTTCGCACCGACGACGACGGAACGGACACCGTACCGCTCCTTGCCATCTTTCACCATCGCGGATCTCCAAATTTTGCCGCTCACGCGGACATTTCTTCTTCATGAGCCGGTGCTGCGGAATGCAGTTCAGGGGCCGCAATACCGGTGCATGCCTGGGAATGCCAGCCCTGGAGCGCCTCTGAAGATGCTCGGGCTGTTGACCGGCATTCTCTTTATATGTAATCCAATTATGCAGTCGATAATTATATAGGAAATCGATTTTGGCCTCGGAGCGCTTCCAGTTAGGCATCGATATCGGTGGGACATTCACGGACTTGAGCCTCATCGCGCTCGACGGTTCGGAATATTTCACACACAAGGTTGCCAGTACGCCGTCCGCCCCCTCCAAGGCGGTGGCTCGGGGTATAAGCGAGTTGCTCTCAAGCATCGAAAGCTCGCCCCGGACGATTGCGAATTTCGTCCATGGCACCACGATTGCGCTCAACGCAGTTCTTGAGCGGCGCGGTGCGCGGTGCGCCTTGATCGTGAGCTCTGGAAATCGAGACATTCTGGAGATCGCGAGGCTGCGCAAGACCGGTATCTTCAACCTCAAATCGGACGTGCCGGCGCCGATCATTGAGCGCCGCGATGTGATCGAGGTTCCTCTGCGCGGCGATGACAAAGATCGTTCATCGCTTGAGGCGATTGCGGACAAGGTGCTGGCCGTACTGCCGTCCGAGATTGACAGTGCGGCGATCTGTCTTCTGAACGCCTACAAGGGGTCCGACGTCGAACGCGGCCTGGCCGACGCGTTGTGTGCCCGTCGTCCCGGCCTCCACATCTCCTGCTCGTCGGACCTTTGGCCGGAAATCCGCGAATACGAACGCGGAAGCGTGGCTGCGCTCAATGCATATGTGCAGCCGATCATGAGCGCCTATGTCGACAATCTCAAAGCCGATACCAGCGGCGTCGGTCTCGAGGCGCCTTTGCAGATCACCCAGTCGAACGGTGGCGTGCTTGCAGCATCGAGCGCAAAGACCAAGCCGGTCAACACCATGCTTTCCGGGCCGGCATCGGGCGTGGTCGGGGCGGCGTTCGTTTCGAGCTTGAGCGGCGTCCATGACGCGGTGACACTGGATATCGGCGGGACCAGTGCGGATTTTTCCATCATCCGGGACGGGCAGCCGGTCCATTCGACCGAGGCGGTCGTCGGCGATTTTCCCCTGGTGATGCCGTCCGTTGATGTTTTCGCCGTGGGAGCGGGCGGCGGGTCGATCGCTTGGTTCGACCCTTTCGGCGTCCTCAAGCTGGGCCCCATGAGTGCGGGCGCGGAGCCGGGGCCGGCCTGCTATGGCCGGGGCGGAAACCGGCCGACCATCACCGACGCCTATCTGGTGTCGGGCTTTATCGATCCTGATCGGTTTGTCGGCGGAACCATGCAACTGAGCCGCGAGAATGCGGTAAAGGCGGTCGGCGGCATCGCTGAGCAACTTGGCTGTTCGGCCGAGCAGGCTTCGGAGGCAATTCTGCGCCTCGGCACGGCGACGATGACAAGCGCGATTTTGCCCATGATGACCAAGCGCGGCCTCGACCCGCGCGACTTCACACTTGTGGCCTTCGGTGGTGCGGGACCCACGCACGCCTGCCTGCTGGCGGAGGAGATCGGGATCCAACAGGTTCTCGTCCCGCCGTCGCCGGGAACCATGTGCGCACTCGGCGCCACGATCGCCGATTACAAATCCAATCATATCCGCAGCATGCGCGGCCCGCTGGCCGCCTTCAGCGCGGCGGACCTGCAGGCGTGTTTTGCCGAACTCGAACAAGAAGGGCGCGATCGGCTTTCTGCGGAAAGCGAACGGATCGAGGTGGTCGAGGTGGTGCGTTCGGCCGACCTGCGCTATCGGGGCCAGGCTTTCGACGTGGACGTCACCCTGCCGGAAGGCGTCAGGCTCGATGAAATTGATCCCGATTATCTGGCCAGACTGTTCCACGAGACCTACGAAAAGCTCTACAGCAACCATGATCCGGCATCACCGATCGAATTGATGGCGCTTCGGGTTGTGTCGACCGGCCGGCGTCCACGGCCGGACCTGCCACGTCTGAACGAGCGCCACGCGGCCGCGGGAAGCTTGGAAGTCGGAGAGCGGCGGCTTTTCTACGGCAATCGCTTCCGCAACGCTGCGGTCTATCGGCGCGATGCGTTGATGGCTGGCGACACCATCGCGGGCCCCGCGATCGTCGAGCAGTTCGATACGACCACGTTCATCGTGCCCGGCTTTATCGGCGCCTGCGACGCCGTCGGAAATCTCTTGGTCTCGAAGGCGGAATAGGGGAGGAGCCCATGCACGGAAACAGTGCAGCCATGCGGACGGATTCAGCTCAACTCGAGATTTTCGTGCAGCGTTTCCGTTCGATCACGGAAGAAATGGGCTTTGCCGTCCAGCGGACCGGACACACGGCGTTTGTCAACGAGACCGCCGATCTCGGCGTGGCGCTGGTCACGCCGGAAGGAGAAATCTTCGGCTATCCGCAAAGCATCGGGATCACGATGTTCGCGAACCTGAATTTCGCGTCGATCCTCTCGGAGTTCGATGCGTTCGAGCCGGGTGACATCGTTGTCTGCAACGATCCCTACAGCAGCGGGGGGCTTTCGTCGCACTTGCCCGACGTGAGCGTTCTGGCGCCGATCTTCTCCGGAGAGCGGCTCGTCTGCTTTGCCTACTCCTACGTCCATTCGACCGATATTGGCGGACGGGTCGCCGGCAGCCTGTCGCCCTCGAGCTACGAAATCTATCAGGAAGGGATTCGCATTCCGCCGACCCGGCTCTACAAGGCCGGAGAGCTCAATGCCGATGTTTTGAAATTGATCCTGTGCAACTGCCGTGTACCGGATGACAACTGGGGCGACGTCAAGGCAATGATCACCGCCTTGCGTGTCGCAGAACGCAGGATAGGTGAATCCGTCGACAAATATGGTGTAGACACCTTTGTCGATGCGATGAATGACGTTCTTAACTACAGTGAACTGCGAGCGCGGTCGGTCATCGAAACCATCCCGGACGGCGTCTACCGCTTCTCCGATTATTTGGACGATGACGTTGTTTCCGACATCCCGGTCAAGTTCTGCGTCGCGCTCACCGTCGCGGGCGATGCGATCACAGTGGATTTCACGGGGACTGACAGCCAATTGCGGTCCGCCTTTAATATCTACTCGGAAGGTAAGCCGCATCCCTGGCTGATCTACAAGATCATGTTCGTGCTTTTGACGATGGATCAGGGCATCCCTGTCAACGCGGGCTTGTTGCGTCCCGTCAGCGTGGTCGCGCCGCGCGGATCGCTGGTCAATTGCGAGCCGCCGGCTGCCGTCGGGCTGCGAACCACGACCGGCGTGCGCATTCAGGATGCGATCTGCGGTGCGCTTGCCCAGGCGGTTCCGAACGTCATTCCGGCAGCAGGCGCCGGATACATCGCTCCCATCGTGTTTGCTGAGCCCAATCTCGAACGGGGCGGTCTCAAGGTGAACGTGTTGGAGCCGATGGTCGGCGGTACGGGCGGCCATGAAGGCGGCGACGGCCTCAACGCGCGCGATGTGGTTGACATTGCCAATTTGCGCAACAGTCCTGTCGAAGTCGTCGAAAATGTTTCGGGTGTGCGCATTCTCAACTACAGCCTGCGTCAGGATTCGGGCGGAGCCGGCAAGTTCCGTGGCGGTCTTGGTCTTGTGTTCGAATTTGAGGTGCTGGAGCACAATTGCCTGGTGACGGCACGCGGCCAGGAGCGGCACCGGTTCAGACCCTGGGGCTTGAATGGCGGGTTTTGTGGAGAAAAGGCGGCCGTATTCATCAAGCGGGCGGGAGACGACCGTTTCAACCCAATCCCCAAGATCGACTCCCTCGAGGTGGATGCGGGCGACGTCGTGCGCATTTTGACACCCGGCGGCGGCGGATTCGGCTCGCCGCTCGATCGCGATCCGCAAAGCGTGCTTCGCGACGTTCGGAATGACATGATCTCGATCGAAGCGGCGCGCAATTGTTACGGCGTTCTGATCGGGTCAGAGACCGTAGATGTCGAAGCAACAGCGGATCTGCGGGCCCGGATGAAATCGGACGCGCTGCACGAAGCTTTCAGCTTCGGACCGGAAAGACAAACCTACGACGCGGTTTGGACGGACGACGCTTGGCTTCGACTAATGAGCCACGTCCAAGCCGTGCCGGTAGCCCTTCGGTCATCTCTGCGTGGGCGCGTCTGGAGGGCTGCGCAAAGACTGCATGAAGCCGAGAAGAAGCCGTTGTCCGCTTTGGACATCGACGCCTGCTGGGCCAAAATTACCGGCAAAAGCATCTCGATGAAGGTCGAAACAGTGCTGCGACGGGATGTCGATGAGACATCGTGTGCTTAGCATCCACATGGCGAATGCGTCGGGGCGCGTTTGTGGCATAGGTATTTTCCGTGGATGTTCCGTGTATGAATGCGTGTTTTCGGCAATGCCTAGATTTATTGCCGATTTTAGAGAAATTTATCTTTCGATACGGATTTCAGGGCTGATAGAAAATAACGTACGGCTCTGTAATACTTGAAGTAGCTTGAATTCGTTACGGTGATTGCGCCCACTTGATCGCCGCAGCGGATGGGAGGACTTGTGAGCCAGCTTCGAGAAATTTCGGCCGCGCGTCTCTTGGATGGCATTAGCGGCGTGTCGGCGGCCCTGGGCGCATGTGTGATGGGGCTCATGGCCGTTCATGTCGTAACGGATGTCGCGTTTCGCTATTTCGCCGGCTTTTCCCTTGCCGGGACGACCGAGATTGTCTCCCGATATTACATGGTCACCCTCATTTTTCTGCCGTTGGCCTATGTCCAGCGAAAGGGGCAACACATCGATGCGAGCCTTTTGGCCGACCTGCTTTCGCCGCGTTTTCAGGTCCTGCTCGGCTGTCTTTCCGCTGCTCTAATGGCGCTTTATGCCACACTGATTGGGTGGCGCGCGGCAACCGAAGCGCTGCGCGCAACCGAGATATCGGAAAAAATTCAGACCGCCGACTACTTCCTTCTGGCATGGCCGGCCCGGTGGATACCGGTGCTCGCCATGGCGCTCGTCGTCGCCATCTCGATCATCGAGTTGGCAACTCACGCCTATCGGTTTTGGAACTGGAAGCGCCTCGGTCGAACGGACGTCTCGAACGATTTTGAGCGGGTGACGCCGATATGAGCTCGCTCGCAATCGGCTTCACCGGTGTCGGTGTCATTCTGCTGCTGATCGCCCTTCGCGTTCCGATCGGGCTGTCCCTCGGGCTGGTCGCGTTTTTCGGGATTGCGGCAATCACCAATTTCAACATAGCCCTCAGCGTTTTGAGCCTTGTGCCGTTCGAAACGGCGGCAAGCTGGGAGCTTTCGGCAATCCCGATGTTCCTGCTGATGGGTACGCTGGCCTTCCATTCCGGTTTGACCACGGCGCTTTTTGAGGCTGCCCGGCTTTGGCTCGGCCGGTTTCCGGGAGGATTGGCCGTCGCGACAAATTTCGCCTGCGCCGGTTTTGCCGCCGCGTCGGGCTCCAGCCTCGCCACGACTTTGACCATGGGTCGGATCGCGCTTCCGGAGATGAAGCGCAACGGCTACGACATGGGCCTGGCGACCGGCGTAGTCGCATCTGCGGGAACGCTTGGGTCGCTTATTCCGCCGAGCGTCCTGATGATCTTGATCGGGGTGTTCGCGCAGACCTCGATCCTCAAGCTATTTATCGCCGGTGTCGTTCCGGGTCTGCTCTCGGCGCTGGCCTTCGCCACGATGATCATGGTGCGCGTGAAGCTTCGGCCGTCCTTGGCTCCTCACGGCGACGTCGACGTGAGCTTTCGACAAAAACTCGCCGCAACGGGCGGTATCTGGCCACTCCCGTTGCTGGTTATCGGCGTCATCGGAGGTATCTATGGCGGTATCGTTACCGCCACCGAAGCAGGCGCTTTCGGTGCCGCGCTGACCTTTCTCGTCGCGTTGGTTCAGGGCAAGTTGAACTGGGGCGTACTTAAGAGCAGCTTCTGGGGCGCGCTTGTCGGTACGGCATCCATCTTCTTCATCGTCATTGGCGCTGTTCTCTTGACGCGGTTCATGGCGTTTTCTGGCCTGCCGGCATTTCTGGCGAGCATCATGTCCGATGGGGGAATAACGCAGGTTGGCGTCATCGTGATTGCTGCGCTGACTTACTTCGTCCTCGGCATGTTTCTGGATCCGCTCGGCCTGTTGTTCTTGACGCTGCCGGTGATGCTCCCGGTCTTCAAGTCAGTGGGTCTGGACCTCACGCTGGTGGGCGTTCTGATCGTCAAGTTTGTCGAGATCGGACTTATGACGCCGCCGGTCGGGCTGAATGTCTTTGCCGTCAAGTCGCTTGTTGGAAAGGAGGTTTCGCTCGGACAGATTTTCCGGGGTGTCGGATGGTTTTTGGCCGTCGACATTGTCGTCATCGCGCTGCTTGTGGCGTTTCCGGAGATCACGCTTTTGTTGCCCCGGCTGATGGGGCTTTGACGGCCGAACAACGAAGTCTTCAATGCAATGGGAGGAAAGAAGATGAAGCTGAAGGCATTGGTTTTTCCATGTGTCGGCGTGACGCTCTTAAGCTTTGGCGCTGCGGCCGTCGCGGACCAGATTACCTATAATACCTTCATGCCGCCTCTGGCGACGGAAGCCACGCAGGCCCAAGAGTTCTTCGAGCAATTGTCCGAGGAGACGGGCGGCAAGTTGACCGGTCAAGTCTTCGTTGGCGGTCAGATGCTCGGAGGGCAGGCGACGCTCGGGGGCATTCGCGACGGCGTCGTGGACGGGGGCTTTATCGTTCCGACATTGAACTCAAGCGAAATTCCGCATGTTGCCATGCTGCCGGAGCTTTTGCCCTTCGCTGATGACTTCTGGGCTGCGGCCGGGGCGACCAACCAGACGATGATGCTCGATTGCGATGAGTGCATCGCCGATCTCGACAGCCAGAATGCCGTTTGGCTCGGCGGTCACGCGGCATCGCCGTGGTATCTCATGTGTGCATCGCCCGTGGAATCGTTCGACGATCTGTCGGGCCGGAAGATCCGCGTAACCGGCGGTTTCGCGACGCGCATGATCGATGCGCTCGGTGGCGTCGCGGTTTCGCTGCCGGCCAGTGAAGTCGGCCCCGCCTTGCAGCAAGGCCAGGTCGATTGCGCCGTCGGAAATTTGGCGTGGTTGGACACGCTTGGCCTGGTCGACTCGGTGGAAAGCATCGTCGACCAACCGTTCGGCAGCTATCACGGCCTTGGTGAGTTTATTTTCAACAAGGACTCGATCGCCAGCCTTTCTGACGACGAGCGTGAGCAGATGATGTCGCTGATCCCCGAGCGCATCGCCCTCATCACCAAGAAATACGCCGATCAGGAGAAAGCGGCGCGCCAGTCGGCAGAGGAGAAGGGCATCGCCTTCTGGACGCCGGACGAGGCGTTCAACACGGCAATGGAGGAATTTCGAGCCGGCGAGCTCGAGGCTGTCGCCAGCGACATCATCAGTCAGGGCGGGTCTGAGAACGCCAAAGAGATCGTCCAGGCTCATATCGATGCGCTGGAACGGTGGAAAGGCCTCGTCCAAGACGTGAAAGGCGATCCGGAAGCCTTTGCGGACCTTCTTGAGCAGGAGGTTTTTACAAAGGCTGTGCAATAGACGAATTTCAATCTACGGCATTTTTGCCCGCACCGACTTTGGTCGGTCGTTTCCCGGCTCGGCTTATGCCGGGCCGTTTTTACGCCTGCAATCCTTTAATTTGTACCGGATAGGTCGACTTGAGTTGCGAAACGTCGTTGTTAGCGATAGATAAATTAATATTATATAGAAAACGAAGGAATTGGGTTTGGTATCGAAGGCGGAGGATACGTTCGAGACACGGCCCGATGCGGCGGAACGCGCATCGGTTCGATTTGGCTCGCGTGCCAGGCTCGGGTTGCTGGTTCCATCGGGAAACACAGTCGCCGAGGGGGATTTTGACGCGCTGCTTCCGTCGAATATCTCTTTTCATGCCACCCGATTGCGCCTGACCGGCAGTTCGCCGGAGGAGCTGTTGGCGATGGTGGACAATGTGGAGATGGCGGCCTCGCTTTTGGCGGACACGAAGCCAGATCTGATCGGCTTTCATTGCACGGCCGTTTCCACCTCGAGCGAAGAACTCGAAACATCCATTCTTGAGCGTGCGCGCGCCGCAAGCGGGATCGATATCGTTGTCACATCGCAAGCGATTTCTCGCGCGATGTCGGTTTTGAACGCGAAGCGAGTGGTCCTCGTTACGCCTTATGTCGACCACATCAATCAAAGCGAGATTGAATTCTTGCATCGACAGGGAGTCGAGGTCGTGGATTCGGTGGGCCTCGACCTGTTCTCCCCGCACGAGATGGCCGCTGTCACGCCCGAAGCTTGGTTCGAGTTGACGGTCGCTCACCGCCACGGCGAAGCCGACGCCTATTTCATCAGTTGCACCGCCATACGCTCGCTCGACGTGATCGCGCCCCTGGAGGGACGCCTCGAACGACCGGTCATCACGAGCAACCAGGCCATGGCCTGGCATGTGTTGCGCACAATGGGCGTTAGCGACCGGATCGCCGGCTATGGCCGGCTCATGAACGACTACTGACAAACCGCACAATCTCGTTTGGAGGAAAGCATGGATGCCAAGAACGACAAGGCCGTCGAGCTGCCCGTCGCGTCGAAGGACAACGGGATTTGGGGGAGCGACGTTCTCGCGGAAGTTCTGCGAGGGCTGGGTATAAAATATGTCGCCCTCAACCCGGGTTCGAGTTTTCGCGGGCTTCACGACAGCCTGGTCAACAAACTCGGCAATCGTGATCCCCAGATGTTGCTCTGCCTCCATGAAGAGCATGCGGCGGCCATCGCACATGGCTACGCCAAGGTCACGAGTGAACCTATGGCCGTCATCATGCACAGCAACGTCGGTTTGATGCATGGCACAATGGCGATCTTCAATGCCTGGTGCGATCGCGTCCCGATGCTGATCTACGGCGCGACCGGGCCTGTCGATGCCGCAATGCGGCGGCCTTGGATCGACTGGTTGCACACCTCGCGCGATCAGGGCTCGCTCATCCGCAACTATGTCAAATGGGACGACCAGCCCGCGTCCATGGAGGCCGGCATCGAATCCATGTTGCGCGCCAACATGATCTCGCGGACCGCGCCGACCGGACCGACCTATGTGAATTTCGACGTGTCGGTGCAGGAGCGGCAGCATAAGGATCTTCCGACGCTGCCAGATTATGCGCGCTACCAGCCGCCACTGCCGGCCGCCCCGGCAATGGAGGGTGTCGAGCGGGCCGCTGAGCTCTTGAGAAACGCCAAAAAGCCGGTCGTTCTGGCCGGACGGGTGTCCCGGAACCCGAAAGATTGGGCGCGCCGGGTCGCGCTGGTCGAAGCGTTGAATGCCGAGGTTTTGACGGACATCCGGGTCGGCGCGTCCTTCCCGACGAATCATCCGCAGCATCGCGGCAAGCCCGCCTTCTTTATCGACGATGCCGCCGGCGAGGTCCTGCGGGGCGCTGATGTCATAGTCAGTCTCGATTGGCTTGATCTGGCGGGCACGTTGAAGCTGGCCCGCGAGGTCGAAGCCAAGGTGATTCAAGCGTCGCTGGACTATCAGCTCCACAATGGCTGGGGCATGGAGCATCAGGGCTTGCCGCCTGCCGACGTCAACCTTGCCTGTGCGCCGGACCTCGCCGTTCACGCGATTGCGGATGCGCTGGGCGTGGGCGCCGGCACCGAGCCGGTGGACCAGCCGGTTCTACCGGCGCTCGGCGCGCCAGCGCCGGAAACGGAGCTGGATATCATGGTGCTCGCCGGCGCGCTCGGCGCAGGCCTGGAGGGCGAATGCGCCTCGATCGTGCGCCTTCCGCTCGGCTGGGCCGGTGAAAGCTGGCACTTCCGTCATCCCTTCGATTTCCTCGGTTCGGACGGCGGCGCCGGCATTGGGTCGGGGCCGGGCATGCTCATCGGGGCCTCGCTCGGCCTGAAGGACAAAGGACGTCTGCCCGTGGCCGTGCTCGGCGACGGCGATTTCATGATGGCGGCGTCCGCATTCTGGACCGCCGCTCACTACGAAACGCCGTTCCTCGCCGTCGTTTCGAACAACCGCTCTTTCTACAATGACGAGGTCCATCAGGAGCGGGTTGCCGTTTCCCGTAACCGACCGGTCGAGAATAAGTGGATCGGTCAGCGCATCGGCGAACCGGAGATCGACATTGCCGGCGTCGCGCGCGCGCAAGGGATCGAAGGGATCGGCCCCGTCTGGACCGCCGGCGAATTGGTGGACGCGGTCAAAAAGGGCGTCGCGCTGGTCAAGCAGGGAAGGCCCGTCGTCATCGATGCGCGCGTGAAGCCGGGCTACAATCCCAACATGGTCGCCGGTCTGACGAGGAGCGAGTGACCATGGCGCCAAAGATCTACATCACACAGGATCCGGTCCTTGAAGATGTGCTCGCAAGCGCCTCGAGCAAGCTGGCGGATCTTGGCTGGACCGTGGTTCCGGGGCCTCAGATAACGCCCGGTGTCCCGCTTCGCCTCTCGGCGGAGCAGCGCCGGACGTTTCTGGATGGCGTCGATATCATCGTTGCCAGTTCGCGGGCCCGCATCAGCGAAGAAGATCTCGACGCGTCGGCCAATCTCAGGGCGCTCGTTTTTCCCAGCATCGGCGTCGACGCCGTCGATCTGGGCGCATGCGCCGAGCGCGAACTGATCGTGGCCAACGGGGCGACGGCGGAAAACTTCCTCGCCATGTCGGAAGCGACGGTCATGATGATGCTGGTGCTGCTTTACCAGCTGCACCGGTCCGAGCGCATCTTGCGCGAAAACCAGCCGCGTCCGGCGCAGATGTACGCGCGCATGCTGCGTGGCCGGACCATCGGGTTGATCGGGCTGGGGCGCATCGGTGGCGGCGTCGTGGAGCGCCTCGCGGGATGGGACGCCAAGGAAATCCTGGTCTATGACCCGTACCTGCCGGCCGACAAGGCGCCGGCCAACGTCCGCATGGTGGAGCTCGACGAGCTGTTGGTCGGGTCCGATATCGTCAGCCTTCACGTGCCGCTCTCCGATCAGACACGCGGCCTGATCGGCGAGAAAGAGCTTCGCGCGATGAAGCCGGACGCGATCGTCATCAACACCTCCCGCGGCGGGCTCATCGATGAAGAGGCATTGGTTCGGGTCATCCAGTCGGGGCATCTCTCCGGTGTGGGCCTTGATGTGACGGCGACCGAGCCGTTGCCGGCCGACCATCCGCTCCGCACACTCGACCGGGTGATCCTGACGCCTCATATCCTCGGCCACACGGTCGATCTCTATTCCGTGATGCCGGATGTTCTCGTCGGGAATGCGACGCGCATCATGCGGGGAGAGCAGCCGCTCTACACTCGCAATCCGGAGGTGTTGGATGCGTGGGCCAAACGCCTCGAAAGCCTGAACGGCTGATGCGAGATCGAGGCGATACGGTGGATGGAGCGGACAGGCCGGACTTTGCGCCGTCCGGCCTGTAGGCCAAAACGTGGGCCGAACGTTCGTTGCCGGACAAGGAACGTTCCCCTGCGAAGCTTATTCGTCGCCGACCAAATGGGCCGACACGCCTTCCAAAACGACGGCGTCTTTCTCGTTCAGCAGATTTTGCTGGAACTTCAGAACGCCGCGCGTGCCCGTCGAAGTCCGCCGTTTCGAGAGCAGCCGCATTTCAAGGTGCAGCGTGTCCCCGACGCCGACCGGAGCGCGGAACGTCCATTGCTCGAGACCGAGCAACATGACCACCGGCTCCTTGAAGGCAAGTAGGCTGGCCGACATGCCCATCGTCAGGGCCGTCAAATAACCGCCGTGGAGGAGGGGTCGGCCCGTCGGCATTCTCCGGGCGTACTGATCGTCGCAATGGATCGGATGCCAGTCACCCGAAATCATGCACGCCATCGAAAGGTCGGCGTCCCGGATCGTTCGACCGGCACCGACAAGGTGATCGTTTTCGCTCAGCGTGTCGTAGGAGAGGTCGCTCATTTTCATGTTCCTGGGAGATGCCACCGCGATCTGCGATCAGGAGATCGCAGTGGCAGCGGATATCATCCGTCGTAGCTGCTGAGACCCGGCTTGTATTTCTTGTCAAGAAAGTCGCCGATGCCCTGATCCTGCCATGCCCCTTGTTGACGCAGCGTGAGTTGGTCCTGCTTGGCAAGCGTGTAGTCCATCGACGCTTCCCAACTCATCTCCAGCGACATCCGGTAGCCTTCCTTGGTGGCCCTCAGCGCCATGCCATCCTTGGTCGCGATTTCGGCGGCCAGATCCATTACGTGGCCTTCAAGCTCGCTTCCCGGAACGGAATAGTTGATCAAGCCCATCCGAGCAGCCTCCTTGCCATCGAAAGGCCGACCGGTCAGTCCGTAGAACAGCGCATCCCTTGGCCGCAGCAGATTGGCCAAGGACTTGCTTACCGAACCGCCGGGAAAGATCTTGAAGTTGATTTCCGAAAGGCCGAGGCGGGCGTCATCGGCTGCCACCGCCAGATCGCACCCTTCCACGATCGAAAAGGCTCCCCCGAAGCAGTCGCCATTGATCATGGCCAGCGTCACTTTCGGATAGTAGCGCAGCGTCCTGCCGCGCCATTCGACCGCCGCCCTGTAGGCCTTCTCGAACATGACATTGTCGTCTCTGTTCTTCATGAAGAATTCATTCAGGTCCATTCCCGCGCAGAACGCCTTTCCCGCGCCGGTGATCACCACGACGTTGATGTCGGGCTTATCGCGCAGGGTTTCGAGAACCTCGACCATGTCCAGATGAAGTTGCGGGCTCATCGCATTGCGTTTCTCGGGGCGATTGAGCGTGATAACAGCGACTCTGTCTTTCTGGTCAACCTTGACGGTCTCAAGATTCATCATCGGTTTCTCCTTTTTCGATGCACTGAATGTTGTGGGGCTTCGGTCTCGATCGGCTAGTTCACGTTGCGCATGCGTCCTTGCCAAAAGGGCTCGCGCAGCGCCTTCTTGTCGATTTTCTTGTTCGCCAGGCGGGGAAGTTCTTCGAGGAAACTGATGCTTTTCGGCTTTTTGTAGCTTGCAATCAGCGTGCGGCAGTGAGCGATCAGGTCCTCTTCGCTCACATCGCATCCTTTGCGGGCGACGACGAAGGCCTTGACCGCCTCGCCCCACCGATCATCCGGAATGCCGATGACGGCCGCTTCGGCGACCGCCGAATGGGCGTAGAGCGCTTCTTCGACCTCGCGCGGATAGATGTTTTCGCCGCCGGAGACGATCATGTCCTTCTTGCGGTCGAGAATGGTCAGGAAGCCTTGCTCATCCAGGCGACCGATGTCCCCGGAATGCATCCACCCGCCCGCGAGCGCCTTGCGCGTGGCTTCCTCGTTGTTCCAGTAGCCCTGCATCATCGACGGTCCTGCGATCAGGACTTCGCCGGTTTCACCGACAGGCATGTCGCGGTCGTCTTCGTCGACGATCCGTATTGCGAAGTGCAGCGACGGCTGACCGGCCGAACCCAGTCGCGCCAAGTCTTTTTGGTCGCCGTCGACGACGTGAAGATGCGGGTAGAGGGCTGTGCCGAGGCCGGTCTCGGTCATTCCGTAGATCTGCAGGAAGATCGAGCCGTAGGTTCTCAACGCCTGACGCAACGGTTCGATGGCCATCGGTCCCGAAGCGTACTCGACCAATCGCAGGCTGGAATGATCGCGGGGCGATTGCTGCTGGAGATTGACGAGATCCTGCACCATTAGGGGCGCAAGGTGCGCCATCGTCGCTCTGTGACGCTCAAGCGCGCGCGCCACAAGATGAATGTCGTAGTTGCGCATAAGAATGATGGGAGCGCCGCGATAGCAGCAGGCCAGGTGCGAACACTTGGCGCCTATATGATAGAACGGCATGACAAGAAGCATGCTGTCGGATGGGCCGACTCCAAGTTCGGCAGCCAGAATCTGACCGAAGCGGACTTGTCCGCGATGATCATGCATCGCGCCTTTGGGCAGTCCCGTCGTCCCACTCGTATAAATGAGGTAGGTCAGGTCGGATGGGGCGGGACGTGTTTTCGGCGGCTGGGCTGACGCGCTTTCGAGCAGCGACGCATATCCGAACGATCCGTTTTCACCCTCCGCGTCGATACAGACGTAAGCGACGATCTCCGGATGGCTAGTCTTCAGTGCGTCGACGATGCCGGCGTATTCGGCCTCGTACAGCAGAATGCGGGGTTGGGAGTCGCGGAGAATGTAATTGATCTCCGGTGCGGACAGCCGGTAATTGATCGGCACCAGCACGAAGGCTGCAGCTTCGCACGCCGAATAGGCTTCTAGGTAGCGTGGCCCATTTTGCGCTAGAATGGCGACGCGGTCCTGGCGGCGCACGCCGAGTCCCTCGAGCGCGTGCGTCAGCCGAAAAACGGCATCGGCGAAATCGCGCGTGCTGACCGCTTCGTCCTCGTAAATGTAGGCCGGTTTATCCGGATGCAGGGCAAGATTGCGATCGAAGAGGTCGCGAAGGGTTTCAAGCTTGTCGGGTTGGCGCATGGGGAGCGGGTCTCCTGGCTAACGCACGATCGTTGGCAGCCAAAGGGCGAGTGCGGGGAACAGAACGATGATCGCGATGCGGATCAGATCGGCGATGGCGAAGGGAATGATGCCGGTGAAAATCCGGCCGATCGGGATCGTCCTGTCGATGCCGTGGAGGATCAGGACGTTCATGCCCACGGGCGGCGTGATCATGCCGAGCTCGATCACCATGATCAGGACGATACCCCACCAGATGGCGTCGTAGCCCAGGCCGGTGACGACGGGCAGGACGAAGGGAAGCGTTATGACCATGCTGGAGATCGTGTCGAAGACGCACCCGAGCGCGACGTACATCGCCAGGATGGCGACGATGATAACAAGCGGCGGCACGTCCATATCGCCGAATGTCTGCGTCAGAGCGCCTGGCAAACGGGTCGCGGTGACGAAATAGGTGAAGATCGACGCACCGATGATGATCACGTAGATCATCGCCGTATTCGACGCGGTCTCGCGAACGATGCGGATAACGGACCGCCGGTTTAGCGAGCGCCGAAACATCGCGAAGAGGAAGGCCACGAGAACGCCGACCGCAGCAGCTTCGTTCACGGTGAAGATGCCGGAATACAGACCGCCCATGACCGAGCCGATCATGATGACGACGCCCCAGCTGTTGCGGACGATCCGCGCCCGCTCCCGCCAGGCTATCCGTTCTCCCGCCGGCGCGGCCTCCGGCCAAATCCTGACATAGACGATGATCGCCAAAACCTGGAGGACGACCGCCAGCAGGGCCGGCAACAAGGCTGCGACGAAGATGTCGATCACGAACTCGCGGGCAAGGAAGGCGTAGATGACCATCACGATGGACGGCGGAATGAGCATGCCGAGCGTTCCGCCCGCCGCGATCGTTCCCGTGGCCAGTCCCGGCGAGTAGCCGCGCCGCAGCATCTGCGGCAGAGCGATTTGGCCCATCGTTGCGGCGGTGGCCGGCGACGATCCGCACACGGCGCCGAAGCCGGCACAGCCTCCCACCGTTGCGCACGCAAGACCGCCGGGCCAATGTCCGATCATCGCATAGACGAGACGGTAGATGTCGTCGGAGAGGCCACTCACCGTCGCCAGTGAGCCCATAAGCAGGAAAAGGGGGACCACCGCCAGGTTCGCGTTGCTGAGAACCTGGGCCGGTTCCGTTCCGAACAGGGTCAGTGCGGGGCCGAACCCCGAGAGAATCCCGAAGCCGACAAAGCCGGAAATGCCCATCGCGACACCGATCGGCACGCGCATGAGGATGAGAGCGAAGAGTCCGGCAAAGCCGATGGCCGTCATTGCGAGAGGTCCGCTCATAGCAGGTCCTCGCTCGCCGTCGCTCCGGAGTGCTCCGCGCCTTTCTCAGTCAGAAGCGCGCGGACGACCAGAATCTGAACCGGAATGCACAGGAACAGGATCGCCGTGGTCGCAAGCCACCATGGCCCGACAGGCCAGGCGAGAAACCAGGTCGACGCGCCGGACGACAGCAGGTCGAGACTGTGGCGCAGCAGTTGCCACACCATCATGCTGAAAAACACAAGCGTCAGCAGGGCACCGAAAACGCCGAGCCAGCGATAGCTATGACGACCGAATGCCTCTGCCAGGAAGTCGATCGAAAGGTGATGGCGCGCCTCAAGCGAGAGCGGAAGAAAGCTCGCGATGGCTATGAGCGCCAAGAGTTCGGCGACCTCCGACACTCCGACCACTGGAGAGGTGAAGTAGGTTCGCAGGATGGCATCGCCGACGGTGATCAGCGTGATGGCCATCAAGGCGCACACGCCGATCGCGGCGAGAGCTGCTGTGATTCTGGACATGATCTTGTTCGCCGGTGCTGTGAGCTGCGGGATGCGATCGACCGGCGTGAGAGGTCGAAGTCTCTCGCGCCGCTAAAGGTCACTGCATCTGCTCTTCGGCGCCTTTCAGCTCTGCCCTAAAGGCCTCCAGCAACGCGGCATTGCGATCTGACTTGGCCGCCCAGTCTTCGACGACGGGTTGCAGCGCCTCGGTCCATTTCTCCGCCTCGACCTCGTTCGGATAGACGGCCACTTGGTCCGGATCGTTCTCGACGCTTTCCTTAACGGCCTTTTCTTCCGCCTTGAGCACCTCGCCCCAACGCCGGGCGAAGTGCGTCCCCCCATATTCAGCAAGCGCATCCTTAGCGTCCTGCGGGAGATCGTCGTAGACGTCTTTATTCATAACGAGGAGTGCGGTGACGCCCCCGAGGGGATAGTCGAAATGGTAGGGGGTTGCGTCGATGATCCTGAAGGCGTTGAGAAGCGTCCAGTCCTGAAGCGTGCCGTCGAGAACGCCGCGGCTGATATTCTCCGCAACAGATGGGGTCGGCAGGCCGACGGGGGTGGCGCCCAGGGCGGACGTTGCAGCGGCAAAAACCGGACCGGCCGCGCGCAATCTTAGTCCGCGCATGTCGTCGAGCGTCTCGACCGGCTTTGCCGAGTGCACCTGGTAGGGTCCGGTCACGTCGGCGGCGATCACATGTATACCGGGATATTCGAGATCCCCATTTTTGACGAGGTTGGTTACGGCGATCCCGGCAATGCTCGGGTCATCCCACAAGAAGGGGAGTTCGGCGATTTCGTTGCCGGGAAACCGGCCTGGCGTGAATGACGGGATAATCAGCGCGAGATCTGCGACGCCATTTTGAACTAGCTCGAGCTGCGCCGGCGGCGAGCCCAACTGACCGCCTGCAAGCATCTCGATCTCGATGGTTCCGTTCGAAGCTTTGGTTACGTCTTCCGCCCACGGACCATAAACCTTGGCCGGCCCAAATGCCTGTGGCGGTTCAAAAACCGAAAAGGTCAGTTTCTGCTGTTCGGCATGTGCCGAAAACGCAGAGATCAGCAGGGCTCCCAGGGCGATTGCACCCTTTTTTGTAAACATTGCGGTCCTCCCAAACCTAGCGATCGACTGCCGGTCGATCGCAGGGCCATGAAGAACTGCGCGTAGTGATATTTGTCAAATTGAGTATGTTTTGCTCTAATATCGCGCTTATGGATATGACTCGGCTCGATTTGAATTTGTTGGTGGTGTTCGATGCCATTCTTCGGCACGGCAGCGTAAATGGTGCGGCGCGGCGGCTTCATCTGTCGCAGCCGGCCGTGAGCGGGGCTCTCGCGCGCCTTCGTCACATTCTCCAGGATCAGCTATTCATTCGAACACGTCGCGGTATGGTGCCGACCCAACGCGCGTTGGAGCTCGGGCCGGTCGTCGCGACCGCGCTATCGTCTCTCAGGGATGCGCTTTCATCCGGTCAGGATTTCGAGCCCAGCACGTCCACCCGAACATTCACCGTTCTGATGTCCGAGATCGGACAGATCCTTTTTCTGCCCGTATTAACGGAACAGATTCGAAAGATTGCACCCGGTATTCGTCTTGTCGTGACGACGACACAGGCATCTCGTCACATGGAGGCTTTCGAGAATGGCGAGATCGATATCGCGGTGGGCGTCTGGCCCCATTTGAAAGAGGGAATGATCCAGCGACGGCTGTTCATCGACGGTTGGATGTGTGTCGCGCGTGAGGATCATCCCCAGATCGGCGAAACACTCACTTTGAGTGAGTATCTGGCCCTGGACCATGTCACGGTCTCGTCGGTCAGTGGCGGTGACGGCATCATCGCCAAGACATTGCGCGGTCAGGGGTTGGATCGTCGCATTGCGCTTCAGGTCACCGATTTCCTGGCGTCGCCACTGATTGTCGCGAAGACCGATCTCATCGCAACCGCGCCTGAGGAACTGGCGCGCTTCTATGCCAGCGCGGCACGGCTGAGGACTGTGGAGCTGCTCTTCGATCTGCCGAAAATCGATCTTAGGCTGTATTGGCACAAGCGCTCGGAGACGGATCGCGGAGCGGTATGGCTGCGGGAAATGGTGCTGACCCTTCTGCTCAAACAGGATGACGGTCAGCGAAGTTTCTTTCGGGTCGTTTAGGCCATGGCCTAGGGTCAGGACTCATAAATCTGCAGGCCATGGCGCCTGAAACGGCAAAGAGATGCAACGAGAGCCGCGATGGGCGGGGTATTTCCCCGGCCGAGCGGGTCGAAGCAGCAGATCGCAGCCGTTTTGGCGTCCGAAGGAGCGGATCGATTTGACCGACTGCGGCGTCCCAAGAGCTGGCCCTTCGAAGAGGTCGGAACGGCAAAACCGGCCGGGCTTCCTGCGCTCTCGCTCATCGAGTATCCTGCGCTCCGACGGCGCGCTGATAAGATGCTCGACGCAGAAAGCTCCGATCGACTCGTCCGCATTCGGCACCTGCCGAACGCGGGCCGATCAGTGCATTCGACCAAATCGCCTCCGGATTTATGGGTCCTGACCCTAGAGCCTTCTCCGATCATGTGGACACATCTGATCGGCGGAAAATGGCTCCAAATTCAAGAACTTGAGCAATTCCTTTTCGTTAAGATCGAACCGGTCTAAATGGAATGCTCACGAGCCACTTGTTGCTCAGGCCCGGAAAAAGACGTCCGGCAGCGATTCCAGAACCGACGCGACCTGATCGGCGGCGATTTTCAGCGCCGGCAAATGATGGTGGATCGTTTGTATCGTGTCGGTTCGGCCTGATTGGCAATTGATGTTGATCGCCGCCCGCGTTTCACCCTTCGGTCCGAGCACGGGGACTGCGATGGAAACGATGCCGATACCGACCTCGCTGTCGATCACGGCGTGCCCTTCCTCGCGAACCCGGGTGACGATTTCCCGTAGCTTGGCGGGATCGGTCAACGTATGCGGCGTGAAAGCTTCCATCCGCGCGGTCGCGAAATAGCGCTTGAGAGCGTCTTCCGGCAGGCCGGCGAGAAGAACGCGACCCATCGACGTTGCGTGCGCGGGAAGCCGGTCGCCGGGGCGAACTGCGATCTGAACGGGGCGTGGCGAGATCGCGCGCGCGATGTAGCGAATGTCGCTACCCTCGAGAAAGGCGAGGCTGCAGGATTCGCCAGTCTGCTCCATGACCGATTGCAGAATCGGCTGAACGAGTTCGGCCGTGTTGAGTGACGACAAATAAGAATAGCCAAGTGTCAGCACGAGCGGTCTGAGGAAATATCGCTGCTCGGAGTCGCAGCCCAGATAGCCGAGCTCTTCGAGCGTCATCAGAAACCGGCGCGCAGCGGCCCGCGACATCCCTGTTTTCTTGGCGATATCGCCGACGCGTTGAAGTGGCGCGTTTCGGTCGAATGAGCGCAAGACTCTCAGCCCGCGATCAACGGAGGTGATGAACCAGTCGGCTCGCGGTTTCGGGTTTTCGGTTGACGCGGTCACGGAGCCTCCCTAGGGTTGCGCGAATTACGAACATAATGTGCGCTGTCCGCACAATCAAGAGCCTCAATGTCGATAAGAGGTCTTCGCCGGGGAGGAGACAAGGTGGATCTGGCGCTGCCGGATGAGCTGTCCGCGTTTCGCGATATGTTGGCGCGTTTTGTGGATCGGGAATTGATTCCGCTGGAAACGCGTTTGGATGAAGACGGGGCGCTTCCGGCTGCGGAGCGGGCGCAAGTCTGCGAGAAGGCGAAGCAAGCCGGGTTGTGGCTTCTGGACCTCCCGCAGGAGCTCGGAGGCGCTGGGCTTGGCGCGCTCGGTATGACGCTCTTCTGGGAGGAAATCAGCCGCACGACAGCGGTTCCAGCGCGGGACCAAAGCATCTTTGGGCCGGCCGTCGGGCCGATCCTGGAAACCCTCACCGGCAAGCTCGCCGAGCAATATCGCGATCCGACGTGCCGCGGCGAGAAGACCGCGTGCTTTGCACAAACTGAACCCGACGCTGGTGCCGATCCCCGCTCGATGAGAACGCGGGCCGTCCGAGAGGGAGACGATTATGTCGTCAACGGCGTCAAGCGGTTCATAACGGGCGCTGACACGGCGGATTTTGCCCAGGTCATGGTCAAGACGGCCGGGCAGGGGGAAGGTCGCGATCAAATAACCTGCCTTCTGATCGATATGGCGACCGAGGGCGTGCGGATTGCCGCCAAGCACCGCACGATGATGGGCGATGCGCCCTGCGAGATCGTGTTCGAAAACGCTCGCGTTCCGGTTTCGAACCGTGTCGGCGAAGAAGGCGAGGGTTTCAAGCTCGCACAGCGTTGGATCAATCTCGGTCGTCTCCGGCATGCCGCACGTGCCTGCGGCGTTGCCCGGCGCTGCATCGAAATGACGGCGCGCTACGCTTTGGAACGTCGCACGTTCGGAGAACGGCTCGCTGACAGGCAGGCGGTGCAGTGGGCCTTGGCCGACAGCCGCACGGAATTGCATGCCACCCAACTGATGGTGCGCCAGGCCGCCTGGAAGATCGATCAAGGCGAAGACATTCGCTTGGAGAGCTACATGCTCAAACTCTATGGCGATGAGATGGGGTTTCGCGTTGCCGATCGCTGTTTGCAGTTCCATGGCGGCATGGGGCTGACACTGGACATGCCGATCCAGAAGCTGTGGCGCGATCAGCGGAGCTTCATGATCACCGAAGGTCCTTCGGAGGTCATGCGCATGGCGATCGCGCGGCAGGTGCTCGCCGAAAGCGCGTAACGCGCGCCTTGTGAATGCGAGCGTCACCAAAAGGAGCGGACAACGCTGCTTCAAAAACGAAAGGGAGGAGAGAATGAAATCACGAGGTCTGGTTCTAGCCTGTGCATTCGCGGTCACGACTGCCGTTGGTGCCAATGCTCAGGAGCCGTTTTATGAGGGCAAGCGTCTCGATGTCCTCATCAACTACTCCGCCGGCGGGTCGACAGATATCGAGGGACGGCTGGTGGCCAAGCATTTGGCCAAGCATATCCCCGGCCATCCGGAGGTGATCGTGCGCAATATGCCCGGTGCGGGAGGCCTGGTCGCCACCAATCATCTGGGCGAAGCCGCCGCGCCGGACGGTCTTACGGTGTCCTATTTCACTGCCGTTTATGAATACCAGCTTCTGGAGGATCCGGCACTCACCATCGATCTGCGAGACCTCGAGGTGATCGGGGGCGTCGAGGGGGTGCCGATCAACTACATCCGAAAAGATGCCGCTCCGGGAATAGAAAATCCGGAGGATGTCGTGAATGCCGAACCGTTCCTGGCTGCGGGGCTTCGGCCAACGATTTCCAAGGATCTTCTTATCCGCATGTCGCTCGATCTTCTGGACGTTCCACACAGGGTGATCACCGGCTTCAAGGGAAATGCTCCGGCACGGCAAGCCGTTCAGCAGAACGAAGTTCAATTCTACTCGGAAACGATTCCCGCATACATGTCCGTCGTCGTTCCGACGATGGTGGAGCCGGGAATTGTCGTGCCGCTCTACCAGCACGAAGTGTGGCGTGACGGCAAACCTATGGGCGGCGAAGGCGTGCCGGACTCCATTCCAACCTTCTATGACCTGTACAAGCAGATGAAGGGCAAAGAACCATCGGGTCAGCTCTGGGAAGCCTACGATACGATCAACAGGCTCTCGACCCGTATGTTGCGCTTGATCGCGTTGCCGCCCGGTTCTCCCCCGGAGGCTGTCGACGATCTTCGCCAGGCGCTAGCGGATCTCGCCAAGGATGAGGAATTCCAGCGCGACGCCATGAAAAGCCTGAATTTCGTGCCGGTTTTCGTTCTTGGCGAGGAAGCGGAAGCGGTGATGGAGGAGCAATTGAACATCTCCGACGAGATGCGTCAGTTCCTTGAGAACTACGTTGCAGAGGCCTCTGCCAACTAGACAAAGACTGCGGAAGCGCAAAGCTTCCGCAGCCGCCTCACAGGATCCCTCTTCATGTTCGACGCCTTATTGTCAGGCGCGTCACTCGTTTTCGTGTGGCCGGCGCCGGCGCTGTTGCTTGCCGGTATCTGTATCGGGCTTTGCCTGGGTGTGGTGCCGGGGTTGTCGGGCCTCACCGGCATGTCGATCCTGCTTCCCTATACCTTCACCATGGAAACCGGACCGGCCATGGCGTTCCTCCTTGGGATGTTCTCTGTGACGACCACGAGCGATACGCTTGCATCGGTCCTCTTAGGCGTTCCTGGGACGGCGGCTTCACAGGCGACGATCCTGGACGGGTTTCCCATGGCCCAGCGCGGCGAAGCACCGCGTGCGTTCGGCGCGGCATTTACCGTTTCCGCGATCGGTGGCGTTCTCGGCGCGCTCGGCCTGGCGCTGTCGATACCGATCGTCAAGCCGCTGATCATGTCGTTCGCCGCGCCCGAGTTCGTGATGCTCGGGCTTCTCGGCCTGGTGATGGTCGGCTCTCTGAGTGGACGCTCGATCTTGACCGGCCTGGCGGCCGCGACCTTCGGATTGCTGATATCGATGGTTGGATATGCGCCGCAGGGGGCGATACCGCGCTACGACTTCGGTTTCATCTACCTCCTCGACGGCCTGCCGCTGGTTCCCGTGGTGCTTGGGTTGTTTGCCGTCCCCGAGATCATCGACCTTTCTCGGCATGGGCGATCGATCGCGCGCGACAGGCCGTCATCCGAAAATCGGGCGACATTGTTCGACGGCGTCAAGGACGCGGGACGCAACTGGTGGCTGGTTCTGCGGTGCGGTGCGCTCGGAACATATATCGGCATGTTGCCAGGCCTTGGCGGGGCCATCGTCGATTGGATCGCCTACGGCCATGCGGTTCAGACAAGCCGGAACAACGACAATTTCGGCAAAGGCGACGTTCGCGGCGTCATTGCGCCTGAGACGGCAAACAACGCCGCCAAGGGCGGGGCTTTGATCCCTACACTCGTGTTCGGGATCCCGGGCAGTCCGCCGATGGCGATCCTGCTTGGCGCTTTTCTGATCCAGGGCCTGACGCCGGGCCCCGCCATGCTGTCGTACCACCTCGACGTCACGATGAGCCTGGTCATCATCCTCGTGATCGCCAACGTTCTCGGCGCGATTGCTTTGATGATCTGGAGCAAGCAGTTGGCGCGGCTGGCATATGTTCCAGGCCGCATGCTCGTGCCGGGCGTCACGCTGTTCGTCCTGATGGGCGCGTGGATGACCGGCAATCAGATGGGAGACTGGATCACCCTGGTGGCGTTCGGGGGTCTCGGCGTAGTCATGAAGCGCGCCGGCTGGTCCCGGCCCGCATTTATTCTGGGTTTCATCATCGGGCCGATCATCGAAACGTCGCTGCACCTAGCCATGCAGATCCATGGCTTCTCCTGGCTGACGCGGCCGGCCTGTCTGGTTCTGGGCGGGATCGTCGTGCTTACCGTCGCGACGAGCGTCTATCGCGAAGTCAAAAAGCGCAGGGCAAAGACCGAGGCCGATGCTGCGCCGAAACGGGCGAGCGACCAGTGGATCAGCGGCGACCCGCCGTCTGTCGCCGCGACATCAGCGATCCTCGGTTTGATCGTTGCGGCAGGTGCGGCCTTCGCGGTCTGGCGCTCGTTCGAGTGGCCCTGGGACAGCCGTTTTTTCCCGTTGTTTTCGGCTGCGCCGCTCGTTCTCTTGGCTCTCGGCGCGGCAGTTCGCGATGCCGCAACGCTGCGCGACCGGCCCGTGGGCGTGGCGTCACTGGCAGGCGATTGGCGGGATGGGGCCACCCTGCTGTGGCTCACCGCGATCGTGCTCCTCAGCTACCTGATCTACCAGCCACTGGCGATTGTGCTCGCGATGGCGTCCTACACGCTGATCGCGCTGAAGGGGCGATGGAAGCTGGCGTTGGCGCAGGCGGTGTGCGGTTGGTTGATCCTGGTCTTTGTTTTTGGACGTCTCGGTGGGGTGCTGTGGCATCCCACGCTGATCTCGTTTTAAGGAGCGTTGAATGACGAGACCGTTGGACGGAATACGCGTCGTGGAGCTGGGCGCCGTAATAACAGGCCCGCTGGCGACATCCCTGCTCGCCGAATTGGGTGCAGAAGTCATCAAGATCGAAAGACCCGACGGCGGCGATCCATTTCGCAGTTTTCTCGGTGGGCTCTACAGTCCTCACTTCAAAGCCTACAACAAGAACAAGAAGAGCGTGACGCTCGATCTGACCTCCGGCGATGGGCGTCAGACGCTCCACGATATGCTGCGGACGGCAGATGTGTTGCTCGACAATTTTCGTCCGGGCGTGCTCGATCGGCTCGGCCTCGACGATGTGACCATCGAACGCCTCAACCCCGATATCATTCGCTGTTCGGTAACGGGATTCGGAAAGGACGGGCCGTATGCGGCGCGCCCGGCCTATGATGCCGTGGCCCAGTCGCTCGCTGGCATCACCGGTCTGTTCATCGATCCCGATACGCCGCAACTCACCGGCCCCACGATCGCCGACAACGTCACCGGTATGTATGCCGCCCTCGGGGTCATGGCGGCGCTTCTGGAGCGTCAGCGAACGGGAGGAGCCGGGCGACGCGTCGATGTCAGCATGCTCGAAGCGTCGATCGCCTTCATCCCCGACCCCTTCGCCTTTGTCGACAGCAACCTCGATGTCACCCCAACGACGCGCGTGGCCGCTTCGCAGAGTTATGCCGTTCGGTGTCGGGACGGCAAGCTTCTGGCCCTTCATCTCTCGTCGCTGCCGAAGTTCTGGGAGGCGTTATGTCAAGCTTTGGAGCGTCCGGACCTCGGTGACGATGCGCGTTTCGCCACGCGCGCTTTGCGGTTTGAGAACTATTCCGCGCTGGCCGAATGCCTTTCGGCTGCCTTCGAAACACGCAGCCGTGCGGAGTGGGTCACGCGGCTCGAACGTTTCGACGTGCCGTTTGCACCGGTCAATGCGGTCGAAGAGGTCGCTCACGATCCGCAGGTTCAGCACTTGGCGACGTTCCACGATTGGAAAGCCGCCGATGGGTCGAACGTGCGTTCCATCCACTGCCCGATCTGGTTCGACGGTGCACGAATTCCTCCGCAAAGTCCGCCGCCGCTGCTCGGCGAGCACAACGACGAATACCTGCCCAAGAGCTAATAGAGACGGCCGTGAGGAAAGGGAGTGCCTCGATGGATGATGGGCTGACGACGCAGATTTCGACTTTCGACGAAACTTCGATCACCTGGCGCGGAAAGGATCTCGTCAACGAATTACTCGGTCAGCACAGTTTTACTGAGATCTTGTATTTCTTGGTGATCGGTCGGATGCCGAATGCAACGCAGACCAAGATTCTCGATCTTTGTCTAGTGACGCTTATGGAACACGGGATGACGCCCCATGCGATCGTCACCCGGCTTGTCCGTGACTGCAATCCGGATCAGGCGCAAATCGCCATGGCCGCCGGTCTGACCTGCGTTGGCGATGTGTTTTCCGGCACGATGGACGGGTGCGGTCGGCTGCTTGAAGCCGGTCTTGAGGCCGAAGAGCAGCGCGCCTACTGCGCCAAGATCGTTGCCGATCATCGCGCCACGCGCAAACCGATCCCGGGCTTCGGCCACAATCTGCACAGACCGGATGATCCGCGAAGCCCGCGTCTGTTCGAACTGGCCGAAGAGGCCGGCGCGGAAGGGCGGGCGATCGGGCTCATCCGGATTTTGTCGGAAGAAGTCGACAAGGCGTTCGGTAAACATCTGACGATCAACGCGACTGGCGCCTTGGCCGCACTGATGCTGGAGATCGGAATTCCCGTCAGTGCGATGCGGCCCATCTCCGTGGTTTCCCGGGCAGGCGGCCTCGTCGCACACATCGAAGAGGATCGGACGTCGGCGTCGGGTCGAAAAATCTGGCAAGACGTGCAGGGTGCATTTCAGTACAATCCTCCGACTTCCTAGTTTTGGCGCCTTGCCCCGACGATTTGCCGCTCCACCTCAAGACCGGCCGAACAGGGTCATCTGGATCGCTTCGAGATGGATGCGCATCGCCGCCGCCGCGCCTTCGGCGTCGCGCCGAGTCAGGGCGGCCGGGATGGCGCCATGGTGAGCGCAGTAGTCGAGCCGGCGGTTTTCCGAAAAGGTCTTCTGCTTCAACTCGATCCAGGTGTTGCGGTTGCGGATCGTGCGCAGGATGTCGTGCAGGCTCATCAAGAGCTCGTTGCGGGCTGCGGCGAAAATGAGCTGGTGAAACTCCGCGTCCCAGTGCTCGAAGCGTTCCGTCTCCTTGGCGCTGGAGGTGCGCTTGTGGGCCTCGGCAATGGCGTCGAGATCGGACCGGCTGGCGGTGGTGGCGGCGATCGCGGGGGGCGGCGGCTCCACGATGAACCGCACCGCCATGAGGTCGGCCGGCGACACCCCCGTCACCTGCTGCACGATCCGCGCGATCTCCTCGTGATTGCGCAACATGAAGCTGCCGCGTCCGACATGGCGCTGGATCGTGCCGTCGGCCACGATCGCTTCCACCGTACGGCGCACCGTGTTGCGCGCGACGCCGTACTCGGCCGCTGTCAGCGGTCGAACTGGACGCGCCGATCCCGCTGCCCAAGCGCAACGTCTTCTGCGTCGGTAAGAACTATTGCGATCACGCTCAGGAGTTCGCCCGCTCCGGCTTCGATTCCTCGGCCGTGGCCGGTGCCGTTCCGGCCCATCCGATCATCTTCTCCAAGGTGTCGCAGTCGGTGGTCGCCTGCGGTGCGGACGTGGTGATTGATCCCGCCGTGACGCAGGCCGTCGACTACGAGGCGGAGCTCGCCGTGATCGTCGGCAATGGTGGACGCGGGATCCGCGCCGCCGACGCCTTCGACCACGTTTGGGGCTACACTATCGTCAACGACGTTACCGCTCGCGACCTGCAGGGGCGCTACAGCCAGCGGCTGATCGGCAAGTCCCAGGACACGTTCTGTCCGATGGGGCCGTTCGCGGTCACGCGCGACGAAATCGACATCGCCGACACCGAGATCTCCTGCACCGTCAACGGCGAGACGCGGCAGCAGTCAAACACGTGGCTTTTGATCTTCGACATCCTGACCATCATCGAGACGCAAATTCGACCCCGATCGCCACACTAACGGCACGGATCGGGCTCGCTCAGCGGCGAGTGACGGCGATCATCAAGGGGGTGCCGTCGACAGGATTCGGCATAACCATAGCCTTGATGTCGAACACCGCCTCGATGCGAGCCTGGGTGACGGTGGCGTCCGGTGCGCCTTCCGCCAGGATTGCTCCATCCTTCATCATCACGATGTGGTCGGCATAGCGGGCGGCCTGGTTGAGGTCGTGCAGGACGGCGACGACGGTCGCCCCCTGCTCTTTGACGAGGGCACGCAGAAGATCGAGGACCTCGAGCTGATGGGCGAGGTCGAGATAGGTCGTCGGCTCGTCGAGCAGAAGCATCGCGGTCTGCTGGGCGAGCGTCATGGCGATCCAGGCGCGCTGCTTCTGTCCGCCGGAGAGGCTGTCCAACGGTCGATCCTGCAGGGATGTGAGCCCTGTCACGTCGAGCGCATCGGCACAGGCGCGCGCGTCGGCCTCCGCCCATCGCCCGAACAGCGCCCGGTGCGGATAGCGGCCCTGGCGGACCAGATCGGCCACCGAGAGCCCTTCCGGGGCTTCCGGCGCCTGCGGCAGGATTCCGACCTGGCGGGCAATCTCCTTTGTGGATTGCTGGGCGATGGCGCGGCCGTCGAGGAGAACTGTCCCGCGATGGAGCGGCTGGAGCCGCGCAACCGCGCGCAAAAGCGTGGACTTTCCGCATCCGTTCGGTCCGACCAGGGCGGTGAAGGTGGCGCGCGGGATCTCCAGGTCCAGGCCGTCGATGATCAGCGCCCCCGGATAGCCCGTCGACAGATCGGACGCCGCGAGCGCGGCTGGTGGCTTCGGATCAGCCTGCGACATGGCGGCGCCTCCACAACAGAAAGCCGAAGAAGGGGGCACCGATCAGAGTCGTCACCAGACCGGCGGGCAATTGGGCCGGCGCGATTACGGTCCGGCCGATCAGATCGGCGGCGAGCACCAGGGCGGCCCCGACGAGGCCCGCCGCCGGCAAGAGACGGAGATGGCGATGTCCGACGAGCCGACGGGCGATATGCGGCGCGATCAGTCCCACGAAGCCGATCAGCCCGGCCGCTGCCACGGCGGCCGCGGAAAGGATCGTGCACATCAACACCGCCAATGCTCCGACGACGTGGACGCGCTGGCCGAGCCCGCGTGCGGAGCTTTCGCCGAAGCCGATCAGGTCCAGTTCCCGACTGATTACAAATGTCGCGCCGAGCGGGATCACGAGCCAGGCCGCCAGGATTGTCACTTTCTCCCAACGGGCGTCGTAGACGCTGCCGGCTAACCAGACTTGGGCGCGCTGGACCGCCGCGACGTCTCCGAATGCCGAGACGAAGCTGATCGCGGCACCGGCAAGCGACGACAGGCCGATGCCGATCAGGATGATGCGGATGGACGAGGCGCCGTTGCGCCAGGAGAGCAGATAGATGGCGAGCGCCATCGCGAAGGCGCCGGCAAAGGCGCACCACGGCAGCAGGGTGGGCGCTCGCAGACCGAAGCCGACGATAAGGATGATGGCGGCGAACGCGGCGCCGCCGTTGATGCCGAGAAGGCCGGGTTCGGCGAGCGGATTGCGCATCACCGTCTGGGCGATGGCGCCGGCGACCCCGAGCGCGACGCCCACCAGCAAGGCCAGGAGCGCGCGGGGAAGACGCACCTCCATGACGATCATCGACGCGACGGGACTCGTCGTCGGATCTCCGAGAAGGGCGCCGGCAATCTCTCCGGGTGTTAGCGCCTGGTCGCCTTGGCCGAGCGCGACTGCGAACAGGAGGACGGTCGCGGCCACCATCAGGATCAACGCGCGGCTCATCGCGCTCCTCCGACCCGGTAGCGGGCGAGATAGACGAAGAAGGGCGCGCCGATCAGCGCCATGGTGACCCCAACCGGGATTTCGCGCGCGGGAAAGACGGCGCGGGCGGCGGCGTCCGACCCGATGACGAGCAGGGCGCCCCCGACGGCGCAGAAGGGGAGGATCCAGCGATAGTCGATGCCGACCAGAAGCCGGACCACGTGGGGAACCACAAGGCCGACGAACCCGATCGGCCCGGCGACGGCCACCGCCCCTCCGGCGAGCAGGATCACCATGATCGCGGCCATCGTCCGCCACAGCCCGACATTCTGGCCCACCGTCCGCGCGACCGACAGGCCCAGGCTCATTGTGGTGATCTGGCGGCGAAATACGATCGCAAGGGTGAGGCCGGCCCCGACATAGGGGGCGACGGTCGCGATGTTGTCCAGCGAGCGCCCGGCGAGCGAGCCGATCGACCAGAACCGGATCGCGTCCAGCGTCGTCTTGTCGAAGATCAGGACGGAGGAGGTGAGGGAGGCGACGAAGGCTGACACGATCGCGCCGGCGAGCGCGAGCTTGACGGGCGTTGCCCCGGCAATCCCCATCGAGCCCACCAGGTAGACGACCGTTGCCGCCATGGCGGCCCCGGCGAAGGCGGCCCAGACATGGAAGCCGGTCGGCGCATCGGGAAGGAAGGTCAAGGTGGCCACCACGGCAAAGGCCGCGCCGGCATTGACCCCGAGAAGGCCGGGGGAGGCGAGCGGGTTGTTGGTCACCGCCTGCATGATCGCGCCGGAAACGGCGAGCGCGGAGCCGGCCACGAGGCCCGCCAGCATGCGCGGGAGGCGCACCGTGGTCACGATCAGGTGCTCGCGCGAGCCGTCGAACCCGGTCAGGGCCGTGAATATGCCGGTGATTGAAATGTCGGTCGGCCCGATGGTCATCGACCACATGGCGGTTGCGACAAGCACAAGCGCCAAAACCCCAAGCGCGACGACGTGGCGCTCGGCGCTCGGCATAAGTTGCGGTTTCGGCCCGACGGTCCGCGCCCGGCTCTCGGTCATGGACCGGGGACGATGAGGCGCTCGATATCGTCGAGCACCCGGTGCGCGGAGGTCACGCCGCTGAACTCCATCCAGGTCGCCGGATCGACGCGGTGCACGTTGCCTGCTTCCACGGCCGGCAGCATTTGCCACAGCGGGTTGGCGAGAACCTCTTCATGCCGGCCGCTGGTGTCGGAATCGTTCGACCCGCCAACGATATAGAGAAGAATGTCGCCGGAAAGGGCGGCGAGATCCTCCAGATCCGGGCGCTTGAGGCGCGGGCCTCCGGCATCGGCGGTCTCATAATCGGTGCGCTTTACGCCCGCTTCGCGCATCACCAGGAACGGCCCGTAGGCGTCGGGTGCGTCGAGATAGACCTGAAAGTCCCAGCCGGTGATGCGGATCACCGAGACCGGGACGTCCGGCACCTTCGCCCGTATCTCGGCGACCCGCGTCTCGTAGGTGGCGAGCGCTTCCCTGGCGCGTGCTTCGCGGCCGGTGACAGCCGCCAGGCGGCGATAGAAGTCCTTCCAGTTCTGATCCGTGATCAGCACCGTAGGCGCGATGGTCGACAGCATCTCTTGAATTCCGGTTCCCACGAAGCCGCTACCGAGGATGAGGTCGGGTTTCAGCGCGATGATGCTTTCAAGGCTCGGCTCTGTCAGAGCGCCGAGATCCGTCACCGATTGCGCTTCGGCTTTGGCGAGAAGATCCTCGTCGCTCATTCCGAAAAGGGGTGCGCCGACGACCGGAAGGCCCAGCTCCAGCGACATGCCGAGGCTGTAGGTCGGATCAAGAACGACGATGCGTCTGGGATTTTCCGGCACGCAGATGGGGCTGCCGACGACGTCCGCCGCCTCGATCAAACGACCGTCGCACGCCGCCGCGACGGGCGCGGCGGCGATCAAGATCGCGGTTGCGATCGCAAGACGTGGGAGCATTCGATTTCCTGTTAGCCCGTTCAGCTTTTCGCGGAATCGCCGAACGGTTCTAGCCCTCTGTTTCCACGCGTTTCCGGACGGTCAACCGGTTTCCACTTGGCCTGGAAACGCTCTAGTAGCGCGCGCTGACGCGCAGTCCGAAGAAGCGACCTTCCCCGATCGTTGCCTCGTTACCGGTGTTGGAGATGCTCGTCAGATAGTCCTCGTCGAGCAGGTTGCGGGCAAAGACGGAGACGAGGGCGTACCGGGTCTCGTAACCGAGCTGGGCGTTCACGAGCGTGTAGGAGTCCACCTTCTGTGCGGAAGAATTCATGACGTCGCCGCCGCTGTAGTAGCCGTCGGTGTAGGTGACGTCGGCGGAGGCGAAGAAGCCGGAATGATGGCGCCAGACACCTCCGAAGGCGGCCGTGACGGCGGGCGATTCCGGAAACTCTTTGCCAGTGAGGTTGCCGGCCGTGGTGACGCCTTCGTCGAATTCGGTCTTGAGCAGGCCGAGCGTGGAGAACAGTTCCAGCGACGCGAAGGGTCGATAGCGCACCTCGAACTCCGCACCGTAGGCGTGGGACTTGCCGCTGTTTTCGGTGAAGGTCTGACCGGGGAAGTTCGGATTATAGGTCAGGATCTGCTGGTTTTCGTAGTCGTAGTAGAAGGTGTTGGCGTTGATCGCGAGCTTGTCTTCCAGCCAGCGCGAGCGATACGCCACCTCGTAGGACCACAGATATTCCGGATCGACCTTGTTGATGGTCGTGGTGCCGGGCACGGCCTCGGCAAATCCGGCCCGGTAGCCGCGGCTTGCGGTGACCCCGACGGTCTGATCCTCGCTCAGGTCGAATGCGATGCCGAGCTTCGGCAGGAAGACGGTATTGGTGACCGAGGTGTCCTCGTTGAGCGAACCGTAGGCCGGCTCCGGCACGCAGCCGAGATAGAGGCACTGCATGATGTTGACCTGGGTCGCCTCCAGGTCCAGCGCCTTGCCGTTATAGTCGGAGGAGACCGTGTCCTGCAGGATGCGGCCGCCGCCCAGCAGCGTCACGCGGTCCCACACCTCGTAGCGCAGGTCGGTATAGGCGGCGACCGACGTTGTCTTGTTCTCCGCGTCGAGCTGTTGGACGCTGGCGGTCGGAATGCCGTAGGCGGCCAGCGAGTTGGTCTCGATCGAGGAATTGAGGTCGGTCTCGAAGCTGCCGGCGAACACGCCGAACACGCCGGAAAGCGGGAAATCGGGCCGGTTGAAGGTGAGCTGGATGTCCTGGGAAAAGTCCTTCTCGTCGCGCTTGTCGGAGCGATCGAAGGAGGACCCCGCCGGTGAGGAGATCGACACGTTGGCGTCGTTGAACGCGGTGATCGACTTCAGCGTAAGGCTCGGAGAAAATTCGTAGCCGAGCTCGGCGATGTAGCGGTTGACGTAGGTGTCGCGGAACTCCGCAGCCGTGTTGGACGGGTCGGTATATTCCCGGGCGAAATAGTCCGGTCCGGTTACTGCGTTCCAGGACGGCTTGTCATGGGTGCGGCTGACGGTGAAGAGCGCGCTCAGTCCCGGTATCGCCTCCGGTTCGATCAGGAGCTTGCCTCGGAGCTCTTCATACTCGTCATCGCCGAGCGAGGCGATCGACGGATCGGGGTAGTCGATGTCGTTGTCCTTGCGGAAGGCCTGGCCCGCGATCCGCACGGCGACCTGGTCGGCGATGATCGGGGTGGAGATTGCGAACGCGCCGTCGAAATAGTCCTGATTTCCCATCTGCCCTTCGATGATGATCTCGGGCGTATAGGTCGGGTCCTTGGTATCGACGATCACCGTGCCGCCGAGCGAATTGCGCCCCTGCAGCGTCGATTGCGGGCCGCGCAGGACCTCGATTTGCTCGACGTCCCAGACGCCGCGGCTACCGCGCCGGGTTGCCTCGACCCCTTGCGTCGCCCCGTCGACCACGACGGAGATGATCGGCGCCGAGCGGCTGGGCTGCGTCACGCCTTCGGCATTGAGGCCGCGGATGGAGAAATTGTTGTCGCCGGTGCCCGTCTGGTTGGCGGTGACGTTCGCCATCCGGCTGACGGCTTGGTCGAAGGTGGTGTCGTTGTAGTCGCTGATCTCGGCGCTGGTGGACACGCCGACGCTGGTGTAGGTGCGAAACGTGTCGCGGGGGAATTTCTCGCCCTGCACGGTAATCGGCTCCAGCGTCACCGCTCCTTGGCTTGCCGCGACGGCACCTTGCGAGTTGGGGAAGGCGCTGGCGAGCGTCACCGTCGTCGGCCCGGTAAAGGTGTAGCGCAGGGCCGTGCCGGAGGTGAGGATGGCGAGCGCTTCCTCCGCGCTATAGGTGCCGGAGAGGCCGGGCGTGGACATGCCGGCGACGAGATCGCTGTCGACGACGATCTGCAGCCCGGTCTGGGCGGCCAGCCGGTTGAGCGCGGTCGACAGCGGCCCGGCCGGAACGTTGATCGTGGTTTGCGTTTGCTGGGCCTGTGCGGAGAAGGGGACGATGGTCGCGCCCAGCACAAGCGCCGAGGCTGTCAGGGACAGCCCGAGGAGCCGGGCGGGAGCCGTCCGGCCATTTCCATTCGATCGATTCTGCATGCCAAAAATCCCACAAGGCTCGCGCGGTACGACAGCGCCACTGACGCGGTGGTCCTTGGGGGACGAATGAGCTGCGGCCTCGAAGCCCGGTCCGGCAAAAAAATCTCGATTTTTTTGATCCAGATTAAGGCCGGCGGACCGAACTGGAGGGTAATGGCGCCGGTGGCGACGATCTCCTCTTGGCGCAATTGCCTGGCTCCGTTCGGCTTTTCATGGAATCGCGGAACGGTTCTAACCTATTAATTCAGAGCGTTTCCGGACGGCCGACCGGTGTCCACTTGGCCTGGACATGCTCTAATAGACGACGGTCAAAAGCCTTCCGGCCTGGACAGTGCGCAGGCCGACGGCGGTCGAGAGATCGTTCAGGGCCGCGTGCGGGTCAGAAAGATCCAGCGTCCCCGTGATCCGCCGATCGCCGAGTGCCGGGTTAGCGATCACAACCTTGCCAGGCAGGTGCCGGGCGAGGTTGCCGACGACCCAAGTCAAGGGCCTGTCTTCGAACACGAGCCTGCCGGAGCGCCAGGGCGTCTCCATGCCGTCGGGAACCGTTTCGACTGCCCCGAGGGTGCCGTCACGCACCGAAGTGCGCATGTGCGGCGAAAGGACGACGCCCGCTCCGTCGCCGGTGCGGACCCGAACCTTACCTTCCGTGACCGTTATTTCGGCCTGACCTGCCGTACGGTTGACGTCGAAGGCGGTTCCGACCGCTTCGAAACGCTCGTCGCCCACCTGCACGACGAACGGACGCGCGCGATTGGGCGCGACTTCGAAATAGGCCTGGCCTTTGAGAAGTCGGATCCGCCGTTCGTCGGTGGTGAAGTCCTCCGCGACGGCGCTTCCTGCGTCGAGTTGAACCGTCGAGCCGTCGCCTAAGCGGAGGATCGGGCTCTCGTTCGCGCCGGAGACGATATCGGCCTGAAGGCGGGTCGGACCATCGGCCCATAAGAACATTCCGCCGGCCAGAACGAGACAGACCAGCAGCACGGCCGGCAGCAGCGGGCCGTTGCCTTTTCTCCGGATCGCGGCGCGCGTGTCTTCGGGGTTCTCTCTCAGCGCGTCGGCCGATTCGCCGAAGAGCCGACGTGCCTTCTCGAACGCCTCGGCGTGGGCGGGATCGCGGCCCAGCCACTCCTCGAAGGCGCGGCGATCTTCATCGGGCGTATCTGCGTCTTCCAGATGCAGCAGCCACTCGATGGCCTGTTCGCGGATATCGTGCGGTTTCTCGGATGTCACGGCCGGCGGCATCGTTGGTCTCGGTCTATCTTGGAGGCTGTTATGGACTTCAAATGGGGCTGCGCCGTTGCCGTTTTCTTCGCTCCGGCAGGAGCCGATCGATGCGCGGACCGGGAGTACGGTCGAGATCGGCGACGAACCGGCGCAAACAAAGCGACCGGTCCGAAGGGGTGGGGACAGAGGGACGGCGAATGCGTCGAAGGGCTCCCAAATACGGTAGAGTATTCGGATCGCCTTTCTCCTGTTGTCCGCGCCGCTCTCCCCGACGCAGCTTCTATTCCAAGTCCATAACAGCCTCTAGAGATAGACGAATGGGAGAGGGCGACGCGGCCTATCCGTTTTCGAATTCGTCTATTTTTTCCATGCAGTGAAGCATCGCCTTGCGCAAGTGGCGGTTGACCTGCCCGCGGGTGATGCCGAGCTGTTCGGCGATCTCATCCTTGTCCATTCCGGCCAGGCGATGGGCGATGAAGACGTCGCGGCGCTGAGCGGGCAGCGCGAGGATCGCCTTGCGCAGGACGGCCAGCCGGCGCGACAGGTCGAGCCGGGTCTCGATCGGCGCAGCGATGGTGGGCGCGTGGACGGAGATGTCGAGGGATTCAAACAGCCGTGCCTCGAATGCGGCGCGCCGGGCCCGGTCGATCCCCAGATTGACCGCCGCCCGGATCAGGAACGCCCGCAGCGAGGACTTGCCGACCAGGCGCTCCGGCTTGCGCGAGAGCTGAATATAGAGGTCGTGAACAATCTCGGTGGCTTGGCTCGTGCCGGCTCCGCGCCGGCGGATCGCGGCGTGAAGGTCTGAATAGTAGGCCGAGATCGCCTGATCCAAGAGCGCCCTGGCTGCATCGATCTCGACCGGCGCCGCCTGGCCCCCTTGCTCGCACTGATACTCGTCTGCGACGTCCACGTCCGCCCCGGCGTCCAAATGATGAGTATTGCCCACTCGATCGAGCTGGGTCCGCAAACGATAGCAATTCTTCGACAGTTAACGCAAGTTCAATCAGAATATACACTTTGTAATAACTAAAAATTTGTCATGCGAACATGGATATGGACCGGCGTTTATTAGGAGATCGCAAAGAGTAAATGCGAGTTCTATATTTCCTGGCGGGGCAGGAAATGTCGATCAAATTGTTCGGCCGGAATTGAGGATTTCGAAGTTGGGGACGTCGGACTGGAATGCTTCTGCTCTGGCTTGACTCCCGACCGCGACGCTTTATCCCTGACCGTGACGGTGCCCTTTCGGGCTCAATAGGGAACACGGTGCGGCGACGCGCGCCAACTCCGTGACTGCCCCCGCAACTGTGAGCGGCGAGTTCTCCGCGTTGGACGCCACTGGGGTCGAAATGATCCTGGGAAGGCAGCGGAGCGACGAGGACCCGCAAGTCAGGAGACCTGCCGTCAGCCGTGGTCACGCGCGGTCACATCGGGCGGGGTGTCTCGATGGGTACGGTCTCCATGTTCCTCGCATGGGTCCGCCTCGATCGCGGTGACGTGCCATCCGGCCGTGTGCCGCTCGAGGACTGCCATGTTATCTTTTCCGACGTCTCTTCGTGGACGGCGTACTGCCGTGCGCCGTGTTGCCTGCGCCACCGTTTCGCTGTCGCCGTTCCTTCTTGCGCTGCCCGCGCATGCTCAGGATGCCGATCTCGGCGACGCCTCGGTGGTCGCGCTGCCGGAGATCTCCGTCACGGCGAACCTGGCGCCCACGTCGCTGGACAAGGTTGGCAGCGCGGTCACCGTGATCACCGGAGAGGAGCTGCGCGAGCAGAAGATCCAGTTCGTGTCCGACGCGCTGCGGCAAGTACCGGGTCTGGCGGTCAACCGCACGGGACCGATCGGACAGCTCACCCAGGTTCGTATCCGTGGATCGGAAGGCAACCAGACGAAGGTTTTTATCGACGGCGTTCCGGTGAATGACCCTGCCTTCGGCTCGGAGTTCGATTTTTCCACGCTGCTCGCTGACGACGTGGAGCGGATCGAGGTCCTCAGGGGGCCCCAAAGCGCGCTCTACGGCTCCGACGCGGTCGGCGGCGTCATCAACATCGTGACCCGGACCGGCGAGCCGGGAACCCATATCTCCGGTCGGCTCGAGGGTGGCTCGTTCGGGACGGTCAACGGGAATGCGTCGATCAGCGGCGCCGGCGAGATGTACAACTTCATCGTGAGCGGAATGGGCTACAAAACCGACGGGATCTCGGTCGCCAGCGAAAATCTCGGCAACACGGAGAAGGACGGCTATCGCAACGGCACCGTGTTCGCGAAAGGCAGCCTTAGCCCCAACGAGTATTTCGATATGTCGGGCGTGATCCGCTACACCAGCACCAAGACGGACACCGACACCGATACCTACCTGCCAGCTTACGGCCATACAGGGCCGACGGATTCGCTGCAGGACACCACCGGCGACGACCTCTACTCGCGCGCCCAGGCCCGGCTCAGCCTGTTCGACCACCACTGGGAGCAGATCGCCGGCGTCAGCTACACCAAGACGGACACCAAGTATCGCAATCTCGCTCCGACCGTCGTGACCAGCACCTATGAAGGCTCGACGCGTCGGTTCGACTACCAGTCGAACGTGTTCTTCAACACACCGGAGGTGTTCGATGCGAGCCACGTGGTGACCTTCGCGGTCCAGAACGAAGAGGATGGCGTGGTCTCCGACTCGGCCTATTCCTCGTTCGACCGCACGGTGAATTCCACCGGCTTCGTCGGCCAGTATCAGCTCAGCCTGTTTGAGAATTTGAACCTGACCGGCAGCATCCGTCACGACGTCAACGAAATCTTCGAGGATTCCACGACTTACCGGGCGACAGCGGCCTATTTCATCGATCGGACGGGCACCAAGCTGCACGGCTCGTTCGGCACCGGCGTGAAGAACCCGACGATGTTCGAGCTTTACGGCTACACCAACACCTATAGCGGCAATCCGGACCTCAAGCCCGAAGAGGCGACCGGCTGGGATGTCGGCGTCGACCAGCAATTGTTCGCGGGGCGGGCCGGCGTCGATGTGACCTATTTCAACCAGCGGATCTCCGACATGATCACCGGCTCCGGGCAGAGTTCCATCAACCTGCCCGGCACCTCGAAGATCGACGGCGTCGAGGTTGGGCTGTCGGTGAATCCGATCGATCCGCTGACGGTGCGCGCTTCCTACACCTACACCGATGGTCACGATGCGACCGGTGCCGAGCTGGTCCGCCGGCCGCGCAACGTCGCCAGCCTGGATATCAACTACCGCTTCCTGCACGACCGGGCGAACGTGAACCTCAACATCGACTATACCGGCGTCCAGAAGGACTGGGTGTACAATCAAAGCTACACTCAGACCTATGTCGTCGATCTGGATGCCTATACGCTGGTCAACCTCGCGGCATCCTACGATGTCAACGAAAATGCCCAGATCTATGGCCGTGTGAACAACATCCTGAACGAGGATTACTATGACGTTTGGGGCTACGGCGAAGAGGGGATCAGCGCATACGCCGGTGTCAAGCTGACCTTCTGATGACGGTGTCGCGCATTTTCTCGGCGGTCGTAGGGTGCGCGGCCGCCGGTCTCTTTCTCGGGATTTTGACCGGTCCGGCCGCGTCGATGGCGGACGATGAGCGGGCGGCGCCGGAGCGCGTCGTCTCGATGAACCTATGTGCCGACGAACTTCTGCTGCGGCTCGCGGATCCCGACCAGATCGTGTCGGTCACCTATCTGGGCCAGAACCCGGACCAATCGACCGTGGCTGACAAAGCGGCGCGCTACCCGGCGAACCATGGGCTGGCGGAGGAAATCCTGCGCCTGTCGCCGGATCTCGTGGTGGCGGGCCGCTACACCACCCGCACGACGGTCGATTTCCTGCGCAGGGTCGGCGAGCCGGTTCTTGAACTGGAGGTCCCGACCACACTGCCGGAGGTCGAGGCTCAGATCCGGATGCTCGGAGACCGTCTCGGCCAGTCGGAGCGGGCGGAGGCGATGGTCGCGGAAATTGCCGGGGCGTTCGTCGGGCCGGCCACGCCGGATGACGACGCGCCGACCGCCGTCGTATTCGCGCCGAATGGCTTCACGGTGGGTGCCGGCTCGCTGGTGGATACCGTCATCGAGGCGGCGGGCCTGCGCAATCTCGGCGCCGAGCAGGATCTCGGTCGCTATCGGCGCTTGTCGCTGGAGCAGCTTGCCCGGCTTAAGCCCGATGTGCTCATCCTCAACGCCGAGGAAACCTCGCCGGCGCTCGCCTACGAGGTCCTCCATCATCCGATCCTGGATAGGCTTCCCAAGGCCCCGCTGGTGGTGTCCCTGTCGCCCAGGCTGTGGACCTGCGCCGGGCCGGCGCTCGTCGATGCGCTAGCACTCCTGAGGCAAGCCGCCGAGACGATCGAGACCCACCGGAGGGCCGGCCAATGAGGCGTGCAGAGGTGAGCTATCCGTGGCTCCTCGCCTTGCTGGGCGGCCTTGCCCTGGTCCTGTTCGCCTTGTCGCTCGCGATCGGCTATGCCCCGCTGGACCTGCCGGCGGCCGGCGCCGACGCCTTGGGCGGCCGTGAAACGATCGGCGCGCTCGTGCTCGTCGAGCTCCGGCTGCCGCGGGCGCTGCTCGGTCTGCTCGTTGGCTTCACGCTGGGGCTGTCGGGCGCCGTCATGCAAGGCTTTCTGCGCAACCCGCTCGCCGAGCCTGGCGTGGTCGGCGTCTCCGGCGGGGCGGCACTCGGCGCGGTTGTTGTGTTCTATTCCGGGCTCGCGGCCACATCGTCGCTGCTGTTGCCGCTCGGCGGCATCGTCGCCGCGTTGCTCGTGGGCGGGCTTCTGTTCGCGGTCGCCGGACGCGGCATGAGCACGACGACGCTGATCCTGGCAGGCGTCGCCATCAACAGCCTCGCCGGCGCGTTGATCTCGCTGACGCTCAATCTGGCGCCGAACCCCTATGCGGCGATGGAGATTATGTTCTGGCTGATGGGCTCGCTCGCCGACCGCAGCTTCTCCCATGTCTGGGTCGCCATCGCTCCGATGATCGTCGGCTGGATGCTGCTCCTGTCGACGTCGCGGGCCCTCGACGCCCTGTCGCTCGGCGAAGAAACGGCGCGTACCCTCGGCATCGGCATGCGCCGGGTGCGCGCGGCCGTTGTCGGTGGCGTTGCGCTGTCGGTCGGCGCGGCGACGGCGGTCACCGGCGTGATCGGCTTCGTGGGGCTGGTCGTGCCGCATCTGCTCCGTCCTTTCGTTGCCCATCGTCCGGGACGGTTGTTGTTCGCAAGCGGTCTCGGCGGGGCCTCGCTGACGCTCGCCGCCGACATCGCCGTGCGGCTGATTCCGAGCCGCCCGGAGCTTCAGCTCGGCGTCGTGACGGCGATCATCGGCGCGCCCTTCCTGTTCTCGCTGGTCTGGCGCTACCGGAGGCTGGAGAGATGAGGATCGAGGCGCGCGACATCACGGTCCGTTTGAACGGAACGACGATCCTGGACCGCGTGGGCTTTGCGGCGGGACCGGGGGAGCTGGTCGGTCTCATCGGTCCGAACGGGGCGGGCAAGTCCACGCTTCTCTCCGTGCTTGCCCGGCTTAGAGTGCCCGATGCCGGTTCGGTGCTCTATGACGCAGTTGCCGCCGACAACGTTGACGCGCGCAAACTTGCGCAATGGCTCGCCTTCCTGACCCAGTCCGGTCGCGTGGAGTGGCCGCTCACGGTCGAACGGGTGGTGGCGCTCGGCCGACTCCCCTATTCCAGCGGGTTCGGAGCGTCCGATGCCGCGCGCGACGAGGCGGCGATTTCCAGGGCGATGCGTGCCGCCGAGATCGAGCAATTCGCCGGCCGGTCGATCGAGACCCTTTCCGGCGGCGAGCGCACCCGCGTTCTTCTGGCCCGCGCCCTGGCCGTGGAGGCGGACATGCTGCTCGCCGACGAGCCGACGGCCGCGCTCGATCCCTATCACCAGCTCGAGGTGATGGAGCTCCTGGCGCGGACGGTCCGAGACGGCGCCGGGGTGGTCGTCGTGCTGCACGACCTGTCGCTCGCCGCCCGCTTCTGCGACCGGCTGGTGCTTTTGACCCGAGGCAGGGTCGTTGCCGAAGGACGGCCGGATCAGGTTCTGACCGAAGAGCGCATCGCCGAAATCTATGGCGTCTCTTCGGTTCTGGGCGCGCATGAGGGGCAACCGTTCGTCGTCCCTTGGCGGCGCCTTCCCAAAGGATCGACGGCAGGAGGGGCGGAATGACGAAGACCGCAAACACGGCAGCCGGCGCGCTCTTGTGCCGCTTGTTGCAAGATCCGCGTGCTGGCTGGAGTGTCGGAACCTTCGGTGCGATCGCGGAATTCCTGCGCGATCCGGACGAAGCGACCGCTTTCGCGGATGATCTCTCTGTCGCGACAGCGCGCGGAGCGCTTCGGATCGTTCCCGCAGCCGAACTCCGCCTTGTCGCCTACGAGACGCCGGCCAAGGATCCGACGAGCTGGAACCACGCGATCGCGCTCTGCCTGCCGGCGGAGCAGGCGGCCATGAACCGGCGCACCGTGGTCACCGAGCTCGGGCCGGATACGGACGCGGTCGATCCGGTCGACCGGGAGGCGATCCTGTTCGATATGGGGCTTGGCACCCACCAGGTCGATGTCTGCGTGCGCAGTGCCGATCCGGCGACGACTCAGCGGTTGCGCGAAGCGGTCGGGCGATCCGTTTCCGATCCCGCCAATCCGCTGATGGCCGAAATGCCGGCGCTCTCGCCGCACCGGGTATTCGTCACCAAGCTCGGCCGGAGCGAGGTCAAGCAGCCGATCCCCGCGCCGGACGCGCAGAGCCCGGAGGGGCCGCACACCCACGTTCTGCCGCAACTGCTTAAGACCGGGCGCACCCATGCCGCCAACGATCCGATCCCCGACGGCCTCGTGCCCTGCGCGCATCTCTATCCCGCCCATCCTCTGAAGGACCATTTCGGTCGCACCTGGCCCTTCGACGCATCGGCCCACACGGCGTTCCAGGCCATTCTCGCCGATCACGGCGTGCCCGAGCTGGTCCGGACCAAGGCGGAGATCTGGGAAGCTCTGGCCGAAGGCGTCGATCCGGCGGAGCTTGCCGAACCGAACACGCGGGACCGGCGCGCGGCGGTGAAGGTGGCGATCGCCCAGCACGGGCATCTCGTCGCGTAAGCGGGAGGCGAGGGCCAACGCAACCGGTTTGCGATCGACCGCGAAGCTGGGCCGAGGGGCGCATCGGATGCATGGCAGCCGGCCGCTTGCCGCCCTGGGACGGGGCTCGGATCTATGATACCGGCAATACATCCCTGTCTTTTAAGCGGCTTTCTTCGTGTCCGACGCGCCTTCGTTCCGCTCCTCCCTTGGCTGGTTCGTGAAGGGCGTGAGCAAGATGGCGTCGGTGCCGGCGGTCGTGCTGATCACCGCCCAGATCGGATTTGCCGCGCTTGCGCGGGATGCGGGGCTCAGCCTGACGGAAACGATCTTTCTCGCCCTGACGGTCTGGGCGTTGCCGGCCCAACTCGTGTTCGTGGGCTCGGTTTTGAACGGGGCGGGCTGGATCGCGACCGCGCTTGCCGTGACGCTCTCCTCGATCCGCTTCCTGCCGATGCTGATGTCGTGGACGCCTGTCGTGCGCGCGCCGCGAACCTCGCGTTTGCGCCTGCTCGCCCTGTCGCATTTCGTGGCCGTGACGTCCTGGGTCTTCACCATGTCGGAGATGCCCAAGACGCCGGCGCCGGCGCGGCTCGCCTACTTCGCGGGGTTCGCCATCGGCCTCGTCACGGTCAATCTGGTCGCGGCGGCGATCGGGTTCGTGGCGATCGGTCATATTCCCGGCTGGCTCTCGGCCGCCCTGCTCCTGATGACCCCGCTCTATTTTCTGCTCACCCTGTCGGGCGCGGGGCGGGTGCGGGCGGATCATCTGGCGATGATTTTCGGGCTGGCGCTGGGGCCGATCGCGCATGTGGCCGGCCTGGGTCTTGACCTTCTCTGGGCCGGGGTGATCGGCGGAACGCTTGCCTATGTCGGCGGCCGTATCGGGAGAGCCCGGTCATGAGCGGTGCGGCGGATATGAACCTCGCCGGCCTTGGGCCTTATCTCTCGATCCTAATCGCTGCGGCGGTGCCGACCCATGTCTGGCGCTGGCTCGGCGTGCTGCTCGCAGGCCGGCTGACGGAGGATTCGGAGTTCTTCGCCTGGATCAAGGCGGTTGCGACAGCGCTCGTGGCCGGCCTGATCGCGCAGTTGATCCTGTTTCCCAACGGGGCCCTCGCCGATGTGGCGATGGAGGTTCGGGTCGGTGCCGCCCTCGCCGGTCTTGCGGTCTACTTCGTCACCGGCAAGCGGTTGGTCCTAGGCCTTTTGGTGGCCGAGGCGCTGGTGATCGGCACCTGGTTCTTGTTCTGATCCATCGGTTTTGCGCGTTTCCGGACGGCGAACCGGCTTCGCCTTCGCCCGGAAACGCTTCCGCGCGCCGTACGCGACGTGGCCGGGAGCGCCCCTTCGGCTGGCCGGCGCGCGGGTGCGCGCTGGCTTGGTCAACTCGAGAACCGGGCGCTCAAGCCCCGGCAAGCGCCGCCTTCAGCTTGTCGGCCTGGGCCAGCAAGACCTCCTGGTCGGCCATGTCGCCCGTGTGCGGGCGCAGCGCGACCCCGTCGAAGCGCGGCAGAATGTGGACATGGGTGTGGAACACCACCTGCCCGCCGGCCGGCTCGGAGAATTGCTGAATGGTGATGCCGTCGGCCGAAAATGCCTGCTTCGCGGCCTTGGCGAGCTTCTGGGCGGTGACCATGACGGCGAAGAGGTCGTCCGGAGCGATGTCGAGGATGTTGCGCGACGGCGCCTTCGGAATCACCAGGCAGTGACCATCGCTGCGCGGCATGATGTCCATGAAGGCGAAGGTCTTCTCGTCCTCGTAGACCTTGATCGCCGGAAGCTCGCCGCGAAGGATCTTCGCGAAGACGTTGGTGTCGTCGTAACCGGTCATCGGGCCTCTCTCCGCAGTTTGCGGCGCGACGCTACAAGATCCGCCTGACAGGTCAAGCCGAATGGCCCCGTGTCCTCAAGACCCGTCCTCTCGGCGATAGGGCGCGTGATCGGAGAGGATGTCGCGCTCCACCGCGACCGCCTCGCGCTCGCGCGCCAGATAGTCGGCGATCGCCTTTCTTAGGCCCGGATGCAGGATGAAATGGGCTGAGCGCGTGAGGGTCGGCTCGTAACCGCGGGCGAGCTTGTGGTCGCCCTGGGCGCCGGCCTCGACCCGCGTCAGGCCGCGCGACAGCGCGAACTCGATCGCCTGATAGTAGCAGATCTCGAAATGCAGGAACGGATGGTCCTCCAGGCAACCCCAGTAGCGGCCGTAGAGCGTGTCCGAGCCCATCAGGTTGAGCGCGCCGGCGACGGCATGGCCCTCGTTGCGGGCGAACACCAGGGCCACCCGATCCGCCATCTTATCCGAAAGCGCGGAAAAAAAGGCGCGGTTGAGATAGGGCCGGCCCCATTTGCGGGCGCCGGTGTCGGTGTAGAAGGCGAAGAAGTCGTCCCAGTGGGCCTCGGTCAGGTCGGCGCCGCTGACCCACTCGATGGCGAGCCCGGCAGCGACGGCGTCGCGCCGCTCGCGCTTGATCTGCTTGCGCTTGCGCGACGACAGCGCGGCCAGGAAGCCGTCGAAATCGCCATAGCCGCGGTCCACCCAATGGAACTGGACGTCGGTGCGCGGCAAGTAGCCTTGCGCCTCCAGGATCTCCCAGTCCTCCTTAAGCAGGAAGGTCGCGTGCACCGAGGAGGCTTCGGCTTGTTGCGCGAAGGTGGCGAGCCCTTCCGCCAAGTGCGTTTTCAGGACCTGCGCTTCGGGACCGGGCGGCACCAGCAAGCGCGGTCCCGTCACGGGCGTGAACGGAACGGAGACCTGAAGCTTGGGGTAGTAGGTGCCGCCGGCGCGCTCGAAGGCATCGGCCCAGCCGTGGTCGAACACATATTCGCCTTGGGAATGGGTTTTCAGGTAGCTCGGCGCGGCGGCGCGCAGCGTTCCCGCCTCATCCTCGATCAGGAGCGGGCGGGGATACCAGCCGCTTCGGCCATCCACGCAGCCGGTTTCCTCCAGTGCCGTCAGGAAGTCGTGATCCACGAACGGATCGTAGCCTCGGGCCGGCGTGCCGTCGGCAATGAGATTGCCGTTTTCGCGCCGCCATCCGGGATTGGCGAGGCCGTTCCAGACCGTGCGATCGAGCGAGGCGACGCTGCCGGCGGCTTTGAGGACGAGATTCGACGATCGGGTCGGGTCGGCGGTCATGAAGGATCCGGAGCCAAGCGGGAGGAGGGCGACGGTACCCCCGTTAAGGGTAAGCGCTTGCGGGCCGACCTCAAGAGGGGCCGGGTAGGCAATCGGAGTTGGCGCGGCGAATGTGGCGCGCAAAATGCGTCAGAATGCAGCACGGGAAAAGTTCTCAGCGGGCCTTATGTCCGACGGAATCGCCTGCGCCCCTGGGCCGGCGCTAAAACGCTTCGACGTACGAAAGGACACCGAATGACGGGTGTGGACCGCGCGCAGCTCTACGAACGGATTGGCGGTGCTGCGACCATCGACCGGCTGGTCGAGGTGTTTTATGCGCGCATGGACACGCTACCGGAAGCGCAAGGCATCCGTGCGCTGCACCGGCCGGATCTCACCTCCACCAAAGAGGTTTTCAAGCGCTATCTCGGCGAATGGACCGGTGGACCGCGACTTTATTCGGCCGAAAAGGGCCATCCGCGCCTGCGCTGGCGCCATCTCGGCGTGCCGATCGGCGAAAGCGAGCGCGACCAATGGCTGATGTGCATGCGCGGCGCGCTGGATGAAACCGTCGCCGACGACGAGGCGCGGGCCGTGCTCTATGATGCGATGGCGGGGCTGGCGGACTGGATGCGCAATCAGCCCGGCAATCCGCACGAGGCGAGCGCCCGCTGCTGATTGCCGGGGCGAGGCGACGCGAAGGGGTTCGTGGAGGACTTCATGGAGTCCTATTCTCTGCCCGCCAAGAATCTCTCCGCCGCCGCCGA